>JAXDIO010000127.1:0-5998 GCA_034663965.1 Thermoanaerobaculia bacterium | reverse complement strand
AAGTGCGGCGAGCAGCAGAAATCCGAAGAGGAGGCGGGGCGAGGAGGCCATGCGATTAGCGGGCAGGCGCGGTGGTCGTGGCTGCGACTCCTTGTTGATGGTTCCAGTACAGCCACGCCGCGCCGGCGCCGCCGAGGACGAGCACCGCGATGAGCACCCACTTGGCGATCGAGCCGCGCGGCGCCGCATCGACGATCGGCGTCTCGACGGTTTTCTCCAGGTCGGGCTGAGCTGGCAAGTCGAGCGTCGTCTCACCGACGTCTTCCGTGCCCGCAACGTCGTCGGTGATCGGCGTGATCGGCGCGGTGTCGCGCTGCGTCTCGTCGAACGGTTGATCCGCAAGCGTCTCATCGCCATCGACGAGCGTTTCACTTCCGATGTCATCGATCGGAACGATCTTGGCGACGATGACCGTGACGTTATCCGGAGCGCCGCGCGAGAGAGCCCGTTTCACGTACTCGGTCGCGGCCTGATTGATCGGCAGTGCGGCGATCTCTTTCAGCTCCGGCTCTTTGACGAGGCCATGCAGTCCGTCGCTGCAGAGGATGAAGATGTCGTTCTCTTTGATGTCGAACGGCCCGCTGACGTCGATCTCGACGTCCTCGCCAACGCCCATCGAGCGCTGCAAAACGTTGCGCCGTGGATGCGTCTCCGCTTCCTTCGGCGTGAGCAACCCCTCGCGAACCATCGATGCGACCAGCGAATGGTCCTCGGTGATCTGACTGATGTCGTCGCCGCGAACGAGATAGATGCGTGAGTCGCCAACGTGCGCGAACCAAGCCTGGTTGTTCTTGACCACGAGCGCCGAGGTCGTCGTCCCCATCCCGCGCAAATCGGGATTCGCCTGCGCCTCGGTGAAAATCCTCGCGTTCGCGCGCGTGAGCGCTTCGCGAAGGGCCTGGGCGATGTCGTACGTCTCACTGCCGAGGTATTGCGCTTTGACGGTCTCGCCGGCGAGGCGCGAGGCAGTGGCGCCACCGCGATGACCGCCCATGCCGTCGGCGACGACGAGGAGCCGTCCACCGGGATGGCTGGAGCTCTCCTCGCGCGGCGTGGTGTACGTGCCGAAGTCCTGATTCTCCGAGCGCACCAGTCCCACGTCCGTGCGCAGAACCGCCTGAACCCCAAGGCGCGGCATCGGGACGGCCGAGTTTTCCGCCGTGGCTGACTCGCTCATATGCGTGGAAACAGGGACGGATTATACAGGCGTTGATCCGCGGATGATTGATCCGCAGATTACGCAGATGGGACGCAGATGAAATCAGTGATGTCCGCCGGGGCCGCTCGGTGGTTGCGGAGGGCGGGATGCCGGAGGAGGCGGAGGAGGCGCGCCGTGGCCTCCGGGATCGCCGGGATGTCCGCTGCCGGAGCCGTCGTGGCCTCCGCGCGGATCGGGCGGGGCGCCGTCGCGGCGGCCGGGGGCGTCGGGGCGGCGGTCGTCCGGTGTTTTCATCGGACGATCGGGCGGCGGATCGCGGCGGGTGAAGCTCGATGTTTCGCCGGCGCGGACGAGGAACGGCTCGGGGCGCAAGGGGGAACGGATCTCCACCGTGCCTTCGAACACGTCGACGATCGTTTTGCCGGCGGCATCGACTTCGACGTTGTACTGCGTCCCGCGGACCGCCAGCAGCGCGCCGGGCGTCTGCACGATGCGCGGCTCGGAGCCGGTGATCTTGTCGAACATCGCGTGGATCCGTCCGCGCTCGACGGAGAGGATGACGCCGGGAGTGCCGCCGGCGAGTTGGATGTCCGTCGATGAAAAAATCTCGAATTTCGCGCGCTGCGGCTCGGCGGCGATGAGCGCGTACGAGAACCAGCCGGTGTGAACGCGATCGCCGCTCTGGGCGTGCGAGCCTTTCGCGGCGGGCGATTCGTTCTTCGCGGTTTTTAGCGTGACGGTGCGCTTGACGTCGTCGAAACGGTAGCCGACGGGCGCGGGCGTGGTGGTCGTAGCCGCGGCGGCGGTGAGCATGGCGAGCGATGCGAGCAATGTTTTCATCTCGGCCTCATCAGGTTTCGAGCGAAATATCGAGTCGTTTGATTTTGCGCGCAAGGGTCTTGCGTTCGATGCCGAGAATGTAGGCGGCCTGCGTCTGATTCCCGCCGGTGGCGCGCAGCACGGCAATGATGTGCCGTTTCTCCGCCTCATCGAGCGATACGAGATCATCTTCGGGCGCTGCCGCCGCAGCCGGTTTCGGCGCGGATGACGGCGCGATGTCGCGCAACGCGCGCGACGCGGCGGCAGGATCGGCGATCGCGCCGGAGTCGATGACGGTGCGCCGGATGACCTGCTCCAGTTCGCGGACGTTGCCCGGCCACGCATGCGCGGCGAAGACGTCGAGCACGGATTGCGACGGACCGGCGATCGAATCTTTCTTCATCTCTGCGCCGATGCGATGTTTGAAGTGATCGACGAGCAGTGGGATGTCCGAGGCGCGGTCGCGCAAAGGTGGAACAGCGATCTCGTATCCGGCAAGGCGGTAATACAAGTCTTCGCGGAACGTACCTTCGGAAACGAGCCGCTTGATGTCGCGATGCGTGGCCGCGATCAGGCGAACGTCGACGCGATGGCTCTTCTCCGCGCCGAGCGGCGTGACGACGCCGTCCTGCAGAAAGCGGAGGAGCTTGACCTGAAAGGCCGGCGAGATATCGCCGATTTCATCCAGGAACAATGTCCCGCCGTCGGCACGTGAAAGCGCGCCGCGGCGATCCTGACGCGAATCGGTGAAGGCGCCGCGCGCCGATCCGAACAGCTCGTTTTCGAGCAGCGTGTCGGGAATCGCTCCGCAGTTGATGGCGATGAACGGGCCGGCAACGCGGTCGCCGAGGTCGTGAATGGACTGCGCGACGAGCTCTTTGCCGCTGCCGCTCTCGCCGAGAATCACCACCGGCACATTGAGCGAGGCCACGCGGGCGATGGCCTTGTACATGGCGATCATCGACGGATGCGAACCGACGATGCGCGAGGAGGGACCGGGCTCGATTTCGACCTCGTCCGCGACGCGCTCGCCGAGGGCGGCGCGAACGCGGGCGATCAACTCGCTGAGGTCGAACGGCTTGGCGATGTAATCGAACGCGCCGATGCGTTGAGCTAACGCGGTTGTTTCGATCGTGCCGCGCGCGGTCATCAGAATCACGCGTGGCGGGTTGCGGCGTTCGGAAATCGCCTGCAGCAGCGTCAGTCCGCTTTCGCCCGGCATGTAGATGTCGCTGAGCACGAGGTCGATGCGGTGCGCGCGCAGCGCTTGGAGCGCCGAGGTGACGTCGCCGGCCTGCACGGTTTTCAGGCCGACTTTTTCGAGCGCCATGGCCGCACTTTCGCGGATGCCGATGTCGTCGTCGACCACGAGCACGGTCGCCATCACATCGCTCCCGCTTTCGCTGATTCTCCGGCAACCGGCAACGTGATGCGGAATCGTGAACCGCCGCCTAGCACGGCGTCGAGGCTTGCGGCGCCGCCGTGCCATTTGGCGATTTCGGAGACGAGCGAGAGCCCGAGCCCGAGTCCGTTGGTGCCGGCCGCACTGGTTCCGCGGACGAAGCGGGCGAAGATTTTCTCGCGCTCCGTTTCGCTGATGCCGGGGCCGCGGTCTTCCACTTCGAGGAGGGCGTCATTGTTTCGCCGGGCCACGCGAACGGTGACCGCGCCGGTCGTGTACTTGAGCGCGTTGCCGACGAGGTTGTCGACGACGCGCTCCAGCAGCGCGGCATCGGCGCGGACGAAGACGTCGCGATCGGCGGAGACGAACAGCGTGCGGTTAGTACTGGCGCGCAGGAAATCAACGCGCGCGGAGGCAAGGTCGCCGAGGTCGACGATCGTTGACGACGATGCGAAGTCGCGCAGCGGAAGGCGTTCCAGGTCGAGAAGAGTTCCGACCATCGTCTCCAGTTTCCCGGCTTCGTGCTGCAGCAGCGAGGTGACGCGCTTCCGCTCGGCGTCGCTGAGGTCGAATCCGTTCATGAGTTGGGTGAGGCTGCGCATCGACGCCAGCGGCGTTTTTAATTCATGCGCAAGCACGCGCTTCGATTCGGCATCGCGCTCGCGGTGATCGATGTAGCGCTCTTCGCTGCTGCGCAAGGCGGCCACGATGATGCGCGTTTCGAGGACGCCAACGGCAATGGTGGCGGAGGCGATGAGGGTGATGAACGGAATGGCGATTCCGTTCGCGAGCATCGCGATGCCGCCTGCGACGATCGCGACGATGACGATGCTCGCAGCGATGCGGCGGCGGCGTGCGATCAGAATCGCGGCGATGCCGATCGCGGCGAAAACGCCGGCAGCGAGCGGCGGGAGTTCGGTGATGACGTCGCCGCGGATGATCGACTCCGTTGCCGCGGCGTGAACCGTGACGCCGGGATCGGGTTGATGGCGCCGCGTGGTCGGAGTCAGCACGCGGTCGCCGAGGGCGAGAGCGGTGGGGCCGATGAAGACCAATTTGCCATGGAGACTTTTTGCCGGCGCCGGTTTGCGAAGCAAATCCGCGGCGCTGATCGTCGGGATCGCACTCGCGCGCGTACGAAACGCGGGCGCGATCGAACGTCCGACCGGAATCGGTGCGCCGGTGATGAGCGATGCGGCTTCGACCGAAAGCGCGGTCAGCGAGCGTTCACCGCTCTGCTTTGTCGCCGACAGCCGCCGCAGGATGCCGTCGTGATCGACCTCGAAGTTGCCGTGTGCGGCGGTGACCGACTCCGACAGCGGCGATTGCGGCACCAGCCAGCGGCCGTGTTCATCGACGACTGCCACCGTCAGCACCGGCAGGCGCTTCGCGGCGATCGCGAGCTGTTCGTCGCCGCCGCGCGGCTCGGCGAGGAGGATGTCGAGGATCACGCCGCGCGCGCCGGCGTCCGCGGCCCGATCGACGATCGTGGCGAGTTTGGCGCGATCCCACGGCCAGGCGCCAACGTCGCGCAACGACTGCTCATCGATGGCGACGACGACGGTCCGTTGCGCGGCATGTTGCGGAAGGCGGCGCAGGACCAGGTCGCGCGCGGGCAACTCCAGCGGATCGACGACGTCGAACGCCAGCAGCAGCGTCACGGCGACGCCGGCCGCGATCGCGATCATCACCGCCGTGCGCCTGCGGAGCATCGGGCTATGGTAGCGCGCCGGTTGTGTGGCACAGACACTCTTGTCTGTGCTTTTGGGAGGCTCGCGCCTGACTCGCAAGTTGCGTGAAGTCAAAAGCACAGACAAGAGTGTCTGTGCCACATCATTTCCGTGGCGACGCTACAGCTTCAGCGAGTTGGGCGCGCAGCAGTTTTCCCAACGGCGAACGCGGAATCGATTGCACGCGATGCACTCCGCGGATTCGTTCGAACGGATGGACGCGCTCGTTGAATGCGTCGACGAAGGATGGCGCGACCGCGGTCGCCAAATGGATGACATGCCCGAGCCGTTCGTCCGCGACCGCGACGATCGCCGCGTCGTTGCTGGCCAGCTCGTAGAGGATGCGATCGAGGCGTTTCAGATCGACCGACTCGCCGCCGATCTTGACGAAATCGCCCGCACGCCCAACGACCCGCAACGTTCGTCCATCGACCTCTCCCAAATCCTCGGAGACGAACCAGCCGTCGATCTTTGGATCGATGAGACCTTCCTCCGTCGCGTAGCCGGTGAAGAGTGACGGCCCGCGAAAGGCGAGCCGTCCGTCCGATTCGCGGCGCGCTTCGATATGCCCGAGGAGCGTCTCTTCGATGGCGATCGTGGAGCAGCATTCGGTCATGCCGTAGCTCGGCAGCGCGGGCCAATTGCCGCGTTCAACATTGAAGATGCCACCGCCGACGAGAATCGCACGCAACGTTGGCGACGGTTTCAATTGCGCTGCGATCAAATCCTGCACCTGCGCGGGGACGAGCGACGCAATCGTAGCCTCCGATTCCGCGAACGCGCGCGGATCCCACGGCATCGGCAGCGCACGCGCGCCGGCGAGGTGGCATCGCGCATAGACGCCGAGGCCGCCGACGTGGAAGGTTGGAAGAACGGCGGCCCAGACGT
>JAXDIO010000132.1:0-7250 GCA_034663965.1 Thermoanaerobaculia bacterium | reverse complement strand
TCAATTGGGACAGCATCTGAGGGGTGGATCTCCACTTCTCATCAAAAATGACTCGTACACTCAGCAGAACCGAAGTCTTCTCAACCTAATTTGGACAGCTGTGGGCACAGACACTCTTGTCTGTGCTTTTGAAATCGCGCGACATGAGTCTTCAGCGCAAGCCTCCCACCCGCACAGACAAGAGTGTCTGTGCCACATCACACCGTTACTTCTTCGAGCACCGGGACCGCTGCCGCTTTCTGGTTGTAGCCGTGGCGGAAGTTGTCGAAGCGGAGAATCATGACGGTGCGGTCGTCGTCGGCGGGGCGGGTGCCGCAGTGGCGGGCCACGGCTTCGAGGATTTGGTCGCGGATCGTGCTCGGGGAGCGATCGGCCGATTGAGACAGGAGCGCCTCCAGGTGGTCGAATCCGAAGGGCTCCCCTTGTTCGTCCTGCGCTTCGACGATGCCGTCGGAGAGATAGACGATCGCGTCGCCTTCCTGCAGATCGACTTCCGCGGTGTGCGTGCTGATCGTGCTGCGTACGCCGAGGGGGAGGGAGGGGACTTCGATCCCGCGAGGTTTCTGCCCTTCGCGCAGCAGGTACGGATAGAGATGGCCGGCATTGGTGTGTCGGATCGTCCCTTTTTCCAGATCGAAGATCGTGAAGGCCAGCGTCATGAAGGCGCGGCGCTCGGTGGAGCGGAAGACGAGGTCGTTGAGGCGATGGAAGAGCGCCGTTTCTTCCGCCCCTTCTTCGACCAGCGTGGTGATGGCGGCTTTGACCATGGCCATGACCAGACCGGTGGAGAGGCCGTGGCCGGAGACGTCGCCGATGGCTACCGCGAGGCGGGTCTTGTCAATGTTGAAGACGTCGTAGTAGTCGCCGCCGATCGACGCAGTCGGTTCGAAATGGGCGGAGAAGGAGACGCCGCGGAATTGCGGGCCTTCCTTCGGCAGGAGGTTGCGCTGGATCGATGCGGCGATCTCGATTTCACTCTGCAGACGCTCGTTTTCGGCCACGTTCACGAGGAGCGTGGCGATCGACTCGGTCATCCGGTCGAATGAGTTCGCCATCTCGCCGAGCTGGTTGTGCGGCTGCATGGCGATGCGGTAGGTGAAGTCGCCGCGTTCGACGGCCTTGGTTCCCTTCTCGATGCGATTCACGGCGCGCGTGATCGAGAAAATCAGCACCGCGGCGAAGAGCACGGCCAGCGCATAGAAGATCAGAAGCAGGCAGATCACGAAGGCCATGAACTGCAGCAGGCCGCGGACGTAGTCGTCTGCGTGCGCGCCGAAGTAGAAGTGGAAGAGGTTCGGGAACGGGTTGACGATGACCGTGAAGAGGTTGTGGTGATCCTCGATCGTTGCTCCCGTGTCCCAGTCGGTCAACGCAGTGACGTCGGCCCAGATCACTTTGCGTCCGATCGAGTTGAAGAGGAGATCCTTCAGGGCGCCGCTGTCGTCGTCATCGATATCGAAGGAATGCCGGCCGTTATTGACACTCAGTCCGCTCTTGCGTGACTTACTGGCGCCTTCGACGCTCATGCGCACGGTCATGCCCGACTTGTCCTGCAGCTGTTCGATCCATTCAGAGTCGAGCGGCTCGACGAAGACGATCGTGCGCGGCTCGGCGCCTTCGGACGCTGACTGGCGTGAGGCCACGAGAAAGCCTCGATCCTGCCGCCAGACCATGCCGCTGAATGTCGTCGACTTCAGCCACGGCGGCAGCTTCGCGCCGGAGGCGTCGTTCGTGTCGTAGATCTCGAGGCTCTTCGTGACGCCCGCGGGCCGCTTTCCGGTGAACGAGTACTCGAAGGCCGCCGTCTCGAGCTGCCCGAGGCTGGCCAGCCGCTCGCCGCGCAGCGCGGCGTGGGTCATGACGCCGCAGATGAGGTAGCCGACGGTCAGCAGCAGAATCGCGAAGAGGAAAAACGGCAGCATGCCGATGAGGACGTAGCTGAGAAAGAGGCGGCGTCCGACGCGCCAGAACAGTTTGCGCAACGTCCAGCGGACGAAGACGGCGAAGCCGTACAGCGTCAGCGCGATGAGGAGCAGCGACGCCAGGAAGGTGATGAAGCTGAAGACGCCGAGGCCGGGGATGTGCAGCGGCTGGAGAAGCCGTGTGATCACCTCATCGAAAATGATGACGGCCAGCGCGGCGGCCCAGACCGCGAAAAGCCGCGCGCCGCGGCGCTTGCGCGGAAGTTCGGGCTTCTGTTGGACGGGCAACATAGGTGAACGTTCGTGAGCGTATACGAAGAAACGGCGTGGCGGTTCGGGTGTCGGGTGTCGGAGCAGGTCTAGTTTCTACGACCCCCGACTCCCGACCCCCTTCCCTCAGATTTCCCGCAAAGCTGTCGTGATCGGTATCCGCGCCGCGCGAAGCGCCGGGAGCACGCCGCCGATGATGCCGGCGATCAGGGCGATCAGGATGCCGTTCAGCGCCACGTGACCGTCGACGCGGAAGTTGAATGCGACTTCCGAGAACGTCTGGAAATTCGTGGTTCCCGTCGAGATGGCGTTGATCGGCAGTGCCAGGACGAGGCCGGCGATGCCGCCGAGGAGCGCGACGAAGGCGCTTTCGATGATGACGGACAAAAGGATCGTGCGACGTTTGAAGCCGAGGGCGCGCAGGGTGGCCAGCTCGCGTCCGCGCGAGGCGATGGCGGAGAACATCGTGTTCATCGTGCCGAGGATCGCGCCGATGGTCATGAAGAACGTCACGATCGCCACGAGGATCACGATCCCGGCCAGGCCGGTGGTCTGATCCGCGTAGTACTGGTATTCGCTGGTCACTTCGAGTTTCAGACGGTTGTCACCCTTGATGGCCGCTTTGATCGACTCGTACGCATCGCGGTCGGTGGGGCGGAGGATGAGCGATGAATAGCCGTCGCGCTTGCGGGCCTGGCCGAGGAAATCGGCGTCGCACCACATCTCGGAATCGAATGCGGTGCCTTGCGCGTCGAAGACGCCGACCACGTTGTAGGTCTGCGAGCCGAACTTGAAGCTGTCGCCGATGGCGGTGTTGACGAAACGGTCGCGGATGCGGCGGGCCACGATGACCTCGTTGACGCCGGGGCGGAACATGCGCCCGTCGATAATTTTCACGTACGGCCGCATCGTGAAGGCCATCGGCGTCACGCCGCGCACGAGGACGTTCGAGCCTTTCGGATCGTCCTTCTTCGGGATCTTGAACACGATGACCAGCTCGGGTGAGATCTGCGGCGTGCCGCCTTCTTTGGCGATGCCGGGGAGGGCGCGGATGATGCGGAACGCGTCTTTGGTGACCCAGCTGGAGAGCTCGGCCGCGGCGCCTTCGCGCATCACCATCAAGTTGTCTTTCGAGCCGGACGAAACGACCGCGGTGTTGACGCCGTTCTTCAGCGCCATCATCGAAATCATCACTGCGATGACGACGCCGATGCCGAGGATGGTCATGAGCGTCGAGACGCGGCGCGCTTTCAGGTTGCCGATGTTGTACTTGAGCGGAATCATCAGACCACCCTCCTCAGGCCGTCGACGACGCGCAGATTGGAGGCGCGCAACGCGGGGAAGCCGCCCGCGACTAGGCCGATCCCAACGGCTGTAGCCATGCAGATGGTCAGCGTCTTCGCGTGGACGCCGAGGTTCTGCAGGAAGCCCTGGGTCATCTTTCCTGCGTCGACGAAGAGGAAGAGAAAGTGCGCGCCGTAGCTGCCGATCGCGCCGCCGATCACTGTCAGCAGAACGAATTCCGAGAGCATGATGGCCAGGACGAGGCGCTGCTCGAATCCGATGGCCTTGAGCACGGCGATTTCGGTGACGCGCTCGCGGGCCGACATCGACATCGTGATCGCGGCCAGGAGGACCACCATAAAGATCGCGCAGGTGGAGACGGCGGTGAAGAGCAACTTGACGTTGCCCATCATCGACATGAAGTTCTGCTGGAACTCTTTTTCGGTGAAGGTTTCAGTCGGATAGTCGCTGTTCTTGAACATGGCGTCGATCTGCTGGCTGATGGCGGCCATCTGTTTCGGATCGGCGACCTTGACCCAGAACGTGCCGACCTGGCCCGGATTGCCGAGCGACTGCTGGAAGTACTCCATCGGGAAGAAGACCGACGTGGTCTGGACCGGGTGGACGTACGTGCCACGAATGGTCAGCTCGGGGTCGAACGGAAAGATCTGGCGCTTGAGGGTGATGCGGTCGCCGACCTTCCAGTTGAAGCGTTTCATCAGATCGACGCCGACCAGCGCGCCGCGGCGGTCGGCCTGAAATGCGGCCAGATCCTGCGGCGAGACTTTGTAGTCGTCGAAGACGGTCGGGAACTTGTCGACGTCGACGGCGAAGTTGGCGAAGAAGTTCGACTTCTCCTTGTAATACGCGCCGATCCATTGCAGCTTGGCGGTGTCGACGACGCCGGGGATCGCGCGGATTTTCTGCTCGTGCGCGTACGGCAGCAGGTTGGCGAGCGAGATGGCCGACTGCACGACCAGGCGGTTGGCGCCTTCGCCGGCGTTGGAGAAGTTCTCGAAGTTGTCGAGGATGGCCAGCAGCGTCGCCACGAAGAAGAAGATGACCGCGAGCAGCAGCATCGTGAGGATGGTGCGCAGTTTGTTGCGGAAGAGATTGCGGCGGATCAGTTTCGCGAACTTCATGCGTTGGCCGCCGTTTCCATGCCGTACGCGCCTTCGACGAGCAGCCCCTTCTCGAGGTGCAGCGTATGTTTCGCGCTCAGCGCCGCTTTCGGATCGTGCGTGACCATGACGATGGTCTTGGCGAAATCAGCATTCAACCGGCGCAACAGATCCAGCGTCTCCTCGGCATTTTTCGCATCGAGGTCGCCGGTCGGTTCGTCGGCGACGAGGAGCGTCGGGTCGGTGACGATGGCGCGGGCGATGGCCACGCGCTGTTCCTGACCGCCGGAGAGTTGCCGGGGATAGTGGAAGGCCCGGTCGCCGAGTCCGACGATGTCGAGGGCAGCCTGAACGTGTTCGCGGCGCTCTTTTTTCGAGAGCTTGGTCAGCAGCAGTGGCAGCTCGACATTCTCAAATGCGTTGAGCACCGGGATCAGGTTGTACATCTGGAAAATGAAGCCGACGTGGCGCGACCGCCAGCTGGCCAGCTGCGTCTCGGAAAAGCGTGAGATCTCCTTGCCATCGACGCTGATGCGGCCGGCGGTGGGGCGGTCGATGCCAGCCATGAGGTTGAGCAGCGTGGTCTTGCCGGAGCCGGACGGCCCCATGAGCGCGAGAAAGTCGCCGCGCGGAACGGCCAGCGTGACGCCGTTGAGCACCGGCACTTCGAACGCGTCGCGTTTGTAGACTTTCCTGACGTTGTCGATTTCGACGAGTGTTTCCATCGCTGCCTCCATCATTCCAACCGAACCAACTGGCCGTTTTCGAGCGCATCGACGCCGCTGGTGACGACGCGGTCTCCGGCATTGACGCCGCTCGTAATTTCAATCCGTTTCTCGACGACGGCGCCGGTGGTGACGCGTCGCATCGTGACGTGTTTGTCCGCGCCGACGACGGCGACGTGACCTCCGGATACCGCCGATGCAGGCAGCCAGATCTTGGCCGGCTCGTGCATCTCGGCGTCGGTGCGCTCGCTCTGCAGGAACGACACGCTGGAGCTCATCTCCGGCAGCAGCCGGTCGCCGGGATCGACGATCTTCACCTTCACCTGCACGGTTGCTTTGGCGCGGTCGGCGGTGGGGATGATCTGGCGCAGCACACCCTTCCACTTCTGATTCGGGAAGGCGTCGACGCTGACTTCCGCGGCCTGCCCTTCGCGCAACTGGGCGATGCTCGACTCGTTGACGTCGGCCACGACTTCGAGCGTGTTGAGATCGACGAGCGTGCAGATTGCGCCGGCCGGCAGCGTGCCGCCGACCTGTCCCATCATCACCGACGAGATCACCTCGCCGACTTCCGTATTCTTCGTAGCGATCGTCCCAGCGAACGGCGCGCGAACGACCATGTCCTGCATGTTGATTTTGATCTGGTCGACGCGCGCCCTCGCGCCTTTCAGCTGCGACTCGGCGGTGTCGAGTTGGGCGCGCGTGGTCACGCCGTCCTTCCACATCGAGGCCTGCCGTTTCCACTCGCGGTCAGCCTGCTCCAATGCGGCGTTGGCCTCGTCGAGCTGGGCCTGCACGTTCGTGCTTTCGAGCACCGCCAGCACCTGGCCCGCGGAGACTTTGTCGCCGACGGTGAAGTTGAGGCGGACGACTTTCCCCGAAATCTTCGGCGTGATTTTCGACTGCCGGTCGGCCACCAGATAGCCGGTCGCGGTCAGCAGCGCGGGGTTGGTGACGTTGACGGTCGGTTTGACCACGAGCGTGTCGACGACCGGCGCGCGGCGCGGCACAATCCACACCTTGTAGATCGCGATTGCGGCTGCGATGACGATGCCGAGCGCGATGATCCAGCCGGCGATCTTCCCCCAGGAGACACGACGGGCGTCGTCATCCTCTCTGTGAATGCGGAGCGCCGACAGGTCGGGCCGCGGACGGTCTTCGGTGACTGACATTATGGTCCGTTGAACGGGACGGACATTCTATCGGAAGGTTGCCGGCGTGCCGGCCAATGCTCAGAGAGGCAATGTTGAATGTTCAATGTTCAATGTTCAATGTTCAATGTTGAATGAAGCCGCGAACTCGGACGGAGCGTCTTTCCATTCAACACTCAACATTCAACATTGAACATTCAACATTGCCTCTCACGCACATGTTCGGATTCCAAGCATGAACCGCGGGCTGTGCCGGCTAAAACGTCCGGAACTGAATCGACTTCGGTTCTTGCTCCGCTACGTACATCTTGCTCGTCGTCCCGTCGCAGTACGCCCAGTCGTGGCTGATGCCGGTGACGAAGAGACCGTCGTCGGGACAGAGTTCGCCGAGGGCCATGCCGAGAGTGTTGACGTCGGTGCGGTCGTCGGACTGGACGACAAACGTCGACTCGAACGGCAGATCGACGACGACGCCGAGACGCGCGATCGCGTCATGCAGCTCGCTGTAATCCGCGCCGGGCGTGAGGCTGTGGCGGATGAGGAGGAAGTCGCGCGTTTTGGTGAACTGCGAACAGCCGATGAGGACGCGCGCTTCGTCGCCGACTTCGATCCGCAGGTAGCGCACGAGGAGTTCCGCGTGGCCGCCTTCGGGCAGCCAGACGCTCCAGCTCTGATCGAAATTGGGTTCGGCGCCGAGCCGCCGCATGGCGTCCGACACTGCAACCGTCAGCTCGCCCTCATAGCAGACCTGAAACAGCTTGATATCCCCCATCACAC
>JAXDIO010000125.1:0-5436 GCA_034663965.1 Thermoanaerobaculia bacterium | reverse complement strand
TCTTTTCTCAGGATTGAAGTCGCTCGCATTCGCGGTCATGTACGCGGCGCAGGTCGATCAGGACATCAACTGCCGTACGGTGGGACGCTGCGTCTATGGCGCGCCGATCGATCGCGAGCTCGGCGATATGGTGGTGCCGGACGATGCTCCGGATCAGGGCCGCGCGTTCCGCTACGCTCGCTACGATGCCGATCTCTCCGCGAAAGGCCTCGATGACCTCGGCGTGAAGGGCGCAATTCCAGAGAAGGTTCAGCAGCTCGATGCGATCGATCAACTCGACACTCTCGTGACGATTGGACAGGCGGTGGCCAGCCGCGTCCAACGAAGCCATTTCGGGACGTTCCTGCCATGAGCACGATCAACAACGCCTTCGTAGTACGGCCGTTCGGCGAGAAGTCGAACGTGAATTTCGACACGATTCACGATCAGCTGATCGCGCCTGCTCTTCGCGCGTTCGGCGTCGGGAAGACGACCACCCTCGACATCCTCGAAGCGGGAAATATCCGCGCGGACATGTTTCGACTGCTGTTGACGGCGGACGTCGTGATCGCTGACCTCTCCATTCACAACGCGAACGTTTTTTACGAGCTCGGAATCCGTCACTCGCTCGTCAAGAAGCACACGATTCTGATCCGCGCCGACGTCGACAAGATTCCGTTCGACCTGTTCACCGACCGTTATCTCCTCTACTGCGTCAACGATCCCGCGGCATGCCTGGCGACGCTCATTCAGACGATCGAGGCGACCCTCCGTACCTCCAACGAAACCGACAGCCCCGTCTTTTCTCTGCTGCCGGGCCTGGTCGCGCAGGACGCCGAGTCCTTCATCGTCGTACCGCCGCGCTTTTCGGAAGCGGTGCGCGAAGTGGTCGGTTCGAAGACAGACGCCGATTCGAAAACCGCCGATCTCGTTCTGTTCGCGACTGAGATCGCCGGATTGCCATGGGAGGTCGCCGGACTGCGCCACCTCGGACGCAAGCTCCTGCAGATCAAAGCGTTCGAAGCCGCAAAAGAGATTTGGGAGCGGATCCGTTCGGGCGATCCGGACGACGTCGAAGCAAATCATTGTCTGTCGACGATCTATCAACGCCTCGGCGATCCGGCCCGTGCGGAAATTGCCCTCGACCGCGTCCTGCGGCACCCTCTCGCTTCGAAAACGGCGCGCTCGGAAGCGCTCGCTCTGCGCGCGCGGAACGCGAAGAGCGACTGGACAGACGCCTGGCGCGACCTTCCCACAATGGAAGAACGGCGGGAAGCGGCCCTGACCTCTCCTCTCATCTGCACGGCTGCCGTGTCGTATCGCGACGCATATCTGCTCGATCTGAAAAACTTCTACCCCGGACTCAACGCGCTCGCCTGCGCACTGCTGCTCGTGCAACTGGCGAACAGCCAGCCCGACTTGTGGGCAGCGTTACATGACAACCCGGAGCGGGAACTGGAACCGTTCACCGAAATGCTGTCGCTGCTTCCGGGATCGGTACGGATATCGATCGAGGCGGCTCTCACTGATGCGACCGGTGACGACCTGCAGTGGGCTGACGTGAGCCTCGCCGATCTCGCGTTCTATTGCAGCATGAAGCCGGCCGTCGTGGCAGCACGTTATAAACAGAAGACAGCGACGCTGACGCCCTTCAAAATCGGCGCCGTTCGCGATCAACTCGAAATCTTCCGCGGGCTCCAAATTTTCACCGAAGCCGCCGAGGCTGGACTCGCGGCCATGAAGCAGGCCGCGGCCGAATCACGCGACGCGCCGCCGCACGTCATTCTCTTCACCGGACATCGTGTTGATGAACCGGAGCGGAAGCCGCCGCGCTTTCCCGAATCGAAAGTCGCCGCCGCCACGGCGGAGATCGAGAACGCGATCGACAGCGTGCTCAAACAACATCCGAAGGCGATTGGCGTAGCCGGGGCGGCCAGCGGCGGGGACATGCTCTTCCACGAAGTTTTGCGGCGACGCGGCATCCCTACGGAAATCTACCTCGCGCTTCCGCCCGATCTGTACGCGCGGAAGTCCGTCGAGCCGTCGAAGGGAGATTGGCGCGATCGCTTCGATCAACTCGTGAAGGATCCGACGCCGCGCATTCTTCAGGAGCAGGAAAAACTTCCGGACTGGCTCTTCGAAAAGGGGGCGTCGTACAAAGTGTGGGAGCGCGCGAACCTCTGGATGCTCGCCCGCGCCATGGTGCATAGCAACATGACCTTGATCGCGCTTTGGAACGGCGAGAGCGGCGACGGTCCCGGCGGAACGGAGGACATGGTTCGCTGCGCCGAAGAGCGCGGCGCGAAAGTCGTGTTGCTGGGTAAAACCGTCTTCTGAATTCAGCGCATCAGCCGATACGCCAACAATCCGATCGCGCCCGCTGCGGCGATGATCATCGGCTCCGGAATCCTCTTCCACATCGTGATGACCACCAGGCTGGCGATCGCGATGAGCGCAGTGAGCCAATCGCCGATCGCCTGCAGCGCGACGAGGTACGACGTCCCCACCAGCACGCCCACCACCGTCACGCCGACGCCGCGGATGAAGCCGGCCAGGCGCGGGTTCTTGTGATAGCGGAGCAGGATCGGCGTCGCAATCACGGTGAAAAGGATCGGCGGCGAGAAGATGCCGAGGGTTGCCGCGGCGGCGCCGGCGAAGCCGTTGAGGAGGTAGCCGACGAACGTCGCAGTAATCACCACCGGCCCCGGCGAGATCATGCCGATGGCGACGGAGTCGAGGAACTGTTGGTTGCTGAGCCAGTGGTATTGATCGACCACCTGCATCTTCAGGAACGGCACGATCACCAAGCCGCTGCCGAAGACCAGCAGGCCGGTCTTGAAGAAAAACGCGAATAGTTTCGCGCTCGGGATGAGCACGAGCGCGTTCGCCGGTCGGACCGGCATCGGCGCGAAGACGAGCGCTCCTAGCAAACCGGCGGCGATGAACATCAGCGCGAGCTCGCGCTGCACGATGACCGTGATGGCGCAGGCGGCGATCGCGAAGATCCACGCGATGCGATCGGCGCGCAACGTGCGGCGTCCGAGGTTCCAGCAGGCGTTGACGATGAGCGCGACAATGGCTGGAGCGATGCCGTAGAAGAGCGCGCGAAGGTGCCAGTCGTCGGCAAAACGGACGTAGAGCCACGCCGCGGCGGTCACGATCACGAAGGGCGGCAGACCAAAAGCGACGGCCACCGCCAGTCCGCCGATGATGCCGAAGCGGATGTAGCCGCAGTAGATTCCGAGCTGATACGCCAGCGGTCCGGGGCAGGCCGCGGCGAGTGCGAGGCCGTTCTCGAATTCGTCGGGAGTCAGCCAATCGCGAGTTTCGACGAGGTCGCGGCGCAGAGCATTCGTCAACGCCACCGGTCCGCCGAAGCCGAGGGCTCCGAGGCGGAGGAAGTAGAGGACGAACTGAAGTAGCGTTGGTCGCATCGGCGCCGTTTAGTATAGCAGTTGCTATATCGCCAAGCACTTGTTAGCATCGGGGTATGGCGCGCTGGCTCATCCTCGTGCATCGGATTCCGCCGCGGCCCTTGTACCTGCGCGCCAAGATCCGGCAACGCCTCGCAGGCGTCGGAGCGGTGGCGGTCAAGAACGCGGTCTACCTCCTGCCGAGGAACAGTGACGCGCTCGAGGACATGCAATGGATCGCGCAGGAGATCACTGCCGGCGGCGGCGACGCGCATCTCTTCGAAGGCGACTTCGTCGACGGCGTCGCGAACGAGGCGGTCATCGCGCAGTTTCGCCAGACGCGCGACGCCGGCTACCACGCGCTCACCGCGGACGCGCGGGCGGCCCTCAAGGGTGCGCGAAGCGCTGCTGGCGCCGGCGAGTTGACGGCGGCACACGCGGCTCTTACGCGCCGCCTCGACGAAATCCGGCGCATCGATTTCTTCGACGCACCCGCGCGCAAGAGCGCTGAAAAAGCGCTCGCCGCAATCGGAACGCGGCTGAAGAAAGATCAGAAGGAGGAGACGCGTATGCCCAAGTCGAAGCTCGCGTTGCGCGGAAAAGTCTGGGTCACCCGCCCCGACGTCCACATCGACCGCTTGGCCTCGGCGTGGTTCATCCGCCGCTTCATCGACGCCAAGGCGCGCTTCCGTTTCGACGCGAAAGCGGCGCCGCGCGATGGCGAGATCCGCTTCGACATGGCCGGCGGCGACTTCACCCACGAAGGCGACCGCTGCACGCTCGAGACGCTCGTGCGTCGAACCGGAGTTGCGGACAAAGGCGTGCGCGCGATCGCGGAAATCGTGCACGACCTCGATTTGAAGGAGACGAAATTCGATCGCGCGGAGGGCGCAGGAGTGCGGACGATGATCGAGGGGTTGGTCGGGCGCGTTCGCGATGACGCGGAGAGAGTCGAGCGCGGAATCGAGATCTTCGACAATCTGCACGAAGCGCTCGGGCGGCCAAAGCGGAGCCGGAAGTGAATTTCCGATGACGCGAATTCTGACGGCGTCCGACATTGCCGCGCTGCTCACCATCGACGACTGCATCGCCGCCGTCGAAACGGCGTTTCGCGATTTCGGCGAAGGGCGCATCGCGCCGCCACAAACGCTCGGCGTCCATGGCGAACGCGGAACGTTTCATGTGAAGGCCGCCGCCGCGGACATCTTCGCCGCGAAGATCAACGCGAACTTTCCCGACAATCCGCGACATAACGGACTCCCAACGATTCAGGGCTTGATCGTGGTGATGGACGTCGAGCGCGGCACTCCACTCGGCATCCTCGACTCAACATGGATTACGACCTTGCGCACCGCCGCAGCGACGGCGGTCGCGGCCAAACATCTCGCGCGAGAAGACTCGCGAACGATGACCATCATCGGCTGCGGCATTCAAGGCCGCGCGCACGCCGAGGCGCTGCTGCACGTGCGGGAGATTAAGAAGGTGTTCGCGTTCGACTCCGACCCCGCAGCGGTCGCGCGCTTCGCGCAGCACCTCGGCATTGAAGTCGTCCGCACAGAGTCGATCGAAAACGCCGTCGCCGAGTCCGACATCGTCATCACCTGCACGCCCTCGCGCTCACCGATCCTCGGCCTCGAACATCGTCACGCGGGACTCTTCATCGGAGCCGTCGGCGCCGACAATCCGGAGAAGAACGAGCTCGCGCCCGCGCTGCTCGCGCAAAGCCGCGTCGTCCCCGACATCCTCGATCAAGCCGCGCTCACGGGCGACCTCCACCACGCCATCGCGGCCGGAGCGATGACGCGCGACGACATCCACGGCGAACTCGCCGGCATCCTCTGCGGCCGCATCCCCGGCCGGCGCAGCGACGACGAAGTCTTCATCTTCGACTCGACCGGCACCGCCTTGCAGGACGTCGCCACCGCCTCGATTGCGTTGACGCGAGCGATGGAACGAGAAGTGGGCGTGGAGATTGAGTTCATCCCATTGAAGCTTAGGACGATGACGTAGCGCCGCCGGCGCGGCGGCTGGTCCGCCCGCGGCG
>JAXDIO010000112.1:0-37467 GCA_034663965.1 Thermoanaerobaculia bacterium | reverse complement strand
ATCCCATGGGCAGGTCGGTGCGGCCGATGTAGCTCATGATCTGCCAGGCCGTCTGCATGGCCGCGGAATCGATGCAATCCGCGTTGACGATCACCGCGCCGAGGAGATTGATGCCGGGCATGGTGGTGAGAAGAACCTGCGACATGTACTCGTCGATCGCGGCGTCGTGCAGAAGGATGACGTCCATGGGGTGCTCCTTTCGGTTTTTGGGATGTATCTGCATCCTAACATTCTTGCGGGCCGAGGCATGGGGCTTTAGGATGGCGCGACATCCCGGACAAGGCGCGAAAGGCGGACCCATGACGCGAATCCCTGTGCTCATCGACACCGACGTCGACATCGACGATTGGATGGCCATCCTCTATCTCTCGATGCATCCCAACGTCGATCTCCGCGGCATCACCGTCACTGGTGTCGGCGCGTGTCATCTCACGCCGGGCACGCGCAACGCGCTCAATCTTTTGCAACTCACGGGCAAGCCGGACGTTCCGGTGGCGAAGGGGACGAGCGCGCCGCTCAGCTACAGCAATGTTTTCCCGACGTCGATCCGTGGGCCGATCGACGCCGTCTACAACGTTCCCCTTCCGACGAATCCAAACGGGCCGGTCAGCGAGAGCGCCGTCGACTTTCTCCGCGCCACGCTCATGGCCTCACCCACACCAATGACCATCCTCGGCATCGGCGGCGGCACGAACCTCGGAACGCTCCTACACGAACATCCCGACGTCGCGCCGAAGATCGAGCGCATCGTCATGATGGGCGGCGCGGTCTACGTTTCCGGCAACGTCGCCGTCGTCGATCCTGACTACACGAATCAGGTCGCCGAGTGGAACTTCTTCCTCGATCCGCTGGGCGGGCAGTACATGTTCGACTCCGGCGTGCCGGTCACGCTCGTTCCGCTCGACGCGTCCGATCACGTGCCGCTGAATCTGCCGTTCTACGATCGGATTCAGCAGCGCCACACCACGCCGCAGGCCGCGTTCATCTACCAGACGCTCACCGCGGACATCCCGTTCGTGCAGAGCGGCAGTTTCTTTTTCTGGGATCCGCTCGCGGCCGCGGTGCTGACCGATCCCGCCCTCGCAACCGGAAAGACGCTGAAGCTGCGCGTCGTGCAGGAGCTGGACGAGGAAGCGGATCACTCGGGCCAGCTCGTCGAAGATCCGGATGGCGCATCGATCGACGTGATGCTCGACGCGAACGCCGATGATTTCTACGACCTCTTTCTCGACGTCATCAATGACAGCCTGTCCCACACGGAGAACGCATGAGCACATCGCACGCGATCGTCTTCTACGTCAACGGAAACCGCGTCGAGATCGGCGATCCCGATCCGACCACGCTGCTCATCGACTGGCTTCGCGGCGATGCCATCGGGCTTACCGGCACGAAGCTCTCGTGCGGTGAGGGTGGCTGCGGCGCGTGCACGGTGATGCTCTCGCGTTGGGAGCCGAACGAGCGGCGCGTTGTCGAGACCGCGATCAACTCGTGTCTGCGTCCGCTCTGTTCACTCGACGGCGCGATGATCACGACCACCGAGGGGATCGGAAGCACGCGCGAGAAACTCGATCCCGTGCAGTACGCGATCGCCGCGAACAACGGATCGCAGTGCGGCTTCTGCACGCCCGGGTTCGTGATGAACATGTTCACGTTCCTGCGCAACAATCCGAAGCCGGAGCAGCAGCAGATCGAAGATTTGTTCGACGGGCATCTCTGCCGCTGCACCGGCTACCGGCCGATTCTCGAGGGGATGAAGAGCTTCGCGGTCGATTTCAAAAAGCACAACACGTACTCGACGAATCATCGCTGTTTCGCTGACGTGCCGATCGAGCAGCATCTGCCGGGGCCGCGTCCCGCGCTGGAGTTCCCGCCGGAGCTGATCGAGTACGCGAACAAGATGGCGTCGCTCGAAAGCGCAGGCCGAGGATACCGGTGGTTCCGTCCGGCAACGCTCGAAGAAGCGCAAAGCATCAAAGCGGCAAACGGCGGCAACTCAAAGAACGTGAAGCTGGTGGTCGGCAACACGTCGATCGGGATTTACAAGGCCGACGTCGCCGACCCGCACATCCTCATCGACATCCACGCCATCCCGAGCCTCCTCGGATTTCGCGATTCCGACAGCGGCCTCGAAATCGGCGCCGCGGAGTCGCTACAGAACGTGATCGGCGAACTGCAGCGCGTTATCGCGAAGAAGCCGAAGGAGAAGACGCGCGGCTTCGCTGCGTTCCGCACGCATTTGCTCGACGTCGCCAATCTGCAGGTGCGCAACATCGGCTCGATCGGCGGCAACGTGATGATGACGCGCGCCCAGGCGGAGACCGATTCGCCCTTTCCCTCCGACGTCTACCTCGTGCTCGAAACGCTCGGCGCATCGATCACGATCGCGTCGCGCGATTACGACGGCGGCAGCAAGACCTTCGCGATGGCCGAGCTTCCGGCGGTTTCGAAACTTCCGGCCGACGCCATCGCGCAGTCGTTCCACATTCCGTACTCGCAGGCAGGCGACGAGATCGAGACGTTCAAGATCGCCTATCGCGATCAGAACGCGCACGCGATCGTGAACGCGGGCTTCGTCGTCCGCCTCGACAAGAAAGGCGTCGTCGAGAGCGCGACGATTCTCTACGGCGGACTCGCGGCGCTTCCATCGCGCATGACGAAAACCGAGAAGGCGATCGTAGGCGCGAAATGGAACGACGAGACGCTGCAAAAAGCGCTCGACGTCCTCGGCCACGAAGTCGCGAAAGTCATCATTCCGATGCCGGGCACGAACTTTTTGCCCGAGGGCTACCGCGAGTCGCTCACCGAAACGCTCTTCTACAAATTCTTTCTGCACGTCGCCAACGAGCGCTTCCCGAAGAAAGTCGAGCCGGAGAATCGCTCCGGCGGCGAAGTTTTCGTGCGTCCTCTGTCCGGCGGCACGCAGACCGTCAGCGTCTATCACCAGGAGCGGCCGGTCGGTGAACCGATCCTCAAGACCACCGCGTTCGTGCAGGCTGCCGGCGAACAGAAATACACGCAGGACATCCCGCTGCCGGCGCACGGCTACGACTCCGCATTCGTCATCAGTGAGATCGCCAGCGGCACGTTCCGCTACAAGAAAAACGCGCAGGCCGCGTTGAAAGCAGCGCAGGAAAAATTCGACGGCGTGGTCGCCTACATCGACGCCGACGACATCCCCAACAAGAAGAACCCATACCTCGGGCTCGGCGGAGATGACGTCGTCTTCGCGGTCAATCAACAGATCATCTGCTGGGGCCAGCCGATCGGCTTGGTCGTGGCGAAGGATCGCTGGACCGCGCAACGCGCCGCGTACTTTATCCAGACCGAGATGATCGACTTCGCACCGACGAAGCCGGTGCTGACGATCCCCGAAGCGGTCGCGCGCAAAGACTTCTTCACCGACCAGCCGAACAACGAGCACATCCCGTACATCACGCGCAAAGGAAGCGACGAGAAGTGGCTGAAGAATCCGACCAAGCCGATGAAGGGATGCGAAGTCGTCGAAGGGGAGATGGGGAACGAGGCGCAGGAACATTTCTACATGGAGACGCAGGGCGCGCTCGCGCTGCCTGACGCGCAGGGCGTCATGACGCTCTACGCGGGAACGCAGCAGGGATCGTCGGTGCAGTCGTCGGTCGCGCAACTCCTGGAAATCGAGAACAGCGCCGTCACCGTTTTTCAGCGTCCGCTCGGCGGCGGATTCGGCGGCAAGCAGGCGCGCCCGCTGGTCATCAATCCCGCGCCGGCGATCGCGGCGTGGATTCTCAATCGTCCCGTGCGTTTGATCCTCGACCGCAATACCGACATGAACGTGACCGGCAAGCGGCATCCGTATCAGGGTCACTTCCACGCCAGCTTCACCAAGAAAGGCGAGATCAAAGGCTACAAGGTCCAGCTCTACTCGAATGGCGGATCGACGTACGACCTCAGCTTCCCGGTCATGGATCTTTCGCAGCAGCACTCGGACGGCGCGTACTTTGTGCCGACGTGGCACAGCCGCGGAGATGTGACGCGGACGAACAACGCCAGCAACACCGCGTTCCGCAGTTTCGGCATCGTGCAGGCCACGCTGATTTGCGAGGAAGCGATCGAGAAGATCGCGCACGCGTGCGGGATGCGCGCCGAGGATGTGCGCTGGAAGAACATGTACCAGGATGGATCGAAGCGGTCATCGCAATCGACGCCGTACGCGCAGGTTCTCGATCAGTGCAACATCCGCGATCTCTGGAAGCGGCTGATGAAATCGTCCGACTTCGAGAAGCGCCGCGACGCCGTCGACAAGTTCAACAAGAAGAATCGCTGGCGCAAGCGCGGGCTGACGATGATCCCGCTCAAATACGGCGTCGGCTATCAACCGCGTTTGCTCGATCAGGGGGTGGCGTACGTCGTCGCCTACGCGACCGACGGAAGCGTGATGCTGCAGCACGGCGGCGCGGAGTCGGGCCAGGGCATCGACACGAAGATGATGCAGATCGCCGCGGAAACCCTCGGCATCGACATGAACATCATCCGCGTCGCGCAGACGTCGACCGACACGATGCCGAACGCAACGCCGACCGCGGCCTCGTCCGGATCGGATCTCTTCGGCGGCGCGGTGCGCAATGCTTGTCTCGAACTGCGCGCGCGTCTCGAGCAGTATTGCAAGGAGAACAAGGTCAAGGGTTGGCGGACGAACTGGAAGAAGCTCTGGCCGTCGATCGTCGGCGGCGCCTACGCGGCGCGCGTGAATCTCGCCGTCGACGGTTTCTACAACACGCCGCTCATCGGCGACGTCGAGGGTGACAATCAGTACGGACGCGCGTTCCTCTACTTCGTCTACGCCGCGGCCGCGAGCGAAGTGGAGATCGATGTGCTCACCGGTGAGACCACCGTACTTCGCTCCGACGTCCTCATCGACATCGGCCACAGCCTCAATCCCTGTCTCGACGTCGGCCAGGTCGAAGGCGCGTTCGTGCAGGGACTCGGCCTCATGACGACCGAGCAGATGATGTACGAAGACGACGGCCGCCTCTACTCGAACGGCACATGGGAGTACAAACCGCCCTGCTCGAAGTCGATCCCGGTCGATCTGCGTGTGACCATCGCCAAAGGCGGCGATCCGAACCAGACGAATTCCGCGGTCATGTCCTCGCGCGGCATCGGCGAGCCGCCGCTCGTGCTCTCGACATCCGCCTTCTTCGCGATCAAACAAGCCATCATGGCCGCCCGCCGCGATCAGGGCGACGACACCTGGTTCACGATGCCGGCACCGGCGACCGTGGGACGCGTGCAGAGCAACTGCCGGGTAGCGCGGACATCAATGCACTTGTGAGATCGCAACGACGTGAGAAGCAGACGGCGCTGTATTCGATGCGTCGTCTGCTTCTCTGTAATCGCCGTTCACCGGGCGGGCTGTTTCCGGCGAGTCTCACTCCGCTTACCGTGGCGCGAGGAATCGTCGAAGAGCCTGTCTCCGCGCCAGTCAAATCCCTGTTTTCGCTTTTGCTCTGTCTCGCTTCTTCCGAAGATCGATTCCATCACTTCCGCGGGGAGATCGGCGCTGAACTTCGGCAGGTGCACACCCTGATATTCAAGATCGGCGTGAATGTCCTGCAAGCTGACGCCGAGCTGGTGAGCGGTCTTGCCGTTGTCATCGAGCCGTTCGCCCACATGCATTCCGAGCACTTCTCGATCGATATTGACCATCGGTGAACCCGATGTTCCGATGAAAGAGTCGGTCTTATATCGAAAATGAAACGGCAGATCGGGTACAGGTTGGTTGGAGCGAATGATGCCTCCGGCGAATTGCTGCAACCCGCCCAGCGGGTGCTGTACGACGAAGACGGGACCGAGCGCCGGCTTCTCCGCGATGCTGCAGTTCGTCCACCCCCGCAACCGGTACGAAAACGGCAGAAATGAAAGGCCGATTGGCCGATCGAGCCTGACGAGGACGTAGTCCATGCCGGTGTCCTTGAGTCGCCGGCGGCTCTTCGCATCAATGCGGATCGAGGAGGCGACGACATCGGGCTGCCGCGTGAACGGGATATGCCGCAGCTTGCATTGGTCGCCGGCGGCCATCCGGCGGGTCTTCTTGTTCCAGATGAATTGGTCGAAGAGGATGGTCACTTCTTCGGGATCGGCGAAAATGCCCGAGGTGCCCATCAACGCATGCGCCGCAGTGAGCATCAGGTCGGGGCCGACCAGGAAGCCGGTTGCTTCCGATCCCTGATCGCGCCGGATGAGGCACACGCGCCGGGACAATTTCCTGAACTCGAATGGGTCGTGAGCGGGAGCGCGCGGATCGACCGCACTCAGATGATGCTCGGACTCCTCCGCGTCATCGTGGTGATCGAGCGTTGAATTGTGATTTTGCCGGTGCGTAATCGCTTTTATGGTCATGAGCAAATCTCCTTCAACCACCTGTAGACGCTGGCGAGCAGCCATCGAACTGTGTCTGATGCGGGCCGTTTTCGGGCAACGGACGTCCGGAATTCGACATGTCCAGGAGGTCGTAATGCAATTCGAAGTCGTCGTCCCGAGGAATGGCTACAGGCGCGCCGTTGGCATCGCGGGTTCGCGCATCACACCGCCGGGACGACCGCAGCGAGCGCGCCTCCGCCTTCGGATCGTTGCCCATACGAATGTCGATGGCCGCCTTGTCACCCCAGCGAAGGATCAGCTCATCGCCGCCGATGCCGCTGGGCGGGTTCTTGTGAGAATCGGCGCGCAGCGGCTTTAGCCGGAGAGTCACGCTCTGCGTGCGTGCTGGATAACGCATCTCAATGAGGAACTCACTGGCGAGTACCCGCTTGAATCCCTTGACCTGGCCCTTCCGAGCGTCCTTGAACGTTTTCGGCTGAACCGACTTACACGGAAAATTGGCTTTGATCGTTCCGCCGTCGAGCTCGACCACCGCGGCGACTTCCGCGCCTACATCTTTGGCCGCCGGATTCGCGCTCTTTTTCAGCCGGGCGTGCGGAGCCACTTTGCGGACGTCCATCAACCAGCGCACGTCGTGTTCGGAAACCACGTCATCGGAGCCGGGACGCTCCGCGTCTTCAAATTCGCGCCCGGCACGATTGTCCGTGAAATACACTACCTGCTGCTTCGGAGGGGGAGGTTCGATGACGACCCTGGCGTCGTTGATGAAGTAGATGTTGCACGCACCCATGTGCTCGTCTTCGACACTGTCGGCAGCGGGCGGAATCCACCCGGAAAGAACCGACACCGGCACATATACGAATGGCGAATGTTCTTCAATGATTGCTTTCCACTGATTGCGGCGCGGCTTCCGATTGGCGGCCATCAGCACGAACGCCTTTTTCACAGTGCCGTCACCTCCCGGCGGCAGGCCGGGAAAGAGAGTGGAAATGCCGTTGAACGTGATTCTTAGTATTTTGTCTGGCAACATTTTTTCTCCTATCTGAATCCGTCAGTGTCACATTCCAGCACCGATGACGCGGAAGGCAGCCCATTCGACTCCTGACCGGCCATAGTGTCCCAACAGCGTCAACTGCGCCTGCCGCAGCGATTCGGCAGGTGTCTCGCCGCGGCGCAGATGTTCATGAAACAGCCGCGAGGCGAAGCGCGCCGTTTCGTCGCGGATGGGCCACAGAGTCCCGACCACAGTGGGTACGCCGGCAGCAAAGAACGTCCGCGCCATTGTCACGCTCCCTTCGGATTTCATTACAGGACCGCTGTCGGTCTCGCAGGCTGACAGATACGTAAGACGCAGTCGCGGCAGGTGCGCGCCGAGAACGTCGGCGATGCTGAGCCGGGAGCTCTCAGCGGACCCCAGCCGCAGCGCACGCAATGAGCGATCGCGGTCGATCGTCGTGTGTCCAACAAATTGGAGAAGAGAGGCGTCGCTGGTCTGCTTCAGGATTTGCGGCCCGCTCTCGCCGGAACCGTCAATGATTCGGCGATTCCGGTACAGTCTTGCAATCGATTGCGCTTCCGCTGCGCCGTCCGGCAGACTGGGGAACTTCGCGTCACCCGAGGTAGCCTGAACGATGACGAGGCGGTCCTCACCATCGGAGCGTTCGCGGGCTCGGAGGCTGCTTTGCACGAACAGGGCGGCGCTCGGCGCGACCACCGTCGCATGCGTCTCCAGCAGATACCGGGCGCTCCTGGTGTCATAAAGAGCACTGAAAGGAATCCGCTCCAGATCGTCATCAGGCACAATGACGACGGTCCGCGAGTCTTTCAACAGTGGCGCGATATTCGAAAGGAGCGCGTCGTACAGGGTCGCCGCGGTCCTTCTCAGGTCCGTTTCCGGCGCGCGAACATCGAGGCTGGCGAGCGCGGGTCTGAGATCGTTGGCGGACACCGGCAGCGGGATTGTCGCGAACGAGTTTGCTGTGACTACCCATGCCACGATATTGCTGGTCAGTACTCTGTACTCAACAAGCGCCGCGCCAGCCGGCAGCGACTCCTGAATTCTGACAAGTAACGGTGTCGTAGTACGGATCGGCCATTGAGCGGTCGGAGAGTCGATGAGTTCGCGGAGACGGCTTTGGTCGGCGAGCACGAATGCGTCCCGCTCGCGGTGTTGCGCGATGAGAAATTCAACGTATGCATCAGTGATCTCGTCAGCCGTCGCAGTGAAAGAAACGCGGAGCTGCCGCTCGTCAATTTTGTCGCGGCTGGCGTTGCTCTCGTCGAGGGCGGCCCGAAAATCGCGTTCCGCATCTGCGGGGGCGCGGACCGCAGTAATCCGCGCCCTCGTTACGTATGCCGTTCTGAGCCAGATGTGGCTATTCGTTTTCTGGTAATAGCGGATCGCGTCGTCCAGTGCCGCCAGAGAGGCCGGGCCGGCGCCGCCGATCGCAGATTGAGCGAGTTCGAGATTCGCCAGCGCTCGTTCTCTGACGGAACGATCGGCGATGGAACCGCAAACGCGCTGCGCGTCATCAAGATCAGCGGAGGCTGATTCGACCATGTGACGCCGGAACCGGTATGCGCTGCGCCACATTAAGGACGTGCACGTGGTGACGTAATTACGCGCCGCACCGTCATTCGCTACTAATGCGTCCAGAAAAAGATCGGCAACGGCTTGGTGGCCGTTTCCGATTGCGACATAGGCCGCTTCGATCATTGCGTCGTGTCTGTGCTTGGGGTCGCCCGTTCGTTCGAGCAGACGGAGCGCCTGCTCCCGATACGAACGCGCGCGCGCATAGTCACCGGAGGATTCGAGCGCGGACGCGAGACGGCTGAGCAGAGTCGCTTCGAGATCCCGCTCACCCGCCGCGCGAAATGCATCAGCCGCGCGTGCATAGTGCGAGGCTGCCTCCTCATAGGAGCCGGTCTGCAGCGCAAGGATTCCCAGAAGCGCATGAAGTTTTCCGGTGCATGCGTTCGAGAGGGGAGCGTCGCCAGCGCCGGTCACTCGCTGCAGTTCGGTCGTCGCGCGCGGATAATCATTGGACAGATAAACTTCCGCCGCATGTTCGACTAGTACGCGTGACGCAAATGGCGTGAGGTCGGGAGTCAATGTCGCGGCGGCCGCATCCATTTCGCGAAGAGCCGTGGCGGCTTCGGAGTTGCGGTCCGCAGCTCTGCCGGCGCCGTACGCTGAATGCCCCTGCGCGAGTTTTCGCAGGGATGCAGGATCCGCCGCTCGAATCGCGGCAACCGCTCCGGCAACCTCGCGCCCGCCGTTCGCCTGCTCGAGGGCGTGACCCAGTACCGCGATTCGTGAAAGCCGCTCGGATGCTGACGCTTCGCCGCGCAGAACGGCGTCGCCCCACTGCGGCAGAAGCTCGTCCTCGCACCAGAGACGCACCTCCTGCTGAAAACGATCGACGGTTTGCAGCAGCTTCGGATCATCGTTGGAGGTCGTCAGGAGCGCTGTGCGTACCGACGGCCAGACCTCAGTATCCGTTGGCCGCAGAACCTCATTCAGCCGCAGCCGGGCCGCGTCTCCCCACGCCGAGCGAGCGTCGAGAGCGAGATAGTCGCGCCAGGCCGCGATCGACTGCTCGCGAATGTGGTGCGATTCAATGACGACCGCCCGGGTCCATGCAATCGGCTGCGATCGTTCGAGAGCCCATGCTCGCTGCGCCGCCTCGAGAGCGAACGGAGGAAGATTCGGATCGTCTTTTCGCTCGATCAGCGCCTCGTACGCGGCGGCAAGATCATTGAGTAGAGCCGCGTTGTGAGAGCGCCGGATAGCCTCCACGACGTCGCCACGCTCGTGCGTCTCGTCGCGGACGGCTTGCTCGAGAGTTTGAACCGCCGTCGTCGAATTCTCCGCGAGAAGGTAGGAAAGGCCGAGAGCATGAAGGTCCGACAGAGCCGGCTGTTGCGTGGCACGATCCTGAAGCCGCACGGCGACGGCCCAAACCTGCGCGTATCCCGCTCCGCTTGCAGCCGGTTCACTCCCCCGAAGCCGCGGCTTGGGCTCCTTGTAGGCCACGTCGACGCTGAGCCGCGCCGGGGAGGTCCGGAAGCGCAGGCCGGCGCTCGCTGCGCGTACCTCGTCCATATCCGTTCGCAGGAACGCACGCCGCCACAACGCCGGGCCATAGAAGATTGCCGATAACGCCGCTGCAGCCAGAACCGCTGTGAATACGGTTCGGCCGAGCGTCGGCATTCTGTGAGTGCTCATCGCCAAGATCTCACGCTGCTCCATATCGTGACCGTCTGGTCAGACGGACCAACGGACGAGATTCTGGTGCCGGTCTATTCAATGCACCCACCGCACCTTCGCGCGACTCAAAAGAGGCGACGGTGCGTGCCGGGCCGATAATTTGGGAATGGCGCGAGTGTACCGCACGCGGCACACATGAGAGGGGGCAGATTTACTCGACGATCGTTGCGTCCAACGCAACCGCTGCGAGGCGGTGAATGACGCGCTCGTGCGGGACGACGTCGTCGATCCAGACTTCGACGCAGTCTGCGGCATCCACGCCGGCGCGGGCGGCGGCGACGCGTCCGTAGCGCGTCACGGGGACGAAGACGAAGCCCGACACGAGAGGGGCGTGGCAGACGCCGCGTTCACGGAGCACGAGAACTTCGTGGAGACGGAGAACGAATGGCGGCGAGGCTTCGAATGTGATGTCGACCTCATCGCCGCGCCGGACGACCTGCGAGACGGTGATGTCCCGCAGGTCGTTGATGCGCGCATTGACCTCGCGCAAGGCGAGCATGCGCGGATGCATTACGGCTGGAACGCAGGCGCGACGTTCATCCAATCGCTGAGGGTCTTCAGCATGTCGTCGTCCCAGAACGGACCGCCCGGCGGCATCTGCGGCTGTTCGGATCCGTCGAGGCGTGCGTAGACGTGGCGCGCGTTCGCATGATCGGGATAATCGCCGTCGCCGGCCGGATCGGACATGTAGTCGAAATTATCGAGTTTTACGCCTAGTCGCGCCATGTGTTTGATCGAGGGTTGCGTAAACAGGGGCACTACGTCCGCTGCAAATGATCCAGCCATGATGTTCTCCTTCAGTGAACGGATTTCGTCGGTTGTCCGCCGACGGCGGTGTTGCGGCCGAAAAGATGCGTGAGCTCGCTGCGCCGTTTCAGCGAAACCTTGTCGCCGGCGGAGCCGGGGAACGCCTCCTGGAGCAGGTAACTGAAGTCGGTGCTGTAGGTAAATGAGGCATCGGTTGCCAGCGTGTGGCAATACATGCAGCTCGAGTCGTTGGTCTTTGGTCCCATCAGGTACGTTTCCATCGTCGCGTTCGCGAGGTCGTGCGGAAGCTGACCGGCGCCCTGACTGATGAGGGTTCCCTTCTTCAACACTTGCGCTGGTTTCCCTTTGATGTACGGCACGGACGGCCACTGCGTGCTTACGAGCTGGTAGTACTGCCAGACCGATCCCGCCGCCGCGAGTTTCTGCTGCACCTGTGCGTTGATGTCGGTGGCCTTTACCTTCGCGACCGAATCGTCGGCGACCACCATTTGCGTCGGCGGCGTCTGTTTTACGCGAGGATCGCCGCTCCAGCCGCCTTTCGGAGCCTTCGGCTGCAGGTTCGGCGGACATTGCGCGGCGGGACAGGCCGGGTTGCTGAACGACGGATTCGGGCCGGAGTAGTTGTCGACCTGTTCGAACGTCGACCAGATCCACTGCGGCGCATTTTTCGTCTTGTGAGCGATGTGCAGCCCGACCAGGCCCATCGTGTATTGCTTGCAGAGGAACTTGCCGGGTTTCGCCTTGTTGGGCCATCCGATTTCGACGGTGCGCGAGTGGTAGCGCGGGCTCGGCTCCGGCAGGATTTTCCAGGCTGCCTTCACCTCGATTGGGCCCATCGTCTTGTCGTCATTCGAACCGACCGGCTGGAAGTTGACGTCCGCCTTCAGGTTGCGGCTGTCCCAGAACTTGTTCGCGTTGACGAAGTTGAACTCGTCCTGATTCATGCGCAGCTCGTAGCGCACGAAAGAACCGTTCTGGTCGATGAGCGGCGCGAATGTGCCGGCCTGGAGAAACTCCTGCGCCGTATTCGCATCCTTCATGATCATCCGCAACACCGGCATCCTGGCCTCGGCGGCATCATGCGCGTCGAGCGAGTCGCATCCGGGCAGCGGATCGAGCGGGCAGTTCCACCCGGCCGGCTCGATGCCGCCGTGCGAGTCGCCGCGGAACACCGCCCAATCGGGCTTGTACGTTTCCCACACCGTCGGACCGTAGTCGCCCGACGGCAACGGCTTGCCGCAATCGCGCGCGACGCCGTTCTGGAGATTGCACGGCCCCGGTCCGCTGGTCGAGTTGGATGCCGGCCAGTTCAGCGCGAGAAAGATGTTCCACGAATAAATGTCGAAATTCGCCTGGCGATTGAAGTCCCCGGGATCGGGCAGAACAACGTCGTACGGGACCTGGCAACTGTAGTTGACGGGGGGCCGCACCTGGGCAGGCTGCGGCTGCTGTTGCGCGTCGGCAGAACGGGAACTTGTCGCAACTCCGATGGACACGACTGCGATGGCCGAGGCAATCACAAGACACCACGAGGATGAGCGCATGGATCTCCTTCGAATTTGAGATGCCGATGGGTTGGGACTGAAGCTCCGGAACTATACATCGATCGTAAGGGCAGTCGTCGCGAGCTAAACAGCCTGCGCCACGCCCGCGAGCGGCGGCGCCGTCTTCCTTCGAAGGATCGCCGCGGAGATCAGCGTCACGATCAGCCCCACCGGGAACGGTTCGATGAAGGTCAGGGCGGCATTCATGAATGGGTTGTCGAGCATCGCCATCAACTTCTTCATCTCCGCCTGCTTCGCGGCGATGGCAGTGTCTGTGGCGCCTTTCGCGCGCATCTCGCCGATTTCGTGCGCGACGTATTTGTCCATGTGGCCTCGGGCGAACTCGGGCATCAGCTTGAAGTAGATGAGTTCCCACGACGCGACGTAGAAGACGCACGAGATGAGCGTGATAAGGATGCCGACGCTGAAGCCGCGGCCGAAGCTGATCGTGCCGCCGGCGTTTTCGCGGTACGAGCGGATGCCGAAGAAGACCAGCAGGAACGAGAGGAAGATCGCGGTGTAGCCGAAGATCTCGCCGTTATCGAAGTTGATCGTCCCATTCTTCATGAGCGGGAGCGTGAGAAACATCAGGGCCGAGGAGATGACGCCGGAGATGATGCCGAAGACGATGACGACTCTTTTCATGTGAGTGTTTCCTTTCGCGGCGCAAGGTACGCCCGGCGAGCGTGTCGCGCAGTCGCCCGTTCGGATGATTCAGGGTAATCGAAAGTATGAATCAGGGGATGAGCCCGAGGTCTTTGGCTTTTTGCACGGCCTGGACGCGTCGATTGACCTGCATCTTCTCGAACAGGCGCGAGGAGTGCGTTTTGATGGTGTTTTCGGAGATGAAGAGCTTCTCGCCGATCTCGCGGTTGCTCAGCCCCTGCGCGATGAGCGCGAGGATCTCGTGCTCGCGCGCGGTCAGGCCGACTTCCTTCAGCTTCTCGGCGTTCATGACGAACGGCCCGTCCATGCGCACCGGCACTTCGCGGATGACCACGACTTCCTTCGCGCGCGTCCAGCGCAGTCCGAAGTAGATGCCGAGGACGGTGAAGATGACCGCGATCAACCCGCCGTAGATTTCGGATGGATATTCGTGGACGAAGTGCTTGTACTCGATCACCTTGAGCAGCGCGATGAGGACGCCGCCGACGGCTCCGTAGAGCACAACCTGTTTGCCCATGTCAGAGGAGTCTACCGTCGCCGCCGATGCCGGCGGTAGACTGACGCTCATGCCCGCCGATCTCGAACGGAACAAGCAGGCCGTGACGGCTTTCTACGATCTGATGTTCAATCAGTGCCGCCCCGCCGAGGCCATCGCGCTCTACACCGGCGACACGTACATCCAGCACAACCCCGACGTCGGCGACGGCAAACAGGCTTTCATCGACTACTTCGTCCGCATGGCCGCCGAGTTCCCTGGCAAGCACGTTGAGTTCAAACGCGTCATCGCGGAAGGGAACTACGTCGTCCTGCACTGCCATCAGACCTGGCCCGGCGATACCGACTGGGCCGGCATCGACATCTTCCGGCTCGATGACGACGGCAAGGTGGTCGAACACTGGGACGTGCTGCAGCGCGTGCCGGAAGAGTCGGCGAATGCGAACACGATGTTTTGATCGCGGATAGGCTTCCTGCTCGTGCGTCGTGTATGCGCGCGGACGTAGCGCCTGCGGCTCGCCGGCGCTACGACGACTGCGCGACAAACGGCCTCTCAGTTCTTCACGGAACGGCTCTGAATACTCTGGAAGATCGGATCGATAATCGAGGACTCGGTGGCGTAGACGTCGTTGATCTTGGCGGTGATCGCGTCTTCATCGCGTTCCTCGATAAAACGGTGGAGTGCGAGAGTGAAAAGACTGCTTCGCGAGAGACCAAGGCGCCGTGTCTCGAAGACGCGATCGGGAATCGAAACGGCGGCTTTCATGTGATGACCGAGTTAGGTGGTGCGGTAAGCGGCAAGGGTAGGGGTTTGAGTCCGTTCGGACACTCCTCTTTAGAATGACAGTCAACGAAACTAGTAGTGCGCAACACCCGGACTTTACGAAGAGCAAATCTTACGCTGTACTTGAGCTTTTCGTGAAGGCGGTATCCGCGGTTGCAATCGTCGCTCTCGGGATTGCTGGGTGGCGATTGCAACAGCGCGATCAAGAAACCCGATACAAGGAAGAAGTACGACAACATCAGATCGACGATCGTGAAAGAGAAGAACGGAAGTATTTGCCCACACTGAGAAGCATTACAGAAGTCGATCTGATTTTAGCGGAGACATCATCAGACTATGTGTGGCCCACGCATAGCGATGCTGAGGTAGGCCAGGAAGCACGACTCGGGACGCATTTAGCTTACTTCGGCGGGTCACTATATTTCCCGGATGCTGAACCGCTATTCGATATCGTAACCGCGGCTGATAACGCTAATGGCGTAACGAACCCGCATACAGTGAAGATCGCCGCCCGTTCCGCAGTCTTGATGCTCGCAGACCTAATGCGGCTTGCGCCGTTCTTTAAACGAATGGATCATCCGGGAACGCATGCACGGATCGAAGACGGCGAGCTGATATTCGAGGATAGGCGGGGCAAATTCCTTGACAGTATCGCCCTCGATCAGCGAACCGCTGAGGCATGGAGTAGCTGGTTACCCCAAGGAGGAATATCGTTGAAAGATTTGTTTCATGAGATCGATCTCGATACGCTGGCGGACGATATTCATACCCAACTCAACCGAGTGGCCGAGGCAATTGTGAATAAGGACGCAGACGTATTGAGCCCACAGTTTGTCAAAATTCGGGACGACGTACTTCGTTCTCGGAATGAGCTTTTGCCAGTTCCCCATTGATGAAACCTCGCCACGAAGGACTGGCATCCTAGGCCGCCGTGCTCTATCGTGAGCAAGCGGCCTACCTCAAACCCTCAAACAGCCCCACATACACCTCGATCCCGTCCCACAGATTCTGAAGCCGGATATTCTCGTTGGCGGCGTGTTGGTTGTCGTCGTGGTTGGCGATGGGGAGGATTAGCACTGGAGTATTGGAAGGCTGTTGGAAGAGGTACATGGGGATGCTGCCGCCGAGGGTGGGGACGCGGACGGGTGGGTGTCCGGCGGTTGTCATCAATGCGGCGATCTGTTGGGAGAGCGGGAGGTCGAGGGCGGTGCGGGCGGGTGGGTAGCCGGCGCCCCAGGTGAGTTTGGCGATTTTGGGGTGGGCTAGGCGGGTGGCGGCGTCGGGAGTTGATCGGACGATCGTGTATCCCTGCGACTCGAGGTGTTGTTCGACGAGCTTTTTGATCGACTCCGGCGTCTCGGCGGGCACGAGGCGGAAGTCGAGCGATGCGGTGGCCTCGGTCTGGATCGTGTTCGAGGCCTGTGCGCCGATGTGTCCCGATTGGATTCCTCGGACGTTCAGCGCGGGGAGCATGAGCGACTCGTTGAGATTTTCACTCTCCGTTGATGCGATGTCGAATTCGCGTTTGAGGTCGGATTCGACCGGCGGCATTTTGGCGATCGCTTCCTGTTCGGCGGCCGAGGAGGGCTTTACGTCGTCGTAGAAATGCGCGATGAGGATGCGGCCGTTCTCGTCGCGCATCGAGTCGATGAGGTGCGTGAGGCGGATGATCGGGTTCGGGACCCAGTTGCCGTAGTGGCCGTCGTGCAGGCCTTTGACGGGACCGTAAACCGTCAGCTCCGCGTCGACGACGCCGCGCGCGCCGAAGACGAGTTGCATGCGGCGGCTTTGATGGACGGGACCATCGCAGAGGATCCAGGCGTCGGGGCGGAGGACTTCCGGATACTTCGCGAGATACTCGCCGAGGTGAGGAGAGCCGGCTTCTTCTTCGCCTTCGAAGACGAAGCGGAGATTGACGTTGGGCGTGCGTTTCTCTTTGCGAAGAGCATCGAGTGCGGCGGCCATGGCGATGATGGGAGCTTTGTCGTCGCCGGACGATCTCGCATAGAGGCGCCATTCGGGATCGAGCGCTTTCGCGTTGCGCCAGTCGACGTCGTTGCCGGCGGCGTCGCGCATGACGGGCGTCCACGGCGGCGTCTGCCACTGCTTCGGATCGACCGGCTGGCCATCGTAGTGCGCGTAGAAGGCGATGGTCCGTGTCGCCCCTCGGGAAGGTACGTCGACGACGACGATGGGCGGCGCGTTGTCGAGCGTGAGGAGTCTTGTCTTCACGCCGCGCTTCTCGAACATCGCGCGGATCGCGGACGCGTTGCGGGCGATGTTCGGCGCATCCGAGGCGAGGTTGGGGATGGCGAGGAAGTCGAAGAACTCGGTGAGGAGGGCGCGTTGATCCGGCTCAGCGGCCTGGATCGCGGTGGTGACGAAGAAGAGAAGGATGGCGAGGCGTTTCATCACGCCTCACCATACCTGAAGCTGCACGGCTGCCGATTCGACTCAATGCGCTTTGTGGTTGCGGAAGATCTGGACGCCTTCGCCGACCGCGGCACCGACCAGCGCGCCCTTGATCGGCTGATGGTGATCGATGGCCGCGCCCGCGACTGCGCCGATCACGGCTCCGCGCGCCTGGCTGTAGTGGTGGCGATGGTGGACGTGGCGATAGTGATGCGTCCTCGCGAATGCGCTGCCGGCAGGCAAAAGGAGCGAAACGCTCAACAGTGCCGCTTGGATTTTCTTGCTTGTCATTTGGTGTACCTCCGCACTCAATATTTGCGAGATCGATGCCGGTAAACTCAACCGTATGAGGTAGGTTCGGTTGAAATAAGGCATCGGTTCGATTAACCAAACGAGAGCTACGGCAAGGCGAAAATCATGATAAGCGCAAGGATCGCCAGAATGGCGGATACGATTGAGGCTATAACTTGGACCCACCACCTGTGGCGCGCCTCCTCCAGGTCGATTCGGCTGACTGTTAAAATAACGCCAGCGATCGCAAGGATGGGATTGCCAAGCGACAATAACAGCAGAGGCTGTTCCATTTCGTCGCCCGCCTTATCCAAGTAGGCCGCGCCGTAGATGCCCCATGTCAGCGAAAGGATGAGGCTTGCAACGACGAGCAACGTAATTGCGCGGCTCGCTAGCGAAGTCGATCTCGTAACCATTCTGATCCTCATCTGTAGAGCGTACCCGCCGTCATCATGGCCTGCCCGGTCGTGTCACCTGAATCTGTGTACCAAAGGTGTCCGAGAACATCCATGCTCCGATCTCGTGCAAGCGTTCGACCAGGCCCTGCAGTGCCACACTTTGGATCAAACTAGCCGCAGCGGTGCCCATCATGTCACCCACATCTGTATGCTTAACGTCGCCGACATCAATGTTGAAAATATCCGTATCCGCAAACTCAGAGGCCGCAACCAGGCGGTTGTTACCAAGTTGTGTGGCTCCCGTCTGATAATAGTTAATTGCGACGGCGACGTTCCCGGGAACAAGCAGCTTGTCTCGGCCAGTATCATTGTGCTTGCCTACAGCATCGAAAGTAATCAGCAGGTCGACGCGTATGCCTTTACTGTCGAGATCCGCTGCCGTTATCAGCGCGGCCGCACCGCCCCAACTCTGGCCATAGAGAATAACTGGCTCCTTTGGGTTCTTGGCGTGTGCGGCGCAAGCGAGACAATGAACTGAACCCGCCACGACCCGCATGCTTGCGTGTCGATACTCTTGATGGCGAACGCGACGCCTGCGATCTCGAGAATCGGATTGCCCAACGTCAGCAAGATGAGAGGCGCCAAGGCTTCATCCCTGGCCTTGCCAAGGTATGCCCCAACGTCAATAAACCGGGTGGTCAGCGACAATATCAAGCTGCACGGACCGAGCAATGCGCTGGCTTCCTTTCGTCCCCTGCCGATGCTTTTAGCAGGCTCATCATTTAACCAAACACATAACCCAAGAATAGTAACCAACCGCCAAGGCTAAAGGTCGACAGTACAAGCGCGACTCTCGAAATCCGGCTTGGGCTCCAACGATTCGCGATAGCCGACGTGACTAGCGCGACAGCACTTGCACACGGCAGGAGAAAGAAGCCAACCATACTGGCGGGCGCTTCGACCGCGACTGAATCAATATGGCTCCTGCTGGCGATCGAGACCAGCACCATAGCGCCTAATAGCGCGGCAAGGCCCGCGGCGGTAATCGCCGCTGCCAAGGCGATTCGCTGGATGGTAGTCGCGGCCTGTGTAGAGGTTTGCATAGGTATTATTGAAGCCGAACGCCGTCGAGGAAGATGATGGTGTCACCAGGCGCCCCTCTGAACATGTTCCAGAACGGCTCGCGCTGAGTGACGCTTACCTTTCCTCCGTAATATTCAGCCAGAGCGGCAGCGAGATCTCGCCATAAGCGATCATCAATGCCAGTATGAAGAGCGTCAAAGAAAATATTCTCTGTATCTGTACTGGATTCCGGTGAACTTACCAAACGATTATCGCCGGGGAAGTCGTGAGTGTAATAGTTGATCGCATACATTACGTTGGGTGGGACAGTGAAGGAGTGACCCCCACCACTGGCCGGGAAACCAACTTTCCCTACGACATCCAGCGTGATCAAATACCTAACGTTGATGCCCTCTCGATTCAGGAGTGCCGCCAGAACTAGCGCGGCATCCCCGCCCCAACTGTGACCGACAATGATAACTGGCTGAAAAGGGTTGCGCTTGTATTCGCGCAGGACATAGTCGAGAGCGGAAGCCACATCATGATTACCAAACCCCTGAGCGGGTCCAATTCGCCCCTGCCCGTTGATTGCACCAGCGAGTTGATACATTGGCGAGCCCGGCCCATCAGGCCTCAACCCGCCAGTGAACGCGACCGCGACTCGGCCATTTGGGTCGAGATTATTGACCGGATTGTCGATTGCATACGCATACCGATTCCATGTCTGTGGCCGTTGAACGTCGCCCTTTGCTCGGTCGATTGACAGGAACCGCCCACGCAACGAATCGTAATTCCGCGCATGCAGATAGTCCGGCAGCCTCACCGACCCGGTCTGTGCGCCGGCGTTGGCCCCGTCGCGTTCGTGGCCGGTGTACTGGAGCATTCCGGCTCCCGTGGCGCCACCGGCACCGAAGGCGTCGTAGAAGATATTGCCGATGAGATGTCCGTTTGGATCGGTCGCGACGACCGTCGAGCCGAGATGATCGACACCGTAGTCGCGGATGCCGATGGGCGACACATATGCCAGTAGCAACGGTCCGGCGAAAATCTCGTCCTCAGACCAGCCCCAGGTGTGCGAGGTGCCGGACGTAATATCGGTCCACGTACGGAGAGCGCGATTATCAAGCCCACGGAGCGTCCAGCGCGTTTTGGTGTTGCCAGAAGCGAGTTGTTCGACAAGGGCGATTCGTTCGTCGTCGGCGGTATAGATCTCCAGGAAGTTGCGTGTGGTTCCACCCGGCAGCGGCAGGCTGATACCGGTGGTCATATTCAGGGCGTCGTAGCTCAGCAAGCGGTCCTGATCATCGACTGTTACGTCGCCCGCCGCGTCATAGGTCATCGCTTGATCGTGATTGGTCGTGGTGAGGTACGACTGTGCTGTCGGCGAGCGGCGGACGCTGGCTGTAGTACTGGCATCGCTTAGGAAAATTGGCGGCCGTGGAGTATCGGCGCTAAGAATTGCAGGGCCTCCACTCATGGCCGAGGCACGCGGGATCACTGCGGAGCTCGATGCTTGCAGAGAACCGCCCGATGGCGGGCGGGCAAAACCCTGCACGGGGATACTAATTCCACCGTCAACGAGCGCAAGGGATCCGCGTTCTGCGCTCTCTTCGATCGTTCCCGCCTGGTTCGCCAGTGTCGTTACGCTGGGATCGAGAGAAAGGTTGATAGCCGAGCCGGCCGGCGCTGACGCGCTCAACGTCACGAGAAGATGCGCAACCACGTCGCCTGGCAAACTCCCGTTCGATGTGAACGGAATGGAGCTCGTGGATTGAAAGGAGTCGACGAGTGATGCGGATGTTGCGTTCGAAGGGCGAGATTCTGATGCGGGCGAAATGTTCGAAGTAATTCCTGAACGTGTGAAGGCGACGGATGCTACCGCCGCTGCCGGTGACCACCGGACTTTCATACTGAACGCCTGGATTCTGGAGCTCACGGCTTGATCAGTACCCAGCACGGTCCCCGACAGATCCCTGATGTACACCGGAACGTCGACCGTAGTACCGGTAGCCATTACGGATCCGACGGTAATGCTATCCGCCGCGTTTGCGCTGGGAATCTGCTCGCCGCTCGGAAGCGCCGTTTCGGGAATGTAAGGAATCGGGCCATCGAGATAGAGATAGTTGATGAGGAAGAAAATGTCGAGCGGATTTACGTTACCGTCCGCATTCGCATCGCCGGAAAGCATCCCATCGGGTCCCGAAGGGGGAGGGCCACCCATGTATATATAGTTGATGAGATAGAAGATATCCATCGGCGTGATACGGCCATCGTTGTTGGGGTCAAATTGATGTGATTGAACGGAGTTGATTCCGAGCCTGTTTCCGAACGAGTCATAATTCCATGTCTGATCGATTGTAGGCGACGATGGGGTAACGGCGGAGGATTTGATCATCCGTCCGGCACCGTCATAAAGATACGTCGTGTGAACGCCCGCACTGTCGCCGATCTGCTTAATGTTGCCGGCACCGTCATACGCGTAGGGACCGATTGGCGTATCGAGACCAGCATTGCCTTTGATGCGAATGGACGCAGGCCGGGACATTCCGTTTGGGTCGGGTACCCAGTCTTCGTTCTCGCCATTGAGGTGTTCGATACGAGTGACCATGCCGCTGGCAACGCGCGAAATGCTTGTTGCGGTCTTCGTGTAGTCCGTTACGCCAGTAAGAAGACCGTTAGTATAGGCATACTCGACAGTTCTCGCCGGAGTCGTCGTGAAAGCGGCATTCGAGGGATATGTAGTCGAATGGGCGTTTCCAAGGTCGTCCCACTCCTGTCCAAGAGAGAAAGTGTTGTTTGGAAATGCTCCGCTAACGCTTGTAGCGCGTGCGGTGATGCGGCCATTCGGGCCGCCGTACGTGTATGTCTCGGCAACCGCAATATCACCCCCGAGAGACGGCTGGTAGTTGTGTCGCGTAGCCGTCTGGAGCTTGCCGAGTCGTGGATCGTTCGTGCCGTTGTCAATTCCATAGCCGAAGACCTTCAGGTCTCGCGGGCTATTCGTTGTTGGATCGAGATCCCTGACGCTCGTGAGGCGTTCGGCACTATCGTAAACAAACGTCGTATCGAATTGACCTCCGACAACGCCATCGATCCGATGGCGAACGTGACCTCGGGAGTCGTACTCAGGATAGCTGACTGTGCCATAGCCGCTGACTCCCTTTTCGGGGTGCTGCTCCGAGATGAGCAACCCGGTCAGGTCGTATGTGAAGGCGCGGTGCTGCAATCCCTCCGTCGCGCTCGTGGAGACAGTGGTTAGGCGGTTTCCGACGTCATATCCGTAGGTGGTCTTGACGCCCGTGCCAATCGGCTCGGTTACGGTTGACAGCCGGCCGTGGCCATCGACTGTCTCAATCGTCGTAAACGGAAACTCGCCTGTCGGACAGGGCGCCTGAGTCTGGAGTGCCGAGACGCACACGGTTCGTTGTGTCTCCCGGTTGCCCTTATAGGAAATGGTCGTGCTCGAGAAATCAGGCAAGGTGATGATGCGTGGGCGGTCGAATCGGTCATACGTTGTCGTGGTGAAATGAGCCGGTGTGAACGTTTCCCATGATGAGCCGGGGCGAAACTCCGGCGTGGAGGTGCTTATCACTCTTCCGAGAAGGTCGTAGGTTGTCTTCGTCGTCGCCCATCCCTCGGGGAACTGCTCTTTGCTCAGAACCAGGCGGCCGAAGGAATCGAAGTAAAGGTAGCTGCTCGTTTCTGCTGGAGCCGACGCATCGGAACCGTTGGGCCTGCGAAGAATCGAGAGGGATGGTGATGAGCCGAGCGTGTATGTGTATTTCGTCCACGCTTCGCCAGGCGGTCGGACCTCGGTCAGCCGCTGCATCGTGTCGTATTTGTAGCTGGTCGAGAGCTGCCCGGACACGTCTTTGCTTGCCGAAGCCAATCCGGTGTTGTGGTCGATTAGCATGTCAGCCGACTTGAACGCGACGCCATCGTACTGCGTCGACTCGAGACTCCCGGCAGTGTAGGTATGCGTGAGGCGGTAATCTGGAGTAGTGGGAGGAGCACTCGTGCAGGTGACAAAGCCGCTTACCAACGGGTGGGTGTCGCCGCCGAAATACGCCTCGGCGGTAACGTTGCCGCCAGTTTGGGCATAGGCGGCGAGGAGATCCTTGGTGCGGTCGCCGCTCCGCGCTGTTCTCTTGCGCTCCAGGAAAGCGGTCGTGGCATTGAAGCAGAACTCCGTTGTGGCTGTATGGTTCTCGGTTGTCGTCTGGTAATCATAAACACCAAGCAACCAGGGAGAAGCAGCGGCGATCATGTAAGTATCCGGGTGGTTATCGGGACCCGGCACGTACGTTCCGCCGCGTGCGTTGTAGTGAGTCGTGGTCGTGCGCGGTGTCGTGCCGGGGAAATTGCTGGTTTGTGTGACCGTCCGGTAGTGGCCGAGGCCATCGAAGTCGTCGAAATCGGTTTCGACGTAGCACGGTGCGTTACTGCAGGCGGTGTCATCATTGAAGACGGTGCGCCGTTTTCTCGTGCGATTCTCCACATCGGAAAAACCGTTCCAGCCATCCTGTTCGATTTGAACATACGTCGATCGAATTGGGAGGAGTGCATGGGCTCCACTGTCAAGGCAAGACAGCGTGCAACCAGACGCCGACGTCGTCGCATGGATCGTGCAAGCCGCGTCGTAGACCTCGCTCGAAAGAAGGAGGCCGTCGATCGCTTTTCCCGACGCGCGAGTGAATGGCATTCCGTACTCGCGCTCGCCAAGCGAACCCGGGTAGCAGGCCGGATCGTCTGCGTACTGGTCAACGGTGTAGTACGAAACGGTCGTCTTGTTCAGCGGGTCGAGGACCGAGACGGCGAGCCCTTTGAACTCACGATTTATACCTCCGGGTGGCGGCAGTGGAACATCCAGAGCATTCGTGAGAACACCGCTGTACGACCACTTTCCGGCTGACGTGTTTGCGGCGTCGAAGAGTTCGCGCGTTGCGACCCCAATTGAATGTGAGGTCCAGGTCAAGATTGAGTGACCGATAGCTTCCGGATTCGCGGGGAACGAACGAGCCGCAGCGGTGTACTGAATCCTTCCGCCGGTAGGAAGAGTCAGTTTCAACAGATGACCTGCAGCGGCGGAGCATTGGGGATGATTCGCCGTATCGGCCTCGATCCTGTTGTAGTCCATGCCGAAAACAGATTCATCCGGCTGCTTAATGCTGTTGAGAAAACGCGTCCGCGTCGTGGGGCCGCCATATTGATCGTCGCAGCTCTTGGAAATCGTATCATAGTCACTATAGACGAACTTGTATGTCGCTGTCTGGCCGGCGAATGCGGCAAGGTCCAAGCTGTCGACGAAGAGATGTTGGGTGGACTGTCCGGCGTAGTCATAGAAGGTGTCGTTGCGGAAGTGAACTGTGTGCGTGCGAGTGTCGCCTGTGGCGACGGTACCGTCTTTCACGGTCCACGTAAGCGCGTCCGGGTATGTGATATGGAGATAATTGCCGAACCGATCAATGATGCTCGCTAAACGATAGGAAAGCTTGCTGTCTTCCTTCACGGTCGGAGGGTTGTCCGTAGTCCTTTTGGAGACGAGCGCCTGGAACGTGTGTACGTTACCGTCCGAAGCCTCGATCGAATAAGAAACGGTATAGTCGAAACAAGATCCGGACTGTTGGTCGCAAGGATGAGGCGCTCCGTTCGAGACGCGCGTCCCTCGAATCAGCCGCAGGTAAGAGCCATCGTGCGTGTAACCGACTACCGTATTGACAGCGATGACGTCGGAGCCTGCGTAGTCGGTATTGGTTTCTTCGTTGTGAAGCACCTTATAGAAAGAGTGAGCGCTTCCATCGCTCGCATGGTAGACCCAATTGCCTCCCGCTGAAACTGGATCGTTAGGCGCGACGAGTTCACCGATGGACAGTCTCCATCCTAGTCCGGCGTTGGAAAAGCGGTTCGGAATCGCCTCTGGCAGGTTCCCGCTTTGCATTGTCCACGCATTGCCGTTGTACGTGAGATGGAAGGAATACCGAAGGTTGCCGCCGGGGCTGAACGTTGGCCCCAACGGTAGATTGACTGTCAGGTTGCCGTTGAAGAGGTTCACCGTGTCGTAGTCGCCCATCTGAAACGACTTGCCTGGCTGAAAACCGAGAGCGCCGTTAGGGTCCTGCGCGAGAAGGGGCAGCGCAACGAAAACTAGGAGCGAGAACAATCCGAGCCGTACTCTCATTATGAACACCCCCACTGCGGACACCTAGGCGGGTGACTGAATTGAAGATAGGTCACGTTGAATTCGAGAGTGCGGTCGTCTACGACAAAGAGGCATGTGGAGTTCTGGTTCTGATCGTAGAACGACGGTAACGTAAGCCGTACGGACCCATCGATCGTTCCGTCTTCGTCAGCTGCAGAACCGTCCTTCGCGTCAATGACGAAAAAGCCGCTTGGTGTTGTGTCAGTGGCGTGGTAGCCCGGCGACTTGAAGTCTTCCGTTACTTGCCGATTCTCACCGATCTGAATGGCGTGAGTATGCGCGCGGCCGATCGTAGCTATGGCTGATGGAGCGACTGCGCCACCCGCTAGATTGACCGCTCCGTCGGGTATTCGGGTGAGCACGCTCCCCTCCGGCTCTGCGACGGTGTAACTCCCTGACGTTTGATCGATGAGCAGCCAGATCGATGTCGGTCTAATGCCTCCCGGGATCGTCGCGGAGAACGCGCCGTTAGCGTCGGCCGGTTGGGAGAACATCGGTGTGCTGATGGTCGGCGAGGCCGATTGCCGATCGATCATCAAGCCAACCAGCGCGACCTTGTCGCCCGGAGAGAGCCCGCTGCAGGACACCGTATTAGCCGTGAAAATGATCGTGATCTCGCCATTCACTTGAAGTTGCCCGGCGGTCGGAAGGACCTGGGCGGCCGTAATCGGTGCTAGTGCAAGGATCAGCAGGGCTATCGTGACAGTGAGCCGGGAACGCGATCGGTTGGTCGTCAGAAGCCGCTCGAAAGGGGACATAGTTTCTCCGTACTACGGTAGTTACCGTCAGTTGGGAAATGAACCTCAGTTTTGCTGGAACTTTGGAAATGTTGGACCGTCATCTACGGAGTATCTGAAAAAGGAAAACTCCTACCCCTGCGATCGAAAATCGCTCGTGTCACACTCCGAGGCTCGGAAGCACAGCGGTGCGGTTGTTCCTAAAAGCGGCACCGCCGTTCGGCGATGCCCCTCGACGGCTATTGCGCGGGTACGTAGGTCGGGTCCTGGGTCGTCATGTCGATGACGGAGCCGTAGGCGGTGATGCGGCCGTCGCCGTCGATGACTTTGATGGCGATTCTCGCGTTGTAGGCGGTGCCGACGCCGAGTTGCTGGAGGACGCGGAACTGGCGGTATTCGTTCGCGGCGAGGGGGATGGTGACCTTCGGCGCGACTTTGGCGTCGGGGAGGAAGACGGAGACTTCGACGGTGACGGGCTTGCCGCTCACTTCGGCGATGCCGAGGTTGGTGCGGAAACGGGTGGAGTCTTCGACTTGCAGGACGTTGAGGACGCGGGTGCCTTTGCCGACGGCGTCGGCGGGCGTGACGGCGGCGATGAACTGGCCGTAGGTGCCGCCGCCGTCGACCTGGTTGTAGGTGCGGCCGGTGACGACGAGGTTCGAATCCGTCAGCGTGTCGACGTGCATGGCGCCGCCGACGTTCGTGGCGCCGAAGCGCGACGCCAGGACATTGTCGAGGATGGTGACCTCGCCGGGATTGACGGTGAGCGAGCGGGTGAGCGTGGCGCCGGTGGCGTCGTTGAGCGGGTAGAGCGTCATGGTCACGTATTGCGGATCGACGCCGGCGTTGAAGATGCGCACGTCGCTGCGCCACTTGGCCAGATCGTTGGTGATGTCGGCCACGCCCGGCAGCACGAACGTGCGCGCGGCGGTCTGCACGAGCGGGACGCCGCTGACGAGAAGCGGATCGGTGGTCTTGTTATCGACGACCGAGGCGTAGGCGGTGACTTTGCCGTCGCCGCCGGTGACTTTCACTTCGACGCGGCCATCGGTGAGCGTGATGTTCTTCGCGGCAAGGAAGGAGTTGAGCTGCTGCTGCTCGCCAGCTTTGAGATCGAGAGGAATGTCGAGCAGGTTCTTGCCGGCGGCGTCGAAGACGCTGACGAGGACGGATGCTGACTTGCCCGCCGCTTCGACGATGCCGAGGTTGGTGCGGTAGGCGGGCGACTGCGCGATCTGCTGGATGCTGAGGATTCCGTTGCGTGCGTCGCCGGTGACTTTGCCGATGAAGTTGGCGAAGGGGATGGCCGGAATGTACTGGCCGAGGGTGCCGCCGGCGGATTGGTTGAAGGTGCGGCTCGACGCGACCGTCGCGAAGGAGACGTTCACATCGTCGGGTACCGGTATGCCTTTGCCGTTGGTGTTGAGCGGGCGGACTTCGAGAACGCCGTTGGCAGCGTCGCCGAGTGCGCCGACGCCGTACCAGTTCTTGACGATGTCGTCGAGGGCCATGGTGTCGTTCGCGGCGATCGAGACCTGCGTCTGCTTGACGGAGTTGGTGTCGCCGCCGGCAGGCGTGAAGCGCAGCAGGTAGTTGATTTTCTGTGGCGCGGTGTTGGTGATGCGGACGTCGGAGCGCCACTGCGAGTTGATGCCGTCCAAGTGGCCGACCGAGGGGATGATCAGCGAGTTGGCGGAGGGGGTGGAAATCGTCGTCGGCGAAACCGGCGTGACCACGCTGATCGAGACGGGGACGGTGACCGGCGGCTTGGCGTCGAGCGAGCCGATCTTCGCGGGCGAGCCGGGGAAGGTGAGGATGATCGTGGCGGTGAAGGTGCCGTTGGGGAGATCGGCGGGATCGGCGAAGACGCTGAGCGTCAGTCCCGCGGCGGGAAGAATGCCGCTGGAGGGAGTGACGGTCAGCCAGGGTTCATCGGTCGAGGCGGTGAACGCGATCGCGGAGCCCTGGCCCGGGATGAAGACGGTCTGCACGACGACATGCTTGTTGTTGATGTCGACAGTGGCGCTGGGGCCCTGGCTGCTGATCGGCGGGATCGGGACGACGACGACGCGCTGCGATGCGGAGTAGGGAACGGGTCCCTGGCCGCAGGCGGAGACGCCGCGGACGCGATAGAAAAACGCGGTCGGCGTCGCGGCGGACTTGGTGAAGGCTCGCGAGGTGCCGCTCACCTGGAACGTGGTCGGAGTGTCGAAGGTGTCGGTGGCCGATTCCTGCAATTCGTACGTGGTCACGCCGCCGATGTCGGTCCATTGCACGGTGTAGCTCTGGCCGGAGCTGGAGGTTCCGACGACCGAAAGCTGCGGGGTTCCGCTGCTGCAGATGGTGAAGGTGCGCGTGGCGGAGACGAGCTGGTTGCAGTTCGCGATACCGAACGCCTGGACGAACCAGGAAACGTTGCCGCCGGCGACGGGAAGGGTGATGGAGGTGGTGCTGGTCGAGCCGATCTCCTGCGTCGACGCGCCGCCGATGGAGGCGAAGACTTTGTAGTTCGTCGCGCCGGCGACGGCGGTCCAGGAGAAGGTGACCGGCGAGGTGATGGTGGCGCCATTCACGGGAGCGGTGAGCGTGGGCGGCTGCGCGCCGCATGCGCTCGATCCGATGGTGGTGGTGGCGGTGGAGTTGTCGTTGGCGGAGATGGGATCGAAACTCGATCCGCTCACGAAGGCACTGTTGGTGACGGAGCCTGACGTCGCGGTGACGGTGTACGACGCGGTGATCGTCACGCTCTGGCCGGCGGTGAGGTTTCCGAGCGTGCAGGGGAAGCCGGTCACGCAGTTTGGTGTGGCGTTCGCGAAGGAGAGGCCGGCGGGAGTCGGATCGTTGAGGATGACTCCTGTCGCGGCGGAAGGACCGTTATTGGTAACCGTGATCGTGTAGGCGACCGAGGAGCCGCTCGTCGCCGACGACGGACCGCTCTTGGTCACGGCGAGGTCGGCACTCGATGCGCTGAATGCCGTGGTGGCGGTGGCGCTGTTGTTTGCCGAATTCGGATCGGGAGTGGTGGCGCTCGACACCGTGGCGGTGTTGGCGAGGCTGGTGCCGGTGAAGCCGGCCGGTGTGGAATAGGTGCTGATGATGGTCTTGGTCTGGCCGGCCGTCATCGTGCCGAGCGAGCAGGGGAAGGCCGTGGTGCAGGCGCCGCTGTTGGAGACGAAGGTGGCGCCGGCGGGAGTGGGATCGGCGACGGTAACCGCGGACGCGTCGGACGGTCCGTTGTTGGTGACGGTGATCGTGTAAACGAGCGTTGAGCCGGCGGTCGAGGAGGCCGGGCCGGTCTTGGTGATCGCGAGATCGGCCTGCCCGAGGATGGTGACCGACTGCGAGGCGGTGTTGTTGGAGTTGCTCGGATCGGCGGTGGCGGCGGAGACGGTCGCGGAATCGACGGCCGGGCCGTTGCCAGGAGCGGTCATCGAGAGCGTGAGTGTCGGAGCCGATCCGCCGTTCGCGATCGATGTTCCCGTCGTGCAGGTGGCTGTGCCGCCGGAGAGCGCTCCGCACGTCCAGCCGGCGCCGGAGAAGGTGAAGGCGGTGACGCCGGAGGGGAAGGTGTTCGTGACGGTGACCGTGCCGCTGGTGGCGTCGGGGCCTGAATTCGAAACCGTGATCGCGAACGACAGCGGGCTGCCGGCGTTGACCGGATTGCCGGAAGCGGTGTTGGTGATCGAGAGATTTGCGGAGGGGACGACCGGCGTGAAGGCGTTGCCGGTGTTGTTGTTGGCGGTGTTGGGATCGAACTCAGTCGCGGTGACGGAGGCGGAGTTGGAGATCGTGACGAGGTTCGGCGCGTTCAACTGCAGGGTGACGTTGACCGACTGATTCGCGGCCAGCGAGCCGAGCGTGCAAGTCACCGTCGAGCCGGACGGCGTGCAGGGTCCGACGGACGTCGCGGTGACGAAGCTGGCGTTGGCGAAGGTGTCGGTGACGACGACGTTCGTGACCGGCGTCGGGCCGTTGGTGACGGTCAGCGTCCACGTGCCGTTCTGGTTGTGCTGCACCGAGGCGGGAGCGGACTGCGTGATCTGGAGATCGGACGCGGTGACGGTTGCGGTGAGGCGCAGTACGTTCGGCGTGCCGGAGACGAATGCCTTCTGGAAGCCGCCGCCGCCCGCGAAGGTGGGGAGGAAGTAGTTGGCGAAGTCGCCGCTACGCGTCGAGAAGCGGAGGACGTCGAAGGTGTTACCGCCCGCCGGAACGAAAGAGTTGAAGAGCGAGACAGTGAGCGTGCCGCCGAGCGTGACGCCGGACGCCGAGGCGTCGACGATGTCGTAGTTCGACGTGCCGCCGAGCTTGAGAGCCATCCCGCCGTTGGCGCCCTGCGCGTAGGCGCCGGTGATGGTGATGGTCCCTGCCGTGGAGCCGTTGCCGGGGGCGACGATTCCGTTGGTGTTGTTGACGGCGGCGGAGACGGTGCCGTTGCCTGTCAGTGTTCCGCCGGAAAGGGCGATGGCCGAGGGCGACGAGATCGAGCCGCCGAGGAGATTGGTCGATCCAATGGTCTGAGTCAAACCGCCGTTGAAGGCGAGCGTTCCGAGGTTGGCGTTGATGGTGCCGGTGTTGGTGACGGCGGGGCTGATGCCGAGCGTGCCGGCGGTGTTGCGCTGCAGCAGGCCGGCGTTGGAGATGACGTTGTTGATCCCGCTGACGCCGATGCCGGGGCCAGCTTCGAGGTTCATCGTCGCGCCGTTCGAGTTGGTGATGACGGCGCTGTTGGCGAGGATGAGTCCATTCGCGGTCGAGCTGTAGCTGAGATTTCCGTTGTTGACGAGCGGACGGCTGTCGAGCGTCATGCCCGCGGTCAGTCCGTCGAGCTGGAAGTTGGCGCCGGGGTTGACCGTGAGCGTGCCGCTGCCGATGATCGTGCCGCCGGTCCATTCGGAAACGGGGCTGGCGGCGGTGAGGTTGATCGGACCGCTGCCACCGAGGGTTGCCGCGTTGTGAACGTTGAGCGTGCCGATCGTGGCGGCGGAGTTGAGCGTAACGTTGGCTCCGCTGAGGGTGAACGTCGCCGGTGTGACCGTCCCGCTGTTGATCGTGGAGGTGCCGAAGGCAAAGGCGATGATGCCCGCTCCGGTCAGCGACGACGGCGCGTTGAAGGTGTTGTTGGCGTGGAACTCGATGTCCCCGCTGACGCCCGCGGTGAAGCTGCCGTTGTGCGTGCCGGCGCCGGTGAACTGGATCGCGCCGGTGTTGACCTGCACGCTGCCGTCGTTGGTAAGCGGTGCAGTGAAGATGGATGCGCTGGCGCCCGACGTTTTTTTCAGGATGCCGGTGCCGAGGTTGTGGAAGAGGCCGGGGACGGCGCAGTTGCAGAGGAAATTGGCGTCGCCCTGAAAGTCGAAGATGTTGCTGTTGTTGAAGACGGCGCCGTTCTTGAGCTGCAGCGCGTTGCCGAGGCTCTGGTAGTTAACAGTGCCGCTGTTGTTGAACGTGCGGCCGTCGAGGAACGAGTTGCCGTTGTTCGACATCGTTAGCGTGCCGCTATTGTTCGTGGCTCCGGAGCCGGTCATCGTTCCGCCGCCCCAGGCGTTCGAGCCGGTGAGCGTCAGCGTGCCGGTGCCGTCCATCTGGCCCGAGTTGAACGCGAGGCCGGATAGGGAGAACGGCGCGTTGATGGTGACGGTGCCGCCGGTAACCCAGAAGCCGCCGCCGCTGCCGCCCCACGTACCGCCGGTGATGGTGAACGTGGAGCCGGCGCCGAAGTTGATGGCCGCGGGCGAGACGGCGTCGAGCGTGCCGTTGCTGCTGCCGGCGAGGAGCGTCAGCATGCCGCCGCTTGGTTTGATGAGTCCCGTCGCATTGTTGGTAATCGCCGGCGCGACGCTGGAGGAGCCGGAGGTCAGGAAGCTGCCGCTGTTGACGATGCTCGTTCCGCCGCCGCTCTGCAGGAAGGAGGAGTTGTCGGTCGTGTTGACGACGCCGCCGCTCTGGTTGGCGATCGAGGCGGTGCCGGTGAGCGTGAGCTGATTGAGCAGTCCGCCGGAGAGGGGAGCGTACGAGATCGTGCCGCTATTGTTGATCGTGTGCGAGCTGAGCACGAGCGGTGACCCGGAGGTGCCGGTCACCGAAAGCGTCCCGCCGGAAGCGACGACGAGCTGACCGATGCCGGCCATCGTCCCGCCGCTCCAGTCGAAGGCTCCGCCGCTGGAAATGGTCAGATTGGACGAACCCTGCAACGTGCCGCCGCCCTGGATGAAGCTGGTGGTCGCGGTCGGCGCGTTGATGTTCAGTGTGGCCGTCCCAGCCAGCGCGATCTTCCCTGGCGCGCCGCTGTTGAATGCACCACCGCTGACGTTGAAGGTGCCGGCGTTGAAGCTGACGGTGTCGCCGTTCGTCGTTGCCTTGAGAACGCCGCCGCTCATCGAACCGCCGTTGAAGAGCACGATCGAGCTCGATCCGGAGCCCGAGTTCGCGTCGGTCGTACCCGCAGACTGGTTGTAAGGAATTTGAAATGCGAAGGCAGCGGCGCCGCCTGACTTTTTGACGCTGCCGGAGTTGTTGAAGATGTTCGCGCCCGCGAAGTTCGTGTTCAATGAGCCGTCATTCTGGATGTCGAGGTTGCCGGTGTTGTTGAACGTGGACGAGCTGTCCATGCTGATCGGAAATGCATTCGACACGAGCGTGGCGTTGCCGGCGTTGTCGATGGTGTGACCGCTCATCGACCGCGTGGTGAGCTCCGTGTTCATGTCGAACGTCGTGCCGGAACCGATGATGGTGTGGCCTGCGCCGGCCAGCGTTCCGCCCTTCCACTTCATCGTCGCGGGAGAGGTGACGGTGAACGCGAACGGCGTCGTGAACGAGCCGCCTTTCACTTCGAGGTTGGTGTTGTTGATGGTCATCGCGGCGCTCGTGGCCACGTTGCCGGCGTCGATGGTGACTTTGCCACCGCTGAACGTCGTTCCCGGCGCCCACGTGTACGTCTGTGAGAACGGCACCGGGAACCACACCTCGGTACCCGCGGACATCGTGAACGGCGCGGTGCTGGTGCCATCGCCGTCCAGCGCGAGGACGCCGCCGGTGATTGAGACGCCGGTGCCGTTGTTGTTGAACTGCGGCTTGACGATGAACAGGCTGCTGTTCGTTTTGCTGAACTGCCCGTTGTTCGTAAACGAAACCGCGGAGCCGTCGGTGTCGATGGTGCCGCTTCCGATGGCGGTGAAGGTGCCGCTGTTGAGGATCGACGCGCTGTTCTTCAGAGTCAGGTTGTTCGTGGGGGAGTTGTAGACGACGGAACTGTTGTCGTTGAACACGCGGCCGTCCAGCGTCATCGGTCCGAGGGAGCCGGTGATCGCCATGACGCCCGTCGACGAGACGTTGAACGGACTGCTGCCGGTGATCGTTCCGCTCGTCCAGTTCGATGCGCTGAGGATCGAGACCGTGCCGGTGCCGCCGAGCGTGCCGCCATTGAGGTTGAAACTCGGCGTGCCGCTTCCAAATGACGTGGCGGTGTTGATGTTCAGCGTCCCGCCGGCGACGTTGATGATGCCGGCGCCGGAGAAGGCGCCGTTGTCATCGAACGTCCCGTTGGTGAAGTTCATCGTGTTGCTGGCAGCCGGCACGCTCATCGTCCCGGTCGACTTCCCGCCGCCGGCGAAGTTCAGCGCGCCTGTGGCGCTGTTCGTGACGGTACCGCCGGCGTTGTCGACATTGGCGAGGATCGACGAGCCGGTCGCGCCGGAGGTCTTCGAGATCGTGGCGGTGCCGCCGACGGCGCGCAACGTGCCGGCGCCGGGGGGGACGGCCTGAACGTCGAAGTCGCCGCCGATGATGAAGGAACCGCTGGTGGTCTCCAGCTTGGCCGTTGCGCCGTTGACGGTGAGTGCGTTCGGTGCGGCCGTGTACGTCATCGAGCCGGTGTTGTTGATCACGCCGGTCAGGATCATGCCGGAGTTGCTGCCGTCGAGTGTGGACGTTCCGGAGACGGTCAGCGGTCCGGTGCCGGCGATCGTGCCGCCGGCCCACTTGATGCCGCTGTTGGCATTGGTGGCCGCAGTGAAGGTCTGGGTGCCGGCCACGAACTTGATCGGCGCCGGTCCGCCGAACGACGTGCCGCTGTTGAACGTATTGCTGCCGCCAAAGACGATCGTTTGCGAGCTCGATCCGGTGGTGAAGGTTCCGGTGTGCGTGCCACTGCCGGAGAAGCCGAATCCACCGCCCGCACCGGCACCGGAGACGTTGATGGTGCCATCGTTTTTCACGAACGGTGAGATGACGTTGAAGCCGGTGCCGGACGTCTTCTGCATCGAAGCGCCGCTGGCGATGCTGATCGTTTCCGAGGCTGTGCCGTTGATGGCAGCATCGGTTGCGATGCTGAACTGCCCCGCGCCGGTAACGTTGATTTTCGCGCCGCCAGCGAGCGTGATCGGATTGGTTGTGGATGTGTAGCTGGCAAATCCGCTGTCATTGATCGTGGTGCCGCTGATCGACATCGGGCTGACGGCGCCGTCGAAGATCCCGGAGTTGGTGATGTTGATCGTGCCGGTGCCGTTCAGGTTTCCACCGCTGAACGTGAACGTCCCGCTGGTCAGCGCGATCGTACCGTCGCTCGTAAACGTTCCGCCGTTGACGTGAACGTTGGCCTGGAAGCCGGCGATGTTCGCCCCCGACTCCGTCCCCATCGTGCCGCCGCCGCCGACGGTGAAGGTGTTGCTGCTGGTCGCGGTGCTGGAGGTTTCGAGCGTTAGCGTGGCGCCGCTGGCGATCTGGATCGGGATGGAGCTGGCGCTGCCGCTGATCTGCAAGACGACCGGGTTGGCGAACGTATCGACGTTCAACGTGTAACCACCGCCGAGGGTGACGATGGCCGTGTCGCCGGCTGCCGACTGTCCCGGATATCCTCCCACGCAACCGCTCCACTTGGTGGGGTCGCTCCAGTTCGTGGTCACCGAGGTGCTGGTCAGGGTGCAGGTGTTCGCGGCGTTTGCGTCGACCGGCGCGAGGGCCATGGCCGCGAAGAGCACGACCATCGTGATGAGCGTGGCGCCGAGCGAGACGCCGACGATACGCCGGCTGCGATGCTTCGAGGCCTCATCGTTCGGGTTGACTGCGACGGTAGACGAATCGTGATTCAGTGTCGGCATGGCGGCACGAAGCTCCTGTGGTCTCTCGGGAAATTGGGCAAACGGCCGGACCTTGGCCGCATCAAATAACGGTATGGGCGCGAATTGTAGGGCATATCATCGCTGCTCCCAGCGAGCGCATCGGTGACGCAACGCACGGAATGGCAATGACTTCCGATTTCTCCGAATCACGCTGCCCAGGCTGTGGTCTGACGATGCCGGCCGGCAGCGCGATCCCGTACGACGGCTATTTCAACGCATCGCCGGAGTGCTGGAGTGTCTTCACCGAGGTCCTTGGCCGCGAGTTCAGCGGCGGGGCGCTGTTCGGGCAATTGCAACACCTCACCGCCGAGGCGTACGCCGTGCAGCATCCGGGCGGGCCGCATCACGACAAGTCGATTGGCCTCCATCTGGCTGGCCTCTATCTGATGGTGGAACGCGGCATTCCACCGGCGTCCGTCGCGCCATACATGCAGAAGCTCGCCGAACGCGTCCGCGAGTGGCCGCACCTCGATCCGCCACCGCCGGACATCTGGACGCAAACTATCTTCGATGTGGCGATGGCCGGCGATCACATCGCCGCCGTCCGCGAATGGAGCGCGGGCGTGTGGGAGGCGTGGTCGCCGCAGCGCGATCGCGTGACGGCGCTGCTCGAATCTCTGGATTAATCTACGTTCATGGCGTGGCGTATCGACAAGCAGGCAAACGGCAAGTTCGCCATCTACTCAACCCGCATCAACGACTACATCGTCATCGACGCCGATGAAGCGGAGATCGAGCGGATCTACAAAGAGAAAGGGATCAAGGTCTACCTCGCCTCGGCCCGCGCGCAGATGACGACGCGGGTGCACTCGGTCCCCGCGGAAGGGGAGGCTCAGATCGCGGCTAGCCGGGTTCGCGGAACTCCCTCGGAAGGGCAGGTGCCGATCGGGGTCACCGGGTTCACTCTCGACGACGAGTGAGAAATGTTGAATGTTGAATGTTCAATGTTGAATGTTGAATGGAGAAGCGGCGCCGCGGTGTCCCTCTCATTCAACATTGAACATTCAACATTGAACATTCAACATTCGCTTTTCCAGGCAGTCACGCAGACGCGGTTGAATCGAGAACCGTTTCACGATCACCACTAAATCAGATGCCCGACTTCTCCCCAGTCGCCGTCACCTTCCAGGCTATCGGCACCCTTTTGCTCGCGCTCGTCCTCGGGCAGATCGCGCGGACCTTCGGCTGGCGCTACGCGCGCAGCTGGGGCTGGGCCTGGGCGGCGATGTTCGTGGCCATCATGGCCATCCGCATCTACATCGCCTCGGCCCGGCCGTGGCCGTGGTGGCTTGTCTACCTTCTCGCGCAGTGGGTCTTCCTCGCGCTCCTCTTCGCCGGCTGCCGCGATCTCGTCGACGATCCGCTCCCGCTCAAACTCCTCGGATATGTGACTCCGCTCGCCGTGGCACTCGCGATCCTGATCGTGATCGCAGCGCCTGATTTCGGTGCGCTTTTCATGGCCGAAGCGGCCATCTTCACGATTGTGATCGTGGCCTGCTACCTCACACTCGGCCGCATCACACAGCACACGGTCGGCTGGCACATGATGCGGATTCCGCTCGCGTTGATGGCGATTCTCTACTTCGCCTACGTGCCGCTCTACGCGTATCAGCGGCGCGGCATCACCATTCCGTATCTCGATTCCTCATCGCTCGCCGACCTCCTCGCGGCCGTGCTCCTCGGATACGGAATGGTGCTGATTGCCGCCGAGGCCGCGCAACGCGAGTTGTCGGACGCGGTGAGCGCGCTGCAGATCGCGCGCGACCAACTCGCGATCAAAGCGAATACCGATCCGCTCACCGCGGCGTTGTCGCGTCACGCCTTCCACGCCATGCCACGCGAAATGCACGGCGTCGTGGTGATGGCGGACGTCGATCGCCTGAAACGAATCAACGATGCCGAGGGCCATGAGGCGGGCGACGAAGCAATCCGCAGCGTTGCGAACGCGATCCGAAAACGCATCCGCGCCGACGACCTACTCTTCCGCTGGGGCGGCGACGAGTTTCTGGTCGTGATGCCGCAGTCGCCGCTGGAACTGGTCACGCAACGCTTCGCGACGCTGCATGACGACATCACTACGCCGCGCGGGATCACATGTACGGTCTCGTGGGGCGCCGCCGCGTTCCCGAATTCGGATGCGTTAGATGACGCGATTCGCGAAGCGGATCGGATCATGTACTCGCGCAAAGCCGCGGCACGCGCGAGTTGAAGCAGGAGACCGTTTTCACCACAAAGGCACAGCGCGGCGTAGCCGCAACCAAAAGGAAGGGCGCTTCAACCTCTCGTAGGATGTTTTAGCTGACAAAGGCAAAGCATCGAAGGAGGGTAGAAGCGCCATGCATGAGTTTATCGCGAAGCATCA
>JAXDIO010000101.1:0-7586 GCA_034663965.1 Thermoanaerobaculia bacterium | reverse complement strand
AAGCCTTTCGGCAGCTCGAGCAGCAGCCGCTCGACGATCTCGTTCGTCGTCTCTTCCTCGCGCACTTCGATGGTGATGTCGGACATTCGGTAGTAGCGGATACGGCTGTTGTACAGCTCGTGGGCGGCAACATCGTCGCGGAAGAGCGGCCGCTCGGCGGCTTTATCCCCGATGCGGCTCCGCAAAAGCGAATAGGGAGCCGAAAGATATACGGAAAGCCCCTCGGTCTGGATGAACTGAATGTTCTCGTCGAAGGTGAAGGTCCCGCCGCCGGTGGCGACGACGGCGCTTTCAAGATGCCGCGTCGAGCGCAACACATCGCGCTCTCGCTGGCGGAAGTACGGCTCGCCGCGCGTGGCGAAGACTTCCTTGATCGAGATGTTCTCGGCCGACTCGATCAATTCATCGAGGTCGAAGAAGGGAGCGCCGACGCGCGCGGACAGCTCGCGGCCAACGGTGGTCTTGCCGGCGCCCATGAAGCCGACGAGGTAGATTTTCATGTGTAGTGGATTAGTAGATTAGTGGATCAGTAGATTAGTAGATCGATTCGAAGCACGAGCCGCCTTCCTAATCTACTAATCCACTAATCCACTGATCTCCCCCACTCAAACTCCTCCATAAACCGCGTGGAGAATTCGCCGCGGATGAAGCGCTCGTTGTTGACGATGGCGCGGTCGAGCGGGATCGTGGTCTTGACGCCTTCGATGATGAACTGTTCGAGCGCTCGCCGCGCGCGGGCAAGCACCTCGGCGCGATCCTTTCCGCGCAGAATCAGTTTCGCGATCAGCGAGTCGTAGTGCGGCGGGATGACGTAGTCGCGATACGCGGCTGTGTCGACGCGCACGCCCGGTCCGCCGGGGATGTGGAACTCGCGAATCTTTCCGGGATTCGGCGCGAATGTGACCGGATCCTCGGCATTGATGCGGAACTCCATGGCGTGGCCCCGCAGACGGAAGTCGCCTTGCGGCACGGACAGTGGCAGCCCGGAGGCCACGCGAATCTGTTCTTTGACGAGATCGATTCCGGTCACTTCCTCGGTCACCGGGTGCTCGACCTGGATGCGCGTATTCATCTCCATGAAGTAAAACTCGCCGTCCTGATAGAGGAACTCGATCGTGCCGGCGTTCACGTAGTCGACGGCTTTGCACAGCTTGATCGCTGCCTCGCCCATGGCCTGCCGCATCTCCTGCGTGAGAACCGGCGACGGCGACTCTTCGATCAGCTTCTGGTGGCGGCGCTGGATCGAGCAATCGCGCTCGCCGAGGTGGACGATGCGGCCGAGGGTGTCGCCGAAGACCTGGATCTCGATGTGGCGGGGATGCTCGAGGTACTTCTCGAGGTAAACGTCGGCGGAACCGAAGGCGCGCTCGGCCTCGTTGCGGGCGGTGTCGAAGGCGCTCTGCAGTCCGGTCTCATCGCCGCAGATGCGCATGCCGCGTCCGCCGCCGCCGGCCGAGGCTTTGAGGATTACGGGATAGCCGATCGTTTCGGCGATCTCGCGCGCCTCTTCGAACGTGCGCACCGGACCATCGCTGCCGGGCAGGATCGGGACGCCCGCTTTCTTGGCGGTGTCGCGCGCGACGGCTTTGTTGCCCATCAGGCGGATCGACTCCGGCGTCGGTCCGATGAAGGTCAGACGGCACTCGCCGGCGATCTCGGCGAAGTGGGCGTTCTCGGCGAGGAAGCCGTAGCCGGGATGAATGGCATCGGCGCCGGTGATTTCCGCAGCGGCGATGATCGAGGAGACGTTGAGGTAACTCTGGCGCGACGCGGCCGGACCGATGCAGACGTCATCGTCGGCGTAGCGGACGTGCAACGCGTCGCGGTCGGCCTCGGAATGGACGGCGACGGTCTTCAGCCCCATTTCCTTGCAGGCCAGGATGACGCGCAGCGCGATCTCGCCGCGGTTGGCGATGAGGACTTTCGAGATTGTCGGCATAGATCGCGTTACGACAGCTTCACCGAGAAGAGCTTCTCGCCATACTCGATCGGCTGTCCGTTCTGCGGATAGATGCGCGTGACGACGCCGTCGACGTCCGACTCGATCTCGTTCATTAGCTTCATCGCCTCGATGATGCAGAGCACCTGCCCTTTCGAGACGCGGTCGCCCACGTTGACGAACGGCTCCGACTCGGGATTGGCGGAGCGATAGAACGTTCCGACGATCGGCGAGGTGATGATGTGCAGGCCGGCTTCGGCGGCGTCTTCTTCCGCTTTGACCGTGGCCGCTTTTTCGGCCGCAGTCGGCGGCGCAGGAGGAGGCGGCGGAGGCGGTACGTGCGGCGCAGGCTGCGAGCCGGCGTACGAGTGGATGACCTGCGGCTGCGGCGCGGACTTGCCGTCGATGCGCAGTTTCAGGCCGGCCTGTTCGATCTCCACAGTACCGATGCCGCGGTCTGCAACTTTGTCGATGAGTTCGAGAATCTCTTTGAAGTTCAAATTCAAATCCCTCAGACCAGCTCGTCGCGAAGGGCGTATTTCGCTTTGGAAAGTTCGTGGCGCGCGCGGCCGTAATTGCCGTCAGGCCGCATCACGAGCAGGAGAAAGTACTCCGGCGTGACCGCCGAGAGCAAGGTGATGTACTTCTCGGTGAAGAGTGCGAACTGCAAAACATCGCCCGTATTGAGGTCGGTGTTCGACAAACGCACGGACTTGATGAAACCTCCGAACTCGGCGCCGATGACGTCGAGCGGCACGGAATCGGAGTTGATCTTCTCGATGGCGATACCGTCCAGGGAGATGAGACTAACGGCCAGCGTTCCCTCGATCCGCTCCTGAATCGATGCAAGCACGTCGTGAAAGATGCTGCTATCCAACCGGCTGCTCCCGCTTCGCGACTTTCGTCAGCCATTGCTGCAGGACGACGACTTTCGCGTGGTTGTGAAGCGTGGCAGGGTTGCCGGGTTCGGGCCTCTCTTCGTCCGAAGCGGTGGCTTCGACGATTGCGACCCGGGCCTCGGCAGGTGAATCATCGAGCGCGTCGAGTTTCGATCGCAGCTCGTCATTCGCCGGATCGCGCTCCAGCATGTGCTGATAGATCTTGCGCGCTTCGTCGACGAGTCCCTGGCGGACGTAGAGGTCGGCCATCGTGGTCGTTTCCGTGACGTCTTCGTCCGGCGCGGCTTCCGGTTCTGCCGGAGCGAAAACGTCCGCGTCCGTTTCCTCGGGCCACGCCGCCGGCACTTCGGCGACCAGTGGCGCATCTTCGATGTGCATCCCTTCCGGATGCTCGATCTCGAGCGCCGCGGCGGTGTAGCCGGACGGTTCCTCGAACGGACTGTCGTCATGCTGCGCGGCCATCGGGACTTCGTCACCGGTGTCGAAGGGGGTCTCGATCGTGTGGATGATCGGCGTGGTTTCGTCGAACTGCGAATCGGTTAGCGGTTCCGGAGCGAATGGCGGTTCCGGCTGATCAGGGTGTCGGATGTCGGCTGTCGGGTGTCGGAGCGTTTCTTCGACTTCCCGCTCGGATTGGGATTGCGCGTCAGGCTTCGACTCCGCGAATGGCGATTCAAACCGATCGGTGAGAGTGTCGTGTGTCGGAAGTGGGGCCTCGGGCCGGTCTTCGACTCCCGACTCCCGACTCCCGACATCCGTCGTTGACGGCTCCGGCGCGGGAGTGAGATCGCGGTCGAGCTGAGCGATCTTTGCTTCGAGCTCTTCGTCCGAGGGCATGAGAGCGTGGACGAGTTTGTACTTCTTGATCGCTTCGACTTTTTCGCCGAGGTCGAGATACGCGTCGGCGAGCAAACGGGCGGCGACGACGTTGCCGGGATCGACTTGCAGCGCCGTCTTCAGCGCATCGACCGCTTCCGCATTCTTGTGCTGCTCGCGAAGAACGCGGCCGAGGCTCACCCACGCGGACAAGTACGTGGCGTGGACGCCGAGGCCGGTGCGAAGGACCTGTTCCGCCTCCCGCAGGTTCCCGTTCTTGCGGAACTCCTCGGCGAGCGGGAAGAACAGTCTGCTCTTCGGATCAGTCTTGATCCGGAATTGCAGTTCCTCGATTTTGGCAGTTATGCCCGGTTGCGCCATTTGCTGGAAGTTCGAATTCTGCTCAACTACAGGAGGCGGCGCAACCTCGGCCGCAGAAAAGACCGCCCCCGGTGAAGGGGGCGGCTCTCGTTTCTAACAGTTGAAGTTACCTATTGGGACGAGCCGTTCAGCGTGAAGCTCTTGCTGCCGGCGTTTGTGTTGATGGTAATCGTGCAGACGTCCGGGGTCGCCGTCGGGACAATCGGCGCGTTGTACTTGATGGTGAGCGGCAGAGACTCGCACTGATTCAGCGACGTCGGCGGAAGCTGCGACGACAAGACCGAGAATCGCGCGCAACCCGTTCCGCCGCCGCCTGCCTGGCTGATCCCGGTTACGGTGAGCGGCGTTGGCGGGCTTCCGCCCAGGTTGCCTGTGTTGACGATGGTGACCGTCTCACTCGTGGGATCGACGGTGACTGTCGTCGGCGCTCCACCCGAGCCCGGAGTGATCGTCCCCTGGAACGGAGTGACCGCGCCGATGAGCGTGAAGATTGGACCGGCTGGAGGCACGATGGTCAGACCCTTCACGAGCGTATCGGTACATGTGGTGGTGAGGCTGGTGTACGTCACGTCAAACGCGGTCGGCTGTGCCGCGGTTCCACCTGCAGGACAGGCCTGCTGTTCAAACTTGAGCGTGGCCGGCACCTGCACAACAAACGTGGTCGTACCGTTGCCGTTATCTGTCTGACTGACGATCGCGGCACCAACGCCGCCGATCAGGATGCGCGGGATACCTACGGCGTTTGCAACGATGACGCTTACGGTCGTTCCCGGTGCGGGATTCACGCCGCTCACGGAGACGATGACGGGCTTGAGGACGCGGAAAATCCAGGGCGTAGGCGCCGTGGCGGAGTCGCCGTTATCGACATTCGTCACGATCACAGGACCTGTCGAGTCACCGCAGGAAGCGATGGCGATGCCGTTGGAGATCGCGGTGATTTCGGTCGGCGTGACTTTGATGACCGAGGCCGCGATTCCGTCGAGATAGACCGTGACCGGCTCGTTGAAGCCGGTGCCGTCGATCAGCACGCGCGTGCCGCCGGTGAAGGGACCCTGATCCGGCGTGACCGCCGTGATCTGGGCTTTGTTCACGTAGCGGAATGCAGCCGTAGCGGTGACGGACTTACCGGAGTTGACGTTGAGGACGCGCACGTCGACCGGGCCGGTGACGGCGCCGGAACCGTTCGGGTTGGTGTCACGCGCGGTCGGCGTCAGGACTTCTATCGTATGGAACTGGATGTTCAGCACCTGCGCCTGCGCAGAGCCGAAGAAGACCTGAACGGCGGCCTCGAATGCGTCGCCGGTAATCGTGACACGCGTACCGCCGTCGATCGGGCCGCTGGTCGGATTCAGCGAGCGGACGACCGGTGTCAGCACCGGAGCGGTGATCGTAAACGCCGCGCTCTTCGTCACGCGCTGCTCGGTGGGCGTTCCCGCCTCGACGATGACGGTGATGTTGGCGATCAGTTGCTGGGCCACGCCGAGGTCGAAGGCAGGCGTGGTGACGGTGATCTGCGTCGGTGTGACGCTGGTGACGAAACCTTCCTTCGCCGCCTGACCGTTGCCCGGATCGAAGAGCACGCGCACAGGCGTGCGGAAGTTCGTTCCGGTAATGGTGATGGTCTGGTTGCCGGTAGGAAGGCCGGTAGCAGGCGAGATGGATGCAATCGTTGGAGTCGTTGGCTTCGGCGGCTCCGTGGTGTCCGGATCCCGGAAGTTGAGCGTCACGCTCTTGGTCACGTTGTTGACGGTGACGGTGACGACGACCGGACCGGCTGTCCCGGAGGTGACGGTCGCTTTGGCAACGCCGTTGGTCGTCGTGCGGATCAACGTGGTGGGGTTGTCGGTCGTGTCGGTGAAGTTGGCATTGAGCGCCGTCGTCGCGAACTCGACCGCGGTCCCGTTCGGAACGGGCGCGTTGTTCAGCGTCACAGTCGCCGTAATGGTCGACGTGGAGCCGGTAAACGGCGACGCCGTGGAGACGGCGAGGGCGATGTTCGCGCCGACCGGCGGCTGTCCGCCCGTGCTGCCTGAGCCGTTGCCGCTCGTGCCGGTGATGGGAGGCGGAGCGGTCGGCGACTCGCCTTTGCATCCCGCGAAAAGCGCCAGTAGCGCCATGAGCGCCAGAAGAGTGAATCGCTGTGTCGTTTGCTTCATGTCTACCCCCGTCAACTCCTCGTCACACGCCCACACGGACCCGGCCGCGACCGGCCGGCGCGGAGGCTAGAAACAGCCGCCGCAGTTGAAGCAGAAGTTCACCGGAAATCTGGCCGAACCCTGCACGCGCTCTCCGGCCAGCGTCTGGCCGAACACGGTAAGAATGATGTCCATCTTCACAAAGTTGAGTCCCGTCTCCGGATCGCGCCCGCCGTTCTGCGGCAGCAGCGCTGCGAACGGCGCCAGGTTGAACGCGTTCGTCTCGAAGGCGAGGAAATCGCTGAGACTCTGCGCCGCACCGGTCGCGGCGATCACCTGCGACGTCGAGCGGACAAAGGTCGGCGGAACGAGCTTGCCTCCGTCGGTGCGCAGGTACGTCACCTGGTAACGATCGAGTTTGACGTCGTTGAAATTGTTGTTCGTCGGGTGCGCCGGATCGTTCTGGTTCTGCAGAAGCCGCACGCTGATCTCGACGGTGCCCAGCGTCGTGGCACAACCGGCCGCGCCGCCCTGGAGATCGACCTGGTTCAGGTTCTGTGTCCCGGAAACGACCAGTTCTACCGGAGCGCTTTCGCGCGCGATCGAGTTGCACGACAGGATTGCCACGCTCGGCAGCGCAATCGCGGCAATCATTGCGATCTGTTTCATCCTCATACCACCCCTCCAACTCTCCCGGATCATTCGCTGCAATACCATTTTGGTTCGCTGACTACGTGCTTCTTACGACGCCCTCACGATTCGCGGTGTGATGAAGATCAACAGTTCGTCGTGCTCGGAGTTGTAGTCCCGGCGGCGGAACAACGTCCCGAGGATCGGAATCTGATGGACAAACGGCAGCCGGCTCTGGGCGTTGTTCTCTTTCACCTGATAGATGCCTGCGATGACAGACGTACCGCCGTCGCGCACCATGAGGCGCGTCTGTGCACGACGGGTCGACAGCGGCGTACCGGAGCCGCCTTCGATATTGAGACCGGTGGCGGGTTCGTTCTTCTGTACCTGGATATCCATGATCACGGTGCCCGACTCGGTGATCTGAGGCGTTACCGACAGGCGCAGCGTGGCATCGACGTACGCCACGGTCGTCGTGAAGTTGACGCGCGTCTGATATGGAATCTGGAAGCCGCTCTGGATCTCGGCAGGCGTGTTGTCCTGCGTCATCACGCGCGGCGCCGAGATGACGCGGGCGATACCTTCCGTCTCCGCAGCCAGCAGCGCCAGATCGAGCGTGAACGTTCCAAGCACGTTCTGCAGTGAGAACGAAATCACAGGGTTGCCGACGCCGAAGTTGAAGGGACCGCCGACCGTATCGATGCGGTTCGGGAAGACGAGGCCCGTGCCGGTGCCGAGCGACGGGTCCATCGTTCCGTGGAAGCCCCAGTTGAAACCGTATTGCTG
>JAXDIO010000040.1:0-36899 GCA_034663965.1 Thermoanaerobaculia bacterium | reverse complement strand
CTTCCGCCTATCAGCACCGTCACCAGAAAGGTCAGGATCGAGTCGAAACGCTCGACACGGTTGTTTGACGTCTTCACTTCTTTCACCGAGTCGCGAAGGTGATCGCAAAACCCGATCTGTTCGAGGGATTCGAACATCAAGCTCAGCCCGCCCCACCCGCTCAGCGGCTTGGACGTGTATTCGATCGGAAGCTCGCCGTTCCTGATACTCTCTGTTTGCACCGTTTTGTCCCTTTCGCGCCCCTGTTTTTTTCGTCGAAACCATCGTAGCGACTGGGCTTACAGAACGGTGCTTCTTTTCTTCTGCGCTTTTCACGACAGACACTCTCGTCTGTGCTTTGGCAAGATGCAGGGGCTGATGTTGCTAACGCGGTCAGCGCTTCAGCGCCGCTTCGTACCGCGCCCGCACGATTCGCACGTACTGCTGCGTCTCGGGAAACGGCGGCACGCCGTTGTACTTTTGCACGGCACCGGGACCGGCGTTGTAGGCGGCCAAGGTGAGGTCGAGGTCGCCGTGGAAAGTGTCGAGGAGTGTGCGAAGGTAGCGCACGCCGCCGAAGACGTTCTGACGCGCATCGAAAACGTTGTCGACGCCGATGAATCGCGCGGTGGCCGGCATCAGCTGCATGACACCCGAGGCGCCGGCGGGTGAGACGGCGGCAGGGTTGTAGGCCGACTCGCGCGCTGCGATTGCGGCGACCAGGCGCGGATCGACGCCATGCTGCTTCGACGCGTCGGCGATGAGCGACGAGAGATACGCCGGCATCGGCGTCGTCACGGTCGCGTTCGAGTTGAAGAGCGCGGCCCCGAACGGCGTGTAACGCAGCGCGGTTCGCATCGAACGTAGCGAGAAAAGCGACTCGCGGATATCGCCGAAGAAGTGATACGCGGTGATGCCGCGCCGATCGTTGCGGATCACGACCTTGCCGGTCTGGCGGATGTGCGCCGATGGAACGTCGGCGGCGCTGAAGGACGCCGCGGAAGCGGAGGCGGCGACGAGGACTGCGGCGAGCGTGAACGGAATGCGCAAGGGCACGCAGCAACGCCCGCCGCGGAAGACGCTATTCCGATACGATTCGCGGATGACGTCCAAGCGATGCGCTGCTGCGCTACTCTTCCTCGCCCTCACCGCCTGCAAGATGCCGACCTCGACCACGACTACACCCGCGTCCGAAACGATTTTCGACGGAGGAACGGTGCTGGCCGGACCGTCGCAGGCGCCGCAGGCGAACTGGTCGGTGGTCACGTCGAACGGCAAGATCGTCGCCGTCGGTCCAGCGAACTCGATCCGCGCCGCGCATCCGAACGCGCGGGTGATCGATGTTCACGGCACGACGGTCATACCCGGACTTACCGACGCGCATGGTCATCTGTACGGACTTGGGCTCTCGCTCGATACGGTCAACGTCATTGGTGCGCCGACCTACGATGAGGTGATTTCGCGTGTCCGCGATCGCGCGCAACGCGCCGCGCCGGGCGATTGGATTCTCGGGCGCGGCTGGGATCAGAACCGCTGGCCGGATAAGCAGTTTCCGACCGCCGCGCCGCTCGATGCCGCAGTCTCCGATCATCCAGTCTGGATCCGCCGCGTCGACGGACACGCCGGCATCGCCAACACCGCTGCCATGCGCGCCGCGGGAATCACGGCGGAGACGAAGGACCCCGAGGGCGGACGCCTTCTGCGCGATGCGGCTGGGAATCCGACCGGTGTTTTCATCGACGGTGCAATGCACCTGATCGATTCGAAAGTGCCGCCGCCGTCCGCCGAGCTGCGCAAGTCGCGGGTTCTCGCGGCCGCGCAGAAGATCGCCGAGAACGGCCTCACCGAAATGCACGACGCCGGCGCCGAGCAGTCGACGATCACCGCGATTCAGCAGCTCATCGACGAACACAAGTTCCCGATCCGCGTCTACGTGATGCTCACCGACGAAGCGACGCTGCTCGATGCGTGGCTGACGCACAAGCCGCTCATCGGTTACGGCGATCGCCTCACCGTCCGCGCGGTCAAGATGTACGCCGACGGCGCCCTCGGCAGCCGCGGCGCGGCCATGCTCGCGCCGTACAGCGACGATCCATCGAACACCGGTCTCCTTGTAAGTAAAGAAGAGCATATGCGCGAGGTCGCGACCCGCGCGCGCGCCGCGGGATACCAGGCAAACACGCATGCCATCGGCGACCGCGGCGTGCGGAACGTGCTCGACGCGTACGAACAAGCCGGCGCCACGCCCGCCGATCGTTTCCGCATCGAACATTTCCAGATCGTCGCGCCGTCCGATTTTCCACGCCTCGCGCAGCACGGCATCATCCCTTCGATGCAGCCGACGCATGCGACGTCCGACATGCCGTGGGCGGAAGCGCGCGTCGGTCCCGATCGCATCAAAGGCGCCTACGCCTGGCGCACCGTCCTCAACTCCGGCGCCCGCTTGGCCCTCGGCTCCGACTTTCCGGTCGAGGACGTGAACCCGTTCTTCGGTATCTACAGTGCTGTCACCCGCCAGGACCAGCAGGGCAATCCGCCCGGCGGCTGGTATCCCGACCAGAAGCTGACGCTTCCCGAAGCGATCCGCGGCTTCACCTCCGACGCCGCCTTCGCCGCGTTCGAGGAGTCCTCGCGCGGCACCATCGAGCCCGGCAAGCTCGCCGACTTGACGATCGTCGAAGGCAATTTCTACTCCGCGCCGCAGTCGCAACTTTTCGCGACCAAGGTCCGCTATACGGTGGTGGGTGGGGAGATGGTTTATACGGCGAAGTAGATGAACAGCTTCAAAAAGACGCTTCTGGACGCGGGCGAATTCTGGTGCGGTTGCGGCAGGATTCACAACACGCTGCGGCACCTCGGCAGCATTCTCGACCTTGTAGGGATTCCGTACGCCGTTTTCGGCCGCGCTGCGCAATTCGCACACGGCTTTGAACAATACAACCTCGATACCGACGTCATCGTCGTCACGGCCGAGGGGTTCGAGAAAATGCAACGCAGCCTTCCGGCCCGTGGTTTCACGATGATTTCCGAGCGGCGGTTCCGCGACTCCCTCACAGACCTTGAGTTCAAGGTCATCCTCAGCGGACGACTCGCCGGTCCTGAGCCGTGTCCAGTCCGATTTCCCGATCCATCTGCCTCGGTGATGATTCATGGCTATCGCGTTGTCGACTTGCCGCGATTTATCGATCTGAAACTAGCGATCGGATTGTGGGAAACGCGCATGCGTGATCTCGCCGATGTTCTACAGCTCATCCAACACGCAGCGCTGCCGCGCGAACTGGTGAATGATCTTCACCCGTATGTTCGAGATGAATACGAGCGCATCTGGCTGCTCGCTCAGATGCACGATCCATTCTTCGACTAGCCGCTACCGCTCGTGATCCTCAAACTGCGTGAGTGCGCGGAGCTCCTGATACCGGTCGTAAACATCGTTCAGCGTAATCTCGCGCAGGCGATCGAGTGAAAACTTCTCGACCGTGAACGACGCCAGGACGCTGCCGAAGATGATGGCGCGGCGGAGATCGCGGTCGGTCACCTCGGCGCGCGAAGCGAGGTAGCCGAGGAAGCCGCCAGCGAAGGTGTCGCCGGCGCCGGTGGGATCGAAGACCGCTTCGAGCGGATACGCCGGCGCGGCGAAGACCGCATCCTTCGTGATCATCATGACGCCGTACTCGCCGCGTTTCACGACCAGCGTCTTCGGCCCGAGGGCGAGAATCTGGCGCGCGCCCTTGATCAGGTTTGCCTCTTCCGTGTACTGCCTCACCTCAGCCTCATTGATGACGACGAGATCGACCTCGCGCAGGATCCGCGTCAGCGATTCCTTCGCGGTGGCGATCCAAAGGTTCATCGTATCGAGCGCGACCAGCCGCGGGCGGCGGCACTGCTTCAGCACATCGAGTTGCAGGTCGGGCTGGATGTTCGCGAGGAAAAGTACGTCCGGATTGCGATGCTTTTCGCTGAGCGCGGGTTTGAAATCGGCGAAGACATTCAGCTGCGTGTCGCGCGTTTTTGCGACGTTCAGATCGAACCCGTACTCGCCGCTCCAGAAAAACGTCTTCGCCCCGGCAACGCGCTGCAGGCCGTCGAGATTGATGTTGCGCCCGCGAAAGATGGCCAGATCGTCGTCCGTGAAATCGTTGCCGACCACGGCCACAAGATCGACCTCGGTGAAGAACGACGCTGCCACCGAAAAGTACGTCGCCGACCCGCCGAGGCAGCGATCAACTTTCCCAAAAGGCGTCTGAATGGCGTCGAACGCGACGCTGCCGACTACGAGGATGCTCATGAATTCTCCTGAGGAACATATTTGCCGATGATCGGTGCCAGCCTGCGCTTCGCCTCCGCTGTGATGGCCGACGGCTGCGTGATGATCGCGTACTGCAGCGCGTTGCCGCAGGCGCAGTCGCGGGTGCGGGTGGCCGCGGGGACGATGGAGTTTCGCAGGATCTTCTGCGCCGTCTCGGCGTTCTTGGCGAGGTAGGCCAGGACGGTTTCGACGGTCACGTCTTCGTGCGATTCGTGCCAGCAGTCGTAGTCGGTGACGAGGGCCATCGTCGCGTAGCAGATCTCCGCTTCGCGGGCCAGTTTCGCTTCCTGCAGGTTGGTCATGCCGATCACGTCGACGTTCCAGGAGCGATAGAGGTGCGATTCGGCGCGCGTCGAGAACTGCGGACCTTCCATGCAGAGGTAGACGCCGCCTTCGTGAACGGTCGCGCCGGCCTCGCGCGCGGCTTTGCTCATCGTGAGCGACGTGCCAGTACAGATTGGATCGGCGAAGCCGACATGCGCGACGATGCCGTCGCTGAAGAACGTGTCGGGACGATGGCGCGTGCGGTCGATGAACTGGTGGGGGAAGACGATGTCGGTCGGCGCGTACTCCTCTTTCATCGAACCGACGGCGCTGGCGGAGAGGATGGTGTGGACGCCGAGGAGCTTGAAGCCGAAGAGGTTCGCGCGGTAGTTCAATTCACTGGGGGATAGACGGTGACCGCGGCCGTGGCGGGAGAGAAAGGCCACGCGCACGCCGTCGATTTCGCCGATGACGTAGGCGTCCGACGGATCGCCGAACGGCGTCTTGAGTTTGCGTTCGTCGAGGACAGTCAGCCCTTCCATATGGTAGAGGCCGGAGCCGCCGATGATGCCGATGCTTGCGGTGTCGTTCATTGCGGGGCGCACTTTTACACATTTGGGATGGGAATGAGTGTGGTCAGTTCGGCAAGAGTGACCACCGGCTTGTTGCGGCGTTCGATGATGACGACGTCATCGCGGCCGAGGTTTTCGAGGGCGTCGAGCTCATAACCGCGCATGGATTGATCGCAGGCGCAGTCGTTCTCGGGCGTCACGTAATTCGCGATGACACCGCCGAGGCGCATGCCGCGCTGACCAACCTCATTAACAAGACGTTTGCTTTCGGCGATGACGATCCGTTCAGGACGCGTGACGATGATGACGCGCGTGGAGTCCGATCGCATCGCGTCTTCGAGCGCGTGAAGAGCTTTGGACGCGCGGATTAGCTCTTCGCCGAGTGAACCGGCGGGAATGAGTTCGCGGTAGCGAAGGAGGATACGCATGAATTCGCGAACCCATTCGCCGGCGGTGGCGGGGAGATCGATGAGTCTCAGGAAATGCCCGGTCGGGGCGGTGTCGACGATGATCGCGGCTTGCGAATCGTCGGCGATGAGATCCGCCAGGCGTGTAATGGCGAAGAGCTCGTCGGCGCCGGGCGGGGCGATCTCGACGAGTTTCTTCATCGCGTCGGCGTCGTAGGCGACGGTCATTCCGCCGGGTGTGATGGCGCCGATAGCGCGTTCGATTTCTTCGCCGAGGTTGTCGCGGAAGCGGCGCCATTTGGCGCGGGTGTCGATCGTTTCGACGGTGAGATTTTTCGGCGGAGCTTCATTCGCGAAGACATCGCGCAGCGTATGTGCGGGATCGACGGAGATGACGGTGTAGTTTTTCTCGCGATGTTGCGCGGCGAGTTGGAGCGCGATCGAGGCGGCGGAGGTTGTTTTGCCGACGCCGCCTTTGCCTGCGAGAAAGGTTAGGCGGGCCAACTGGAGCGCTGGCGTCTCGCCGGCTGGCTCGGCGGCGTCCCGCCGCCGGGTGTGATGCAAGCCCTTAACGGTGACGGCTTGCGGGTCCAGTCGGCGGTGAGACGCCGCCGGGCCAGCCGGCGAGACGCCAGCGCTCCATTGCTTGATTGCTTCGGCGGTATCGAGCGGCATGCACGCCCGCCGCGCGGAGACCACCGGCGCGAGGCGCTTGCGCGCGGCATCGTCGCGGGTGCGGTCGCAGTCGTCATCCACTACGGCGCGGTTGAGGATCGTGAACGGCACATCGATTCCGTCCGCGCGCACATCGCGAATCAGCCGCTCCGTCTGCTCGACCACCCACGGCTCGGACAACGTTACCGGCACGAACGCGGCGAGGGCAGGATTCGTTAGCAGATCGCGACGACGATTCGCATCCGCTTCAAATTGATCGACGAACGCATCCATCGCATCGCGGACGTCGCGCCGAGTGAACTGCCGCATCATCCCGCGGTGCTTCGCCTGCATCGAGTCGAGCGCCTCGGCGAACTGGCGGAAGTGATCGGCTGAGGAGAGCATGCGCAGGGTGTGGCCAGTGGGGGCGGTGTCGACGACGATCGTGGCGTCCGGATTTTCCTCGGCCAGCTCGCCGATGCGCATCCACGCCATCAGCTCATCGACGCCCGGCAACGACAACTCGAAGAATCGACGCAGTTCGTCTTTGTCGAGATACGTTCCGCGGTCGCCGAGCTCGAGAAAACTATCGAGATTGCGATCGAGAAAGCGCCGGTACAACGCGCTCGCATCCAGAGCCTCGGTGCGCAACTCGCCGTGCAGGATGTCGGAAAGATTCGAGGCGGGATCGGTCGTGAAGAGAATCACCGGCCGCGATCTCGCAAAATGCAGCGCCGCCGCGATCGAAACTGTGGTCTTTCCGACGCCGCCTTTGCCGCCGAATAGGATCACGCGGCGGCCGGCGACGCGATCGAACGCCGCCGCGAGCGTCACTGGCCGTATCCGGTGTAGATCCCGACGCCGCCGTCTTCGTCGTCACCGCCGCGCTGCTGCCGCGCCAGCTCCTCGCGGCGCGCGCGAATTTCGCGGAGCGCCTGGAAGACCTGCGCTTCCTGCACCGCGTAGTCCTCTTCGTTGATGTCGCCGACCTCCAGCATCATCTGCAGCTCGATCAGGCGTTCCTTCCACGGCTGATCGTTGAGCAGCTCCTCGTTCGCCATCGTCTGGATCTGTTTCATGATCCAGTTGAAGCCCGCGATGGGGAGCTTCATCGGAAGCATGAGGATGTCGTCGAGGAGGAACATGTTTTGATTTCATCCTGCGGTGCGCGAAGCGAGCCGTCAGGATCTCCGGTGGCAACGGGCGAATTCGGGTACATCAGTGCGGACGAAGCAACAACTACCGCTACGCGCGCTCCAATTTAAGACGAATATTCACGAAGTTGTAGGGCGGCCACGGTCCTGTGTAGAGGAACGAGAGTTTGTTCTCGTACTTTTTCGCGATGTCGGTGATCTGATCGTCGAATGTTTTCGTCTTCTCGCGATCGACCAGGAACGCGGCGTTGAGGATCATTTTGTCGCCGATCGGTTTGTTCGAACGCGATGCGATGGCGGCGTCGCGCAGCGCTTCGTAAATCTCGCTGACGTAGGCATCCGCTTTCGCCTGCAGCGCTGACTCCACCACGCGTCCGAGCTGCATGCGCGAGAAGTAAGTCGACGTCGATGTATTCGACTGAATCTCTTCCTTCAGCCGGCGAATCTCTTCGTTCTCCGTCTCGATCTCGTGGACGACCTGGTCCTTGTTCCAGTTCACCTTCAGGCCGAACTCGATCTTGCCGTCCATCTTCTGCAGCACGTCGGAAAGCGCGTCGTATGTGCCTTTGAGGAACTCCTTGATGTCGTTCTCGGTGCGGAAGACGGTGCCGAAACTCATCGGCAGCACGGTGAAATCCTTCATCACCAGCTCGTTCACGTGCTCGTGCGCGAGCGCGTTTTCACGCGTCGGGTCGAAGACGATCAGCGGACAGTTGGAGACGACGGCCGCGAACTCTTTGTACGGAACGGTGTAGACCTTGTCGCCGCGGCTTCCGATACCGACCGGCCCAAAATCGCGCGGGATATCGGTCTTGATGATGCAGTAAACGTACTTGCCCTGTTCCGTTTCGGGCTGCTTCGCCTGCGCTTGATCTTCCATGTCGTCGGGGCCTCGGGAGGATGGCGAAGCATACAATACAAGCCGATTTGTCAGCCCGCCGCCTCGCCTCCCTCACCGAAAACTGGTTCCGCAAACATCAGCGCCCGCTGCCGTGGCGCGCGGCCTACGACCCGTACGGCGTGTGGGTCTCCGAGGTGATGCTGCAGCAGACGAGGATGGAGGTTGTCCTCGGCTACTACGAACGATTCATGACGCGTTTTCCGGACGTTGCTGCGTTGGCGTCGGCGAGTTTCGATGACGTCACCGCTGCCTGGTCGGGCCTCGGCTACTACCGGCGTGCGCGGATGCTGCGCGACGGAGCGGTCGATGTGATGATGCGCTTCGGCGGCACGATCCCGTCAACTGTCGATGAGTTGATGACGATCGCCGGAATCGGACGCTACACGGCGGGAGCGATCGCATCGATCGCGTATGAACAACGCGCGGCGATCGTGGACGGCAACGTCGCGCGGATCGTGGCGCGGCTGTTCGCCATCGAGGCGCCACTCGCGTCGCCGGCGCTGATGCGTGAAGCGTGGATTCGCGCCGAGGAGTTGGTCGCCGCATCGAAATCGCCGCGCGATTTCAATCAGGGGTTGATGGAGCTTGGCGCGCTCGTCTGCACGCCGCGCAATCCGTCGTGCGGTGTTTGCCCGCTGCGGCGACATTGCGTGGCGTTTGTCAGCAACCGTGTCGACGAACTGCCGCGGCCGAAAGCAAAGATGGCCACGCGCGAATTGCGCATTCCGCTCTACCTCGTTACCGACCGCATCGGCCGCGTGCTGATGCGCCGCGAATCGGGTCAGCTGATGCGCGGCATGTTCCACCTCCCGCACGGCGACACGACGCTGCTCACCGGAACGCCGCTCCGCGTGATCGCTGGCGCGGCGCTCGGAACGTTCCGGCACACGGTGACGAATCGTCGGATCACCTTCGAAGTCTTCGCCGTCGTGCGGCGTCCGCGCGCACGAGGCGGCGAGTACGCGTGGATCGATCCCGCTGCGCTCGGCGCGATTCCGCATCCGTCCTACGTTCGCAAAGCGTTACGTCTCGCCGGAATCGGCAAGTGACGGCTTGCTGTTCGCGGGAGGCATGAGAGTTCCGATCCTGCTCGGCATCCTTCTCACGGCCGCAACGCTGCACGCGCAATCGCGCACGTACTCGATCACCAAGGGCGGCAACAACGTCGCGCAGTTTCACGCCGAGGATACATACGACTCGTTCGATGGAAAGACGAGCGACGTGAATGGGACGATCGTCGCTGATCCGGCCAATCCTGCCGCGGCCACCGTCCAAATCAACATCAATATCGATGCACTCGACACCGGCGTCGGCCTTCGCAACAAGGAGATGCGCGAGCGGTATCTCGAGACGAACAAGTTCGGCACGGCTACGTTCAAGTCGGTCAGCGTGACCGGACCTGGGTCGATTGCGCCCAACGCACCCGCCGACATCAACGTCACCGGCGACTTGACGCTGCACGGCGTCACGAAACGGATGACCATCCCCGTGCGCGTCGTGCTAATCCCCGACGGCCGCATCCACGCCACCACCAACTTCAAGATCCACATGCCCGACTTCGGCATCACCGTCCCGCACAACGTCCTGGTGACGGTGAACGACGAAGTGCCGGTGCGCCTCGACGTCTGGGCGGGGGCGAAGTAGTTCCAGCGGCGAAGCCGCGCAAAACGGAACGCTGGCGTCCCCGCCGGCTGGCCTGGCTGCGTCTCGCTGCCAGCCCGACATAGTCGCTATCTCTGCGTGATAACCAGCAGGACGGAGGCAACGCCGCTTCGTTTTCAGGAGAGATCTTCGACATCGTTCGGCTGGCAGCGAGACGCAGCCAGACCAGCCGGCGGGGACGCCAGCGTTCCGTCCGCTGCGCACGGCGTCCGCGGCTACGCCGCCGACGCCGTGGGGCTATTTGTGAATCCAATCGGTGTGCACGAACGGCGTGTCCGATCCTTTGTCGTTGCGCTGATACGTGTGTGACCCGAAGTAATCGCGCTGCGCCTGCGTCAGATTCAATGGCAGTTCGGCCGCGCGGTACGCATCGAAGTAGCTGAGGCTCGCAGACATTGCCGGGACCGCGATTCCGTTCGCCTGTGCGAACGCCACCGTGCGGCGCCAGGCCGGCTGCAACTTCTGCATGTCGGCCGAAAATTCGTCATCGAGCAGCAGGTTCGTCAGATCAGCCTTGCGCTCGTAGGCGCGCATGATCGAGTCGAGGAAGCGCGCGCGGATGATGCAGCCGGCCTTCCAGATGCGGGCCATCTCGCGCATGTCGATCGACCACTTCCACTCGCGCGAGCCGGCCTGAATCAGCGCCATACCCTGCGCGTAGGAGCAGATCTTCGAAACGTACAACGCGTCGTGAACGTCGGCGATGAACTGTTTGCGGTCGGCGATGTCTGGCTTTTCGCCCGGACCGTGCAGCACCTTCGACGCCGCTACGCGCTCGTCTTTCATCGACGACAGCACGCGCGCATCGATGGCCGCGGCGATCGTCGGAATCGGAACGGTGAGGTCGAGCGCGATCTGCGCCGTCCATTTGCCGGTGCCTTTTTGTCCCGCCTTGTCGAGCACCTTATCGACGAGCGGCGCGCCGGTCTCGGGATCCTTCACGCGGAAAATGTGCGCGGTGATTTCGATCAGGAACGACTCCAGCGGACCGCGATTCCATTCATCGAAAATCGTCGCGAGCTCCTCCGCATCCGCGCCGAGTCCCTTTCGCAACATCTCGTACGCCTCGGCGATCAGCTCCATGTCGCCGTACTCGATCCCGTTGTGCACCATCTTCACGAAGTGGCCCGCACCGTCAGGACCGACATGCGTGACGCACGGGCCGGAGTCGCTCTTCGCCGCGATCGCTTCGAAGACCGGCTTGATGCACTCCCACGATTCCTTCGAACCGCCGGGCATGAGCGACGGGCCGAAGCGCGCGCCCTCTTCGCCGCCCGAGACGCCCGAGCCGACGAAGTGCAGCTTTTTCGATTCGAGTTTTGCCGTCCGCGCCTGCGTATCTTTGAACCAGGAGTTGCCGCCGTCGATGACGACGTCGCCTTCGTCGAGCAGCGGCATGAGCTTGTCGATGGTCATGTCCACCGGCGCGCCGGCCATGATCATCATCATGATGCGGCGCGGGCGCTCGATGGCCTGCACCAGCTCTTCGAGCGACTTCGTTCCGGTGAATTTCTTTCCCGCGTTTTTGGCGATGAACTTCTCCATCACCTCCGTTTCGCGATTCCAGACCGCGACGGAGAAGCCGTGCTCCTCGATGTTGAGCGCGAGGTTTGCGCCCATCACCGCGAGGCCGATCATGCCGAATTGCGCTTGCGTCATTTCGTCACCTTCGCCAGTGATTCGTTCACCGTTTTCGCAAGCGTATCGAGGCCCGCATCGACGTCGTCGCCGAGGTCGATGCTGACCGCGCGGCGTTTGCGTGAGGCGAGCGATTGGAAATCGCCGATCGCCTGCGCGCGCACGAGGACGCCGAACGTGAACTTCTCGTTCGGGATCGGCACGTCCGCGTGGCCGCCGCCGGTGAGCTGCATGAAGACGCCTGTGGCCGGACCGCCTTTGTGCAACTGGCCGGTGGAGTGGAGGAAGCGCGGGCCGTAGCCGGTGGTGGTCGCCACGTGCAGCTCGCGGCCGAGCGTCTCGCGGATTGACGCGATGCGTTGATCGCGCTCCGGCGATTCGACGAAGTACTCAGTCAGAGCGATGTAGTCGCCCGGCTTGACGCTGCCGAGGAGCGCGCCGATCGCGGCGGAATCATCGGGCGCGATCTGCGCCTGATCGACGTGCATCGTGCCGCTGCTCTCGAATTCCGCCAGCAGCCGCTTGGTGTTGTCCTTCGACTCCTGCACGTTCGGCTGATCGAACGCGTCGATGCCGAGGAGCGCGCCGGCGACGGCGGTGGCGAACTCCCACGTGAAGAAAATCTCGCCGATGTCGAGCGGATCTTCGAGCACGAGATCGACGACCGGATGGCCGGCATCAGTCAGCGCCTTCAGCTTTGACGTCATGTCCGAGTTGCGCATGCGCACGCAGACGAAGAGCCGGTCGTTGCCGTAGTCGCGCGGATCGAGCATCGGCTCGCCGGCGACGGGGAGGATGCCTTTGCCTTCCTTGCCGGTCGACTCGGCGATGAGTTGCTCGATCCAGAGGCCGAGCGTGTCGAGCGGCGGGGGAGTGATGAGCGTCAGTTTGTCGCGGCCGTTCGTCGCCAGCGATCCGATCACCGTGCCGAGCATCGCCGCCGGATTTTTCTTCACGCCTGGAACCTGCGCGATGTGGCCGGCGTGTACGGCGCGGTCGAGCAGCGTGGCGACGTCGACGCCCGCGATCGCGGCCGGCACCATGCCGAAGTACGACAACGCCGAATAGCGGCCGCCGATGTCCGGCTGGTTGATGAAAATGCGCCGGAAGTTGTCGGCCTTCGCGTCCTTGCCGAGCTGCGTGCCGGGATCGGTGACCGCGACGAAGTTTTCGCCGGCCTTGTCGCCCTTGACCGACTTCACGCGATCGTAAAAGTAGCGATGAAACATCGCCGGCTCGGTAGTGGTGCCCGACTTCGATGCGACGACGAACAGGGTTCGCGCGAAATCGAGCCGCGACTCCAGCCCATGCACCGCCGCGGGAACCGTGGAGTCGAGCACGTTCAGCCTCGGGTATCCGCTTCGCGCGCCGAACAACCGCCGCGTGACCTCGGAACACAAACTCGAACCGCCCATACCGAGGACCACGACATCGTCGAAATCGTTCTTTACGGAATCGGCGAACGCCATCAACTCCGGCGCCGCCTTCTTCAACTCCTCGGCCACAGTCAGCCAGCCAAGGGCGTTGGCGATGATCTTCTTGTGCGCGTCGTCGTTCTTCCAGAGCGTCGCGTCCTTCTTCCAGATGCGCTCGACGAACTTCTCCTTCTCGACGCGTTGCGCGGCCTGATCGACCGTTGCTTGTGCACTGCCGAGGTGGAGGGAGAGGCGCTTGCCGAGTCCGCGGATCGCTTCGTCGCGCCGCGCTTCGATCGTCGTCATCAACGACGCAAACGATTCGTCGAACGACTTCACGCCATCCTCGGTGAGCTTCGTGGTGATCGCGTTGAGGCTGAAGCCCTTCTCCTCGAATTTGCGCATCACTTCGCGCGCGCCGTCGAGGTCCTGCTCCAGCGACATGGTCACGCGGCCGTGATCCTTGAACGCTTTGTAGGTCGCTGGCGGAACCGTGTTGACCGTGTCCGGCCCGATCAACGATTCGATGTAGAGCACGTCGCTGTACGCGGGATTTTTCGTCCCGGTCGATGCCCACAACGGACGCTGCACGTTCGCGCCGTGGTGCTTCAACTTCTCCCACCGCTCGCCGCTGAAAGTCTGCTTGAAGAGCTGGTAGGCGAGCTTGGCGTTCGAGATGGCGACCTTGCCGAAGAGCGCGCGGATCTCGGGATCATCGTTATCTTTCAGCTTCGCTTCCATCTGTTTCTCGGCCAGCGCGTCGATGCGGCTGACGAAGAAACTGGCCACCGACGCGATCTCGTTGATCGGCAGTCCCTGCGCGACGCGGCGTTCGAGGCCACGCAGATACGCCTCCATCACCTGCGCGTAAACGTCGTTCGAGAAGATGAGGGTGATGTTGATGTTGATCCCGTTCGCGATCGACTCCTCGATGGCGGGGATGCCTTCCGGCGTGGCCGGAATCTTGATCATCACGTTCGGCCGGTTCAGCTTCGCGAAAAGCCGTTTTGCTTCCGCCGCAGTGCCGGCGGTGTCGCTCGCAAAGAGCGGCGAGACTTCGAGGCTGCAGAATCCATCGCCACCGTTGCATTTGTCGTAGACGGGACGAAAGACGTCGGCAGCGTCACCGATGTCTTCGATGGTGATGGCGTCGTAAATCTCCTCGCGCGATTTGTTCTGCGCGGCCAGGCTGCGCACCTGCTCTTCGTAGTCGTCGCTGCCGCCGATCGCCTTCTCGAAAATGGTCGGATTCGAAGTGAGGCCACGAAGATCGTCTTCATCGATCATCCGTTTCAGATCGCCGCTGGAAACGAGGCGCCGTTCCATCTGATCGAACCAGATGCTCTGCCCCGTTTTCGCCAGTTCAACAAGTGGATTGCTCATCAGGAACCTCCGAAGGAGAGAGAGCATATCGCTACTGTTCATCGTTATTCGTCAACACCGGCGCGCTTGATGGCACGCGTGGCGATCCTGCCGATGAGGACGCTGACGATGATGGCGATGACGCCGCCGGCGATGTAGACGATCTTCGTGATGTTGCTCGTTTCCCCGGTTGCTGCCTTCGTCGCCGCGCTGCTGGCAAACACGAATGCCGCCGTCGCCGGGATGATGCCGAGGAACGTCGCGAGGACGTAGCGCCAGATCGGGATGGCGGTCAGTCCGAAGGCGTAGTTGATGTACGTAAAAGGAAAGACCACCGCGAGGCGCACGAGGAAGACGATCTTCATCCCTTCGCTGGCGATGGCGCGGTCGAGGGCTTTGAACTTCTTATTGCTGCGCGTCATCTCCTCGATGCGTTTCCGCATGACCGTTCGCGCGAGCAGGAACGCGAGCGTGGCCCCGATGGTCGCGCCGATCACGACGACAATCGTGCCGCCGACGAATCCGAAGATCGCCCCCGCGCCGAGGGTGAGGATGGATGCGGGCACGAAGGCGACCACGCAGATGGCGTAGACGACTACGTAAACGACATATCCGAGCGCGCCGAGGCCGCGAACGTAGGTTTGGAAGGCTTTCAGCCATGTGCCGATCGGCAGGAGGTGGTAGGCGACGATGATCGCGGCGATGATGAGCAGGGCGACGAAAATCTTTTTCACCACAGAGACACAGAGTACACAGAGAACGACCTCTGTGCTCTTTGTGTCTTTGTGGTGAAAGCCTTTCGTGCGACGCTCTTCTTTACCGGATAGTCCGGCTTCCTTGGATCAGAGCTGGTACCGCAGCTTCTAACTCGCGCGAAGGACGCGAACGCCTTCGTAAAGCCGTCGGACGTCCTTGCCACTAATCGTGAATGGTGTGTACTTGATTCATGGCGTCGTTGCCGACCGGTTCGGCTTCGGCCGCTGCGAACTGATCGAGCCGAATCAGCGTGTCGTCGAACCGCGCCGACACTTCGAGTTCTCCGCCGAGCGCTTCAATGTAGGAACGAAGAGTGCTCAGGTACATGTCCGTTTGCCGCTCCACGCGGGAGATCCATGCCTGGTTCACTCCGAGCGTTTGGGCGAGTTGCTGTTGTGTGCTGGCTTGCGCGCGGCGCACATCCGCGAGCGCCATCGCCTGGAGCAACTCGCTGGCGCGCGCATGCGCCCGTTCCTGCGCCTCAGGTCTCATCTTCGAGATCAGCTCGTTGAAGTTTCGCTTCATTCGATCTCTCCTTCGTCTCTCAGCTCTTCGAGGTGGCTCTCGTAAAGCGCGTCAGCCTCGGCGATATTTTTCTCGTACCACCGATCGTCGCCCACCTTGCTCCCGCCGAGGAGAAGAATGGCGACGCGGCGCGGATCAAACGCATAAAACACTCGATAAGGCTTACCCGAATGCTGAATCCGAAGCTCGCGCATCCGGCCATGACGACTGCCTCGAACGCCGGACGAGTGAGGGAAGCGAAGCGCAGGTCCTTTTGCCCGGAGCAGCTTGACGCTCGCGACGACTGATTCCTGCTCGGCTTCGTCCAATGTCTGCCACCAAGTATTGAACTCATCCGTGAACTCGACATCCCACGACACTTGCGTAATATAACTCGCAAGTCATATTCGAGAAAGCTTCTTGGACGCGAAGGAATTCCGGAGACTACGAAAACAAATCCGTCTGCCGTCTTGTCGCGCCGCTTGCGTAGCCGAGGTGGTCGTAGGCGAGTTTGCTGGCTACGCGGCCGCGCGGGGTGCGTTGGAGGAAGCCGATCTGGATCAGGTAGGGCTCGTAGAGATCCTCGATTGTGCCGCGGTCCTCGGCGATCGATGAGGCGAGAGCGCCGACTCCGACCGGGCCGCCGCTGAAGCGTTCGATGATCGTGGTCAGGAGCTTGCGGTCGATTTCGTCGAGGCCGAATTCGTCGACTTCGAGCATCTCCAGCGCTTCGCGGGCGATGGTCACGTCGATCTTTCCTTCGCGCTTGACCTCGGCGAAATCTCGCACGCGGCGCAAGAGACGGTTAGCGATGCGAGGTGTGCCGCGCGAACGGCGCGCGATTTCGTGCGAGCCGTCGGCGGTGACTTCGATGTTCAGAATTTCAGAGGAGCGGCGGACGATGATCTCCAGCGATTCGACGTCATAGAAATCGAGGCGGTGCACGATGCCGAATCGCGCGCGCAGCGGCGCGCTGAGCAGGCCGGCGCGGGTGGTGGCGCCGATGAGGTTGAAGCGCGGCAGCTCGTACTTGAGCGTGCGCGCGGCCGGTCCCTGGCCGATGACGATGTCGATGAAAAAGTCCTCCATCGCTGAGTAGAGGATTTCTTCGACCGGCGCGGGGAGGCGGTGGATCTCGTCGATGAAGAGCGTGTCGCCGGGCTGGAGATTCGTGAGAAGGGAAACGAGATCGCCCGTTTTTTCCAACGCCGGCCCGGAAGTGGAACGCATGGCCGCGTCCATCTCGTTGGCGATGATGTGAGCCAGCGTCGTTTTGCCGAGGCCGGGAGGGCCGAAAAGGAGGACGTGATCGAGCGTCTCGCGCCGTTTGCGCGCGGCTTCGATCGAGATGTGCAGATTCTCCTTGACCTTCTTCTGCCCGATGTAGTGATGCAGGCGCCGCGGCCGCAACGAGAGCTCGACGGTCGCGTCGTCTTCGAGCGGAGTCGCGGAAAGGATTCGATCTTCGTCCATCTGCAGAGAAAGTTTATCCGCAGATGACGCAGATGAACGCAGAGATCGCGATGTGGGCGTTACCCACTTGACACCAAGCCCCACCAAGTGCAGAGTTACCGCGCATGAAGAAGCAGGCAAAAAGAACCAGCGGTTTAAAGCTGGTCGCGCGCGATGTTCGTCCCGATGGCCGGCGGCGCCTCGCGCTTGGCAAAGCGTTAAAGGACTTCGAGGACGCGAGCTTCAATGTCTATCAGGACGAGCGTGGTCGCATCGTTCTTGATCCACAGGTTTCTATCCCGGCCTCGGAGGCATGGTTGTACCGCAATACCGACGCGCTCGAATCGGTACGGCGGGGCCTGGAAGATGCGGCGGCGGGGAGAACGAAATCGCTTGGCTCTTTCGCGCGCTTCGCCGACGACGATGAATCGTGAGCTGCGTTTCTCATTCGAGGCCGCTCGCGAACTGAAGGAGTTGGAGAAAAAACCCGGGCAGCTCAAGCAGGTTCGCAAGACACTGGGGCTTCTCGAAACGAATCTCCGTCATCCTTCACTGCAGACGCACCGGTTTCATTCGCTGCATGGTCCGGATGGCGAAGAAGTGTTCGAAGCGTATGCGCAAAACAGGACGCCAGGGGCGTACCGCATTTTCTTTTACTACGGCCCCGATCGCGTCGAAGGCAAGAAGCGATTTCCGGTGTTGACGATCATCGCGATCACGCCGCATCCATAGGATTTGATCAGTACATCATCCCCAACTGCAGCTTGGCGGCCTCGGACATCATGCTGCGGTCCCACACGGGGTCGAAGACGACTTCGACTTCGGCTTCTTTCACGCCGGGGAGTGATTCGACTTTCGATTTCACGTCCGAGGCGAGGACCGGGCCCATGCCGCAGCCGGGGGCGGTGAGGGTCATCTTGATCTTGACGTTCTTCGCGCCGTCCGCTTCTTCGAGCTCGCAGAGGTAGACCAGGCCGAGGTCGACGATGTTGACGGGGATCTCGGGGTCGTAGCAGGTTTTGAGCTGGTCCCAGACCATCTCTTCGAGTTTTTCCGGCGCGACTTCTTCGCCGGGAGCGACTTCGACGACGTTCTCGACCGGCTTGCCGATCGCTTCGACTTCCTTGCCGGAGATGCGGACCATCAGTCCGCGCTCGGTGATGAGCGTGTAGGAGCCGCCGAGGGATTGGGTGATCGTCGCGTGGGCGCCTTCGGGGACGAGAACTTTCTCGCCGCTCGGGATCATCACGGCTTCGGCATTTCGGGTCAGGGTTACTTCTTCGCGCATGTTCATTCGGTGCTTACCGTTTCCTTATCGCCTTCGAGCGCGCTGTTGAGCGTGTGCCATGCAAGCGTTGCGCACTTCACGCGCGCCGGGAACTCCGACACGCCGGAGAACGCGGCCAGGCGCCCGAGTTCTGCCGTGCTGAGGCTGCCGGGTTCGCCGGTGACCAGCTTGTGGAAGACGTCGAAGAGCTGGTGCGCTTCGGCTGTGGACTTTCCTTTTAGCGATGAGCTCATCACGGAGGCGGAAGCTTTCGAGATCGCGCAGCCGTTGCCGGTGAAGCCGATGTCTTTGATCGTGTCGCCTTCGACTTCCACGTAGATCTTGTAGTGATCGCCACAGAGAGGGTTGTAGCCGTCGACGGATTTCGTCGCGTTCGGCAACTCGTGAAAGTTGCGGGGGTTTTTGTTGTGGTCGAGGATGACCTGCTGGTAGAGCTCGCGTAGATCGGACATGTTTTTTTGACTTTATCCTGCGGTCGCGAAGCGGCCGAAGGATCTCCGGTGGCGCCGCGGTGTCGTTGAAGGCAGCGCGGAAGCGCCGGAGATCCCTCGCTCCGCTCGGGATGAACTGGAAAGGAAAATCACCGAAATACCTCGATGACTTTGTGCAGGCCGGCTACGAGCGCGTCGGCTTCGTCGCGCGTGTTGTACATCGCGAACGACGCGCGGCCGGTGGCGGGCACGTTGAAGCGCAGCATCAGCGGCTGCGCGCAGTGGTGGCCGGTGCGGACGGCGATCCCCTGTTCATCGAGGATCGTCCCGATGTCGTGCGGGTGTACACCTTCGAGCACGAAGGAGATGACGCTGGCCTTTTCCGCGGCCGTGCCGATGATGCGCAGGCCGTCAATTTCGAGGAGACGCTTCGTGGCGTAGTGGAGGAGATCCTGTTCGTGCGCGGCGATCGTGTCGATGCCGATGGCGCTGACGTAATCAAGCGCGGCGGCGAGGCCGATGACGCCTTCGATGTTCGGCGTCCCCGCTTCGAATTTGTAGGGGAGCGCGTTGTAGGTGGTCTTCTCGAAACTGACCGAGAGGATCATGTCGCCGCCGCCCTGCCACGGTGGCATGGCATCGAGGACCGACTCTTTGCCGTACAGCACGCCGGTGCCTGTCGGACCGTAGACCTTGTGCGCGGAGAACGCGTAGAAGTCGCAATCGAGATCGCGGACGTCGACATGCAGATGCGGAACGCCCTGCGCGCCGTCGATCAGCGTGATCGCGCCGGCGGCGTGCGCGAGCGCGATCATTTTGCGGATCGGATTGATGGTTCCTAAAGCATTGGATGCGTGCCCGAAGGAAACGACCTTCGTGCGATCGGTGAGGAGCTTTTCGAACTCTTCGAGGATTACTTCGCCGGAATCGTTCACCGGCGCGATGCGCAGACGCGTGCCTTTTTCCTCGCACAGCATCTGCCACGGAACGATGTTCGAGTGATGCTCGATGGCGGTGATGACGATTTCGTCGCCGGCGCTGACGTTCTTGCGTCCCCAGGTTTGTGCGACGAGGTTGATGCCTTCCGTCGTGCCGCGCGTGAAGACGATTTCCTTCTCATCGCGCGCGTTGATGAAGCGCTTCACAGTCGTGCGCGCTTTTTCGTACGAGTCGGTGGCGGTTTCGCTGAGGTAGTGCACGCCGCGATGAACGTTCGCATTCTCCTCGGTGTAGTAGCGGACGATGCGATCGATCACCTGCCGCGGCTTCTGCGTGGTGGCGGCGTTGTCGAGATAGACGAGCGGACGTCCGCCGCGAACGGGTTGGGTGAGGATGGGGAAGTCGTTGCGGACGCGATCAATATCGAGACCGGTGTTCGTCTGCTGCAGCACGGCGCTCATCGCGTTTCACTCCTGCGTTCGGGCATTCGCTTGGGCATGCGGCTGAACAGCGCGCGTCCGGCGTTTTCGCGGACGACGTCGATCTTCATCCGCTCCACGATCTCGCTCGCGAACGCGTAGACGAGCAAGTTTCGCGCTTCCTCGGCGCCGATACCGCGGGCTCGGAGATAGAAGAGCGCTTCCTCGTCGAGCTGGCCGATCGTCGAGCCGTGGTTGCACTTCACGTCGTCGTTGTGGATCTCGAGCGACGGCTTCGAGTCGATCACGGCGGTCTCGGACAGCAACAGGTTCTTGTTCGTCTGCCGCGAGTTCGTCTTCACCGCATTCGGCTCGACGATGATGCGGCCGTCGAAAATGCCGCGCGCGTTTTCGTCGAGGATGCCTTTGAACAACTCCACGCTGTCGCAGTGCGGCGCGACGTGATCGATGACGGTGTGGTTGTCGACGTGCTGTTTGCCGGAGAGTACGAACAGCCCTTCCATCGACAGGCTCGCTCCCTCGCCGGTGAGCGCGGCGTTGATCTCGTTGCGAACGAGGCCGCCGCCGGTGGCGATCGTGCGCGAGGTCACGCTCGACGAGCGCTCCTGGTGAATCTGCACGGTGCCGATGTGGAAGGCATCGAGCGATTCGTTCTCGAATTTGTAGTGATCGACGACGGCTCCGTCGCCGGCCACGATTTCCGTGACCGTGTTCGTGAAGTAGGTGCCCTTGCCGAAGAACGATTCGACGACGGTGATCTGGCTTCCGCGTCCGGCCACGATCAGATTGCGGAGATGCGACATCACCGGATGTTCCGCGTTGCCGCCTCCGATGTAGAGCAGGTGGATGAATCCCTCGACGAGAGTTCCCGGCGCGATCTCGATGAACGCGCCGTCCTGCCACATCGCGGTGTTCAGCGCGGTCAGCGCGTGCTTCTCGTAATCGGCGTACCGCGCGAAATGTTGTACGAACGATTCGTTATCCATCGCTTCACGAATCGGCGTCACGCGGATTCCGGGATGCTCGTTCGCGAGCGCCGAACGATTCGCGTGCAGAGCGCCGTTGACGAACATCAGCTCAGCAATCGGTTTGTCGCCGAACGGCGAATCCGGATCCTTCCCCTCGGGCTGCCGCTGATCGATTTTCCAATCGATGTTCGCGAGCGTTGCCAGCGACGTGTACTTCCAATCCTCGGAACGCGTCGTCGGCCATCCGAGGACGTTGAAGCGCTCCGCGGCCTGCTCGCGAATGCGGCGGACGCGCTCCGGCTCACCGTCGATGTGCACCGGCGCAATCGTGGAGCGATCTTCGAGAACCGTACTCATCGCGTTGCGACTAACTCCTCTTCGATCCACTCGTAGCCCTTCTGCTCGAGTTCCTCGGCGAGTTCTTTCCCGCCCGACTTCACGATGCGACCGTCGGCAAGCACGTGTACAAAATCCGGCACGAGGTACTTGAGCAGCCGCTGGTAGTGCGTGATGACGAGCACCGAGTGCTTCTCGCTGGCGAGCGCGTTCACGCCCTCGGCCACGATGCGCAGCGCGTCGATGTCGAGGCCGGAGTCGGTCTCGTCGAGGATGGCCAGCTTCGGATCGAGGACGGCCATCTGGAAAATTTCGTTGCGCTTCTTCTCACCGCCGGAAAAGCCTTCATTCACCGAACGGTTCATGAACGCTTCGTCCAGCTCGACGAGCTTCATCTTTTCTCGCGCGAGCTGCAGGAACTCCATCGCATCGAGTTCCTCCTGCCCCTGATGCTTGCGCACCGCGTTGAGCGCGGCTTTGAGGAAGTAGATGTTGTTGACGCCCGGAATCTCGACCGGATACTGCATGGCCAGGAAGACTCCCTCGCGAGCGCGCTCCTCGGCCGGCAGCGCGAGCAGGTCTTTGCCCTGATACGTCACCGTCCCCGAGGTCGCGACGTACTTCGGACGTCCGGCGAGGACGTTCGCGAGCGTCGATTTTCCGGAGCCGTTCGGCCCCATGATCGCGTGCACTTCGCCCATGCCGACATGCAGCGTCAGCCCTTTGAGGATTTCTTTGCCGTCGATTCCGGCGTGGAGGTTGTTGATTTCGAGCATTTTTTTGTCTTCATCCTGCGGAGCGCAGCGACCGTCAGGATCTCGCGTTTTTGTTTTCATCCTGCTGAGCGCAGCGCAAGTCAGGATCTCCGGTTAGCCCGCGCTGGTGTTCGTTGCTGCCGCGCGGCCCTAACCGGAGATGCTGACCTGCGCTGCGCTCGGCAGCATTGGGTTCCTTAACCTACTGATCCTTCCAAACTAACTCCCAGCAACTTCGTCGCTTCTACCGCGAACTCCATCGGCAACTCTTTGAACACCTCGCGGCAGAAGCCGTTCACGATCATCGAGACCGCATCCTCGGCGGAAATCCCGCGCTGCTGGCAGTAGAAGAGCTGGTCTTCGCCAATCTTCGACGTCGATGCTTCGTGCTCCATCTTCGCGGTCGAGTTGCGGACCTCGATGTACGGGAACGTGTGCGCGCCGCATTTGTCGCCGAGGAGCAGCGAGTCGCACTGCGAGTAATTGCGAGCGCCCTCGGCGGATTTCATGATCTTCACTTCGCCGCGATAGGTCTGCTGGCCGTGTCCCGCCGAGATGCCTTTCGACACGATCGTCGAGCGGGTGTTCTTGCCGAGGTGAATCATCTTCGTGCCGGTGTCAGCCTGCTGGCGGTGATTCGTGAGCGCGACCGAATAAAACTCGCCGATCGAGTTGTCGCCCTGCAGGATGCAGCTCGGGTACTTCCAGGTGATGGCCGAGCCGGTCTCGACCTGTGTCCACGACAATTTCGCGTTCTTGAACGCCTTGCCGCGTTTGGTGACGAAGTTGTAGATGCCGCCGCGGCCTTCTTTGTCGCCGGGATACCAGTTCTGCACCGTCGAATATTTGATCGAGGCGTTGTCGAGCGCGACCAGTTCGACGACGGCGGCGTGGAGCTGATTCTCGTCGCGCATCGGCGCCGTGCAGCCCTCGAGGTAGCTGACCGTCGAGCCTTCATCGGCGACGATCAGCGTCCGCTCAAACTGGCCGGTGTTGGCCGAGTTGATGCGGAAGTAGGTCGACAACTCCATCGGGCAGCGAACGCCTTTCGGGATGTAGCAGAACGAGCCGTCGGTGAAGACCGCGGAGTTCAACGTGGCGAAGAAATTGTCGGTGTACGGAACGACGCTGCCGAGGTATTTCTGGACGAGCTCGGGGTGATTTTGAACGGCATCGGAGAACGAGCAAAAGATCACGCCGACTTTCGCCAATTCGGTGCGGAAGGTCGTGGCGACGGAGACGGAGTCGAAGACCGCGTCGACCGCAACGTTCGACAGCCGCTTCTGCTCTTCGAGCGAGATGCCGAGTTTGGCGAACGTCGCGCGCAACTCCGGATCGACTTCATCGAGCGAGTTCAATTTCTTTTTCTGCTTCGGAGCGGAGTAGTACGACGTCTTCTGATAGTCGATCGGCCCGTATTTGATGTTCGCCCACGTCGGCTCCTTCATCGTCAGCCAATGGCGGAAGGCTTTGAGACGGAAGTCGAGCATCCACTGCGGTTCGTTTTTCTTCGCCGAGATGAGACGGATGATGTCTTCGTTCAGGCCGGGAGGCGCCTGATCGGCTTCGATGTCGGTGATGAAGCCGTACTTGTACTCCTGGCTTGCGATCTGTTCGATGGTTGAACTCATACATTTGCTCCAAGCGCCGGTGTTGCCTGCGCGACGCGCGCAACCGGCATCACGCCGCGGGTGAGGTCGCCGAGCGTGACCTGCTCGAACGCTCCCTTTACCGCACGGTTGATGCCGAACATGAAGCGGCGCGACGGGCAGGCCACGCGGATGGCGCACGTTGCGTGACCCTGGTCGTCGGTGGTCTCGCATTCGACGAGATCCCACGGACCTTCGAGCGCTTCGATGAGATGGCCGAGCGTGACAGCTTCAGCGTCGCCGTTGAAAACGTAGCCGCCGCCCGCGCCGCGCTGCGAATCGATCAGCTCACTCTGGTGCAGCGTCTTCAACACTTTCGTGATCATCGGAACGGGCAGGTGGTAGAACTCGGCGATCTCGCGGGCGGACGCAACCTCGCCGTTGTGGCGGGCCAGGTAGACGGCGGCGAGGAGTCCGTAGTCAGTGAGTTTGGAGATTTTCAGCATCAGAAGTCCCGGTCGGGCGCGAAACAGTACCACTCCGGTACGGATTGTCAACGGGTGCAGCTCAGTCGTTGTTCCCGATCGGTGAAAGTAGAATCGGCCGCCGATGCCGCGCTTTCCACGAGTCCGTCCTGCCGTCATCGCGGCGCTGCTGATCGCGATCGGCGCGATCCGGATGGCAACGACCTGGCGCGTCTTTTCGGCGACGAACGACGAGGCCACGCACCTCGGCGCGGGCCTGGAGTTGTATGAGTTTCACCGCTACACGCTGCAAGCCGAAAACCCGCCGCTGCCGCGCGTCATCTACGCCGCCGCGCCGTGGTTCAGCGGGATGCGCTTCAACCCGCACGGCACGTTCACCGATCAGATCCACAGCGTTTTCTACGGTCATGGCGATTACAAAGCGAACCTTTTTCGCGGCCGCGCCGGCACGGCCTTTTTCTTCATCATCGCGTCGATCGCAATCTTCTTCGCAGCGCGCGATGCCCTCGGTGACGCCGGCGGGCTCGCGGCCGTGTTCCTCTTCACGATGGAGCCGGTGGTCCTCGGCTACTCCGCGCTGACGACGCACGATGGTCCGGCCGTGGCCGGTCTCGCGGTGGCGCTGCTGGCGTTCGGCCGCTGGCTGCGCAATCCCGATCCGAAACACGCGCTCATCTTCGGCGCCGCATTCGGTTTCAGCATCCACTGCAAGTTCACCAGCATCCTCTACGTGCCGGTGACGTGCATCGCGATCGCCATCGTCCGCCTCCTGCGCGATCCCGACTTCCGCAAACGCTTCGCCCGCGCCCTCGGCACGATGATTCCGGCGGCATTCGTGACGCTGTTCGTGGTCTGGGCCGGCTACGCGTTCACGGTACACACGTTCGCGGAGTTGCAGCCGTGGATGGATTCCTATCCGCCGCGGCTCCAGCACTTGCTCGCGCACATCAACCCGTCGACACCGCTGCCTGCGCCGGCATTTTTCGTCGGCATCAGCGCCATCCACAAGATCGACAAGGAGGGGATGGACACGTTTCTCTGCGGCCAGGCGGGAAGGAGTGGGTGGTGGTGGTACTTTCCGTTCGCGATTGCGCTGAAGACGACGATCGCCGCGCTGCTGCTCTTCGTCGCCGGACTCTGGTTCGCGCTGCGCGACCGCGAATTGCGCGGCATCTTCGCGGAGTGGAGTCTGGCCGGCCTCGCGATCGTCGCCGTCGCCCTGCCGACCACTCTCGACCTCGGCGTCCGCTACATCCTGCCGTTCTACGTTCCGTTCGCGATCGCCTGCGGGGCCACGGTCGTGGCAATGCTGCGCGCGAATCGCGCGATGTCATTCATCGCCGCCGGACTGCTCATCTGTCATCTCGGCGCCTCGGCACTCGCGCATCCCGACTACTTCCCGTACTTCAACTCCTTCGCCGGACGCGATCCATCGCGCTATCTGGTCGACAGCAACGGCGACTGGGGGCAGGATGTCCTCCGCCTCCGCAGCGTGATCCGGCGCGAGCACATCTCGTCGATCCGGCTGTCGCTGATGGGTCCGGCCGACTACGCCGCGCTCGGCTTCCCTCCCTTCCGCTATCCGAGCCCATGGGTGCCGGCAAAAGGGTGGATCGCCGTCAGCGACCATTCGTACCGGATGACGAACGTACAGCAGGGCGGCTGGCGGTGGCTTCCGGAAAACTACCGGAGGGTGGGGAAGTCGATCCGGCTGTACTACGTGCCGTGATGGAGGCGCGGAAGGACACATCCGCGCCTCCGCGTGACTAATTCACCGCCACCGGTTCCGGCTCCAGCGACAACTCCACCTTCCCGTTTGCGCCGGCGTTCACGAACACGATGTCGCCCGGCTTGAACGTTCCTTCGAGCAGCTTCATCGCCAGCGGATCGATGATCAGCTTCTGCAGCGCGCGCTTGAGCGGACGGGCGCCAAAGGCGGGGTCGTAGCCTTCCTTCGCCAGCTGCTCCTTCGCGCGATCGCTGATTTCGATCGACAGGCCGCGGTCGCCGATCAGCTTCGCCAGTTTGCGGAGCTGGATCTCGATGATCCGCTTGATGTGCTGCATGTCGAGCGCGTGGAAGATGATCACGTCATCGATCCGGTTGAGGAATTCGGGCCGGAAATGCTTGTGCAGCTCCTCCTCGACCTTGCGTTCCATCTCCGCTTCCTGCTGCGGCGTCTGCATCGATTTCTGATAGTCGAAGATGTACTGCGCGCCGACGTTCGACGTCATGATGATGACGGTGTTCTTGAAGTTGACTTCGCGTCCTTTCGAATCGGTCAGCCGTCCGTCATCGAGGATCTGGAGCATCACGTTGAATACCTCGGGATGCGCCTTCTCGATCTCGTCGAAGAGCACGACGGCGTACGGCCGGCGGCGAATGGCCTCCGTTAACTGGCCACCTTCCTCGTAGCCGACGTATCCCGGCGGCGCGCCGATCAGCCGCGCGACGGCGTGGCGCTCCATGTACTCCGACATGTCGATGCGCACCATGGCGTTGTCGTCGTCGAACAGAAACTCGGCCAGCGCGCGCGCCAGCTCCGTCTTGCCGACGCCGGTCGGACCCATGAAGATGAATGAGCCGACGGGACGGTTCGGATCCTTGAGTCCCGCGCGCGAACGGCGCACGGCGCTCGAGACGGCAGCGACCGCCTCTTCCTGCCCGACCACGCGCTTCCGAAGGTTGTCCTCCATCTTCACCAGCTTCTGGATTTCGGACTCCATCATTCGTGTCACCGGCACTCCGGTCCATTTCGACACGATCTCGGCGATGTCTTCGTCGGTGACTTCCTCGCGCAGCAACGCGCCGGATTTCTGCATCTCGCCGAGCTTCGCCGACAGCGCCTCGAGCTGCTGATTGATCTGTGGCAGCGCTCCGTAACGCAGCTCCGCGGCCTTGTTCAAATCGCCCTGACGTTCCGCGGCATTCGCGGCTTCACGAGTCTCCTCGAGCTTCTTCTTCAGATCGTTGATCTGCGTGATCACGCCCTTCTCGTTTTCCCACTGCGTGCGAAGAGTGCTGATCTTTTCCTGCAGTTCGCTGATCTCGCTCTCGATCTCGCCGAGGCGGTGTTTCGAGACGGGGTTGTCCTCGCGGGAGAGAGCCTGCTTCTCGATTTGGAGCTGCGTCATGCGGCGCGTCAGCTCGTCGATCTCCTGCGGCATCGACGTCAGCTCGATGCGCAGCTTCGACGCGGCTTCGTCGATCAGATCGATCGCTTTGTCGGGAAGGAAACGGTCGGTGATGTAGCGATGCGACAGCGTCGCCGCGGCGACGATGGCCGAGTCCTGAATCTTCACGCCGTGATGAACTTCGTAGCGCTCCTTCAGGCCGCGCAGAATGGCGATCGTGTCCTCGACCGTCGGCTCGCCGACGAACACCGGCTGGAAGCGGCGCTCCAGCGCGGCGTCCTTCTCGATGTGTTTCTGATACTCGTTGAGCGTCGTCGCGCCGATTGCGCGGAGCTCGCCGCGGGCCAGCGCCGGCTTGAGCATGTTCGAGGCGTCCATCGCCCCTTCGGCGGCGCCGGCGCCGATGAGCGTGTGCAGCTCGTCGATGAAGAGAATGACGTCGCCTTCGCTCTCCTCGACTTCCTTGATGACCGCCTTCAGACGATCTTCGAATTCGCCGCGGTACTTCGCGCCGGCGATCATTGCGCCGAGATCGAGAGAGACCACGCGCTTGTTCTTGAGACCCTCGGGGACATCCCCCTCCATGATGCGGCGGGCCAGACCTTCGACGATGGCGGTCTTGCCGACGCCCGGCTCGCCGATGAGCACCGGATTGTTTTTCGTGCGGCGCGAGAGCACCTGAATCACGCGGCGGATTTCTTCATCGCGTCCGATGACCGGATCGAGTTTGCCGCGGCGAGCCAGTTGCGTCAGGTCGCGCGCGTAGCGCTCCAGCGCCTGGTACTTCGCCTCGGGATTCTGATCGGTGACGCGCTGCGTGCCGCGCACCGACTGCAAGGCCTTCAGCAGCGCGTCGGGAACGGCTCCATGGCGCGCCAGGATCTTCGCCGCGGTCGACTCCTTCGTCTGCGCGATCGCGAGCAGAAAGTGCTCGGTCGAAACATATTCGTCGTTGAACTGGGTGGCCGCATTGAACGCGGCGTCGAAGACTTTTCGAAGTGTGGACCCGGTCATCGGCTCTGCCGAGGCGCCGCCGACGCGCGAGAATTTCGCGACCTCGGCCGCGACTTCCGCCTCGATCTGGCCGGGCTGCAGGCCGAGCTTGGTCAGGATCGGAACGACGATCCCGCCCTCCTGACGAAGGAGCGCGATGAGCAGGTGCTCGGGCGTGAATTCGGGGTTCCCCGCGCCGCGCGCAAGGTTCTGCGCCTCGGAGACTGCCTCCTGCGCTTTGACTGTAAGCTTATTGAAATTCATACGATTACCTTATATATGAGTCAAGTAGACTCACATCCTAAACGGGCGAAACTTAGAACTCATTCCGGACGTGCAAGAAGAGAGCGCGAAGCGAATTCAATCGTGGTGCATTGGTTCTGGCGGGTGCCTGACCGGTAACGTCGTCGCTTGCAACTGCTGAACAGCCCTGATGCCTCGCCAGAGGATCCAGGAGAAGAGGCCGAGGCCGAATATCAATCGCACGACGTTCGCCGCATTGATGTTGCCCTCGCTGATGATCAGAAGCCCGAGCTCGCCGAACGCAAGCAGCGAGGCCAGGACCATGGCAACAACGGAGCGGCCCCACGCCAGAAAACCGAGCAGGACGAGAACGAATCCGGCGGCACCAATCAGATAGATGCCGCCATCCGCTCTGCCGTTGTAAATCACAGCCATCGAGAAGGCGATCTGGCAAGCGCCGATGACCCAGATGAAACACAGCGTGTACCAGAGGATTTTGCGAGGATCGCCCTCTGACCCCGGAAGCGGATGCCCGTTGCGGGTGATGTACAGCATCGGGATGCCGGTCGGTCCGTACTCGATCCACACACACAACACGCTATGGTCGTGCAGCGTGTACTCGACGCGGTTCAGAAGCGCCTCGCGGCCGGGGTTGCCGATCTGAACGCCGTCGAGCCGCAACACGATCTCACTCCAGGTCCGCGTGCGAGTCACGACCAGCCGTTTCGGCCCGTGAGGCTCGATCGGATAGCGCGTCGTGAAGAGCATGCCGAAAGTATAGGGCGCCGAGTTGCCTCGGCCATTGCCTGGACATAGATTGACCCGGCCTGGGAGGAACTCAATGACTCGTCATCTCGTCCTTCTGCTTTCGATCGTGGTCGTACTGTCTTGCGCGAAGAAGGAGGCGACGACAACCACGCAAGCCGCCGCTCCGGCTCCTGAATCAACGACGACCGCGGCGACGACAACGACTTCGACGCCCGCCGCCCCCGGCTCCACATCAGCCGCTCCTTCTGCCGCGGCGACGACCTCTTCCGGCATCGCCTCCGCGAACGGCGAAAAACCAGGAACGCGAGTGGACGTCATGGAGCTGAAGCGCAGCAGCGGCGGCACAGTCACGCTGAAGATGGCCTTCGTCAACGACTCCGACAAAGCGATCGGCTTCGGCTACAACTTTGCCGATCCCGATCACCAGATTCGCGATCACGGCAGCATCGGCGCGGTGCAGCTCGTCGATCCGGTGGGGAAGAAAAAGTACTTCGTGGCCCGCGACTCCGCCGGCAAGTGCGTCTGCAGCACCGATATCCCAGACGTCGCTCCGCATTCGCATCTTTCGCTGTGGGCGAAGTTCCCCGCACCGCCGGATGACGTGCAGAAAATCTCGATCGTCATCCCGCATTTTCAGCCGCTCGACGACGTCGCCATCAGTCACTGACGATGAACGCGAAACTGCTCGCGCTCCCGTTGATCCTTGCGGCGCTCGCCGCCAATGCCGGTGACCGGCACCCGGTGGACCACGATCCCGGTCCGCCGTACCAGTTCACGATCGTCGATCTCGTCTATCGCATCGAAAGCATCGGCGGTGTGGTGCAGGACCTCGAGGTGAAAGAGACAGCGACGGAGGTTCGAGTCGATATGGCGGCGGACGTGTTGTTCGATTTCGATAAAGCCGATCTCCTCCCGAAAGCGGATGAGACGCTGCAGAAGGCCGCTGATTTCATCCGCGATCGCGCCAAAGGCGGCGCCGTTCGCATCGAAGGTCATACCGACGCGAAGGGCAACGACGCGTACAACCAGAAGCTGTCGGAACGGCGCGCAGCGTCGGTGAAGAATTGGTTCGTCGCACACGGACTGAACAACATGAAGTTTTCCACGGAAGGATTCGGCGCGAAGAAGCCGGTCGCGCCGAATACGAAGCCGGACGGTTCCGACGATCCGGACGGACGGCAGAAGAACCGCCGCGTCGAGCTGGTGATCAGGAAGTAGCGGCAAACGGCAACGTTGTTACTCATTCCGCCGTTGGAAGGCGTGTAAGGAGAGAACGCGCAAGTGTGAGAAAGTGCCGTGTGTCCGTCCTTAATCAGGAGGAGCGCTTTCATGACCAAGATTTCCCTTACGCCTGAGCTGCGCAATGAGTATCAGCATCTGTTCGATACGTGCCTGATCCGTCCGGCGCACGCCACTGAAGTTGAGAAAACCGCCGCCGCGATTGCCGCGAACCAGGAACGCTACGCGGCAGTTGGCGTTCCGCTCGGTATTCCTTGGTTCTTCATCGGCGTCATTCATTGTCTCGAGGCGAGTCTGAAGTTCACGACCCATCTCCACAACGGCGACCCGCTCACGAAACGAACGACGCACGTACCCAAAGGGCGGCCAGCCGCGGCACCCGCTGACGGCGTGCGCTACACATGGGAGGAGAGCGCCACCGATGCGCTAACGATCGAGAACTTCGCGAACCTGAGCGACTGGTCGTTGCCGGCGATCCTCTATCGTCTCGAGGCGTACAACGGCTTTGGCTATCGGTCGCGTGGGATCAATACACCCTATCTGTGGTCCTTCTCGACTCATTACTCGCAAGGAAAATTCGCAGAGGACGGCGTCTTTTCGCCGGTGCTCGTATCGCAACAGTGCGGAGCGGCAGTCCTGATCCGGCGCATGGCCGAGAAGAGCATCATTCAATTTGACGCCGAAAATGCCGCGAGCGACGAGCCGCTCGACGTGTTAGCTTCAGCCGTTGTTTTCGACCCGAATCATGAAACCGCGCCGGCAGCGCATCTGCAGCAGGCCCTGAACCATATTCCGGGAATCTCGCTGGCCGTTGATGGCGTCGCCGGCAAGCGCACTTCGGACGCGGTGCACGCCATCACGGGGCATTTTCTTCAGGGCGATCCGCGCGCTTAGCAATTTCCCGATCGGATGCCTGCCCGGCCTTCCACTCGTTCGCGCGCTTCCGTCGCATGAGCCAGAGCCGGACGATCATCGTCATCAGCACGCCGAGGAGGATAAGGATGGCGATCGCTGCGGCTAAGACGATGTTCTGCTCCATCTTTGTTCGGTGCGGCAGCGCGTTCAGACCGGCGATCAGGAAGTAGGTGAAGCCGACCGCAGAGGCAACGGAGAGACGGCGGACGCTGTGCTCCGTTTCGAAAATCTCGAACTCGTTCAGCTCCAGCTCCTCGCGCTTCTTCCAGGCGTGGCGGTACAGCAGCGTGAAGACCACCATCACGCCGGCGAAGCCAGCGCCGAAGATCGCGAAGATCAGCGGCTTGTGCTCCGGCAGCACGACCATCTCGATGCCATGCGCGGTGGCGATGGTCTGCTTCATCCGCGGATCGGTGAGCATCACGTTGAAGAGGAACTTCAACGGATAGACGAAGAACAGGACCATGAACAGCAGCACGAGATTCAGGATCACCGTCACGCGGTCTTCCAGCCCGTAGCGCCGGAAGAAGGTGAACTGCGAGTACCAGAGCCCGGCCAGCATCAGGAAGGTGACTACAAACGCGCCGAAGCCGCGCATCGTGGCCAACAACTCGACGGACGTATGCGGCACTTCGAGCGACACGATCAGCAGCGTCACCGCGAACCCGAACACGGCATCGCTGAACCCTTCCACGCGCGTGATCTCGTGGCTCCGCCAGCGGAAACCGTCGACGGGATCGTGGTGGAGGAGTTTGTCGCGAAGCATTGGGTCGGGATTGTAGACGCGGGCGCCCGTCGTTGTCGTAAACTGAGGCGCGTATGAGTAAGGTCTTGAAAGCGGAATACGACGATGCGACGCGGACGCTCCATTTGCTTGAACCTCTCGACGGTTTTGCCGATCGTGAAAAGGTCTCTGTGATCGTCGAACACGCGAAGCCAAAGAAGCCGTGGGCACACTTGGAAAACATTTTGACGGGCGAGGATGCAGAGAGCTTCGGACGCGCCATTGAAGAAGCGTTTCCCATCGAGCCGGTCAGGAAGTGAGCGAACGGCTTGCGTTGGACACTGATGCCGCGGTCGACTTCATACGCGACGATCGACCGACGCCGCCCCCAATCAGCCGTGTTGAGCAGATCGTTCTTCCGGTAACCGTCTTAGGCGAGCTCTTTCAGGGAGCCGAATCCAGCGTACGACCTGAGCGAAATCGAGCTGTGATCGAGGCTCTGCTGGAGCAATGGCAGCCGTTGCTTCCGACGATCGAGACGGCACGCATTTATGGCCGGATTCGTGCTGCTGTGTTCCAGCGGACGGCCAACTTATCCGTGTCGAAGAGAAATGACCTCTGGATTGCGGCCTTGTGTATCCAATATGAACTTCCGCTTCTGACGAACGATGCCGGTTACGACCGCGTCCCCGGCCTCACAGTCATTCACTGGTAATCTTCCCCTTCCCGGAGAAACGCATGAGCGCGACCGCGCAGACGATTGAACCTATCTCTCCCGAAACGAACCTCTTCGAATCGATCCTCGAATTGGTCCGGCGCACCTCGACAATCCTGCCGGACGATGTCGTCCGCGCAGTTACCGGCGCGCGGAAGAACGAGGTCGAAGGATCGAATGCCGACGTCGCGCTCAACGTCATCGGTTGCAACATCGGACTCGCGCGCGACAGCTCGCTCCCGCTTTGCCAGGACACGGGGACGATCCTCTTCTACGTCCACACGCCGGCCGGTTACGACCAGCTCGCGTTCGAGGAAGTTGCGACCGAGGCCGTGAGGACGGCCACGAAGAAAGGGTATCTGCGGCAGAACAGCGTCGACAGCATCACCGGCAAGAACACGGGCGACAACACCGGGCCGGGCTCGCCTGTCTTTCACTTTCATCAGTGGCATGAGCCGCATGTCGAAGTGAAGCTGATGCTGAAAGGCGGCGGCTGCGAGAACATGAACGCCCAGTACTCGCTCCCGCACCCCGACCTCGGCGGACGCGATCTCAAAGGTGTCGAGAACGCCATCCTCGACTGCGTCCTCCAGGCCCAGGGTCAGGGCTGCGGCCCGGGCATCCTGGGCGTCTGCATCGGCGGCGATCGCGGCACCGGCTACGGCTTCGCGAAGGAACAACTTCTGCGCATGCTCGACGACACCAACGACGATCCCATGCTCGCTGAGCTGGAATCGCGCGTCGTCGAAAAGGCGAATCAGTCCGGCATCGGACCGATGGGATTCGGCGGGAAGACGACGCTGCTGGCCTGCAAGATCGGCAAACTCAATCGCCTTCCGGCATCGTTCTTCGTGTCGATCGCGTACATGTGCTGGGCGTACCGGCGGCGCGGCGCTTCTCTCGACATGTCAGGCACCGTCACGGAGTGGTTGTACTGAAAGCGAATGTTAAATGTTGAATGTTCAATGTTGAATGTTGAATGGGCTCCGCTCTGCCGCCTCTTCATTCAACATTCAACATTCAACATTGAACATTCAACATTGAGTCTTTGACTTATGGCCCTAGTAAAACTCACCACCCCCATCGACGAAGCCACCATCCGATCGCTCCACGTCGGTGATTCCGTCGCCATCACCGGACGGCTTTACACCGGACGCGACGCCGTTCATCACCGCATCCACACCGGCACTCCGCCGCCGGTCGATCTCAAAGGACAAATCATTTACCACTGCGGGCCGGTGATGGTGAAGGAGGGCGATCAGTGGGTGTGCAAAGCGGCCGGACCGACCACGTCCTCGCGCGAGGAGCCGTATCAGTGGGAGGTCATCCGCGACTACGGGATTCGCGGCGTGATCGGCAAGGGCGGGATGGGGGAGAAGACGCTGGCGGCGTGCAAGGAGTACGGCGCCGTCTACCTGCACGCCATCGGCGGCGCCGCGCAGGTTTGCGCCGCGTCGATCAAGCGCGTCGACGGCGTCGACTGGATGGACCTCGGCTCGCCGGAGGCCATCTGGCATCTGTGGGTGGAAGACTTCATGGCCATCGTGACGATGGATGCGCACGGCCAGTCGCTGCACAAGAACGTGTTCGAAGAGTCGAAGGCGCGGTTGGATGCACTCAGGAGCTCTTAGCTGTTAGCTCTGAGCTCTTAGGAAGGGCCGTTCGGCACGGCCCTCGCTGTTCCCCTAAGAGCTATGAGCTAATAGCTAAGAGCTAATGCGCACCGAACGCGACACCCTCGGCGAAGTCCGCGTCCCTGATGACGCGCTTTACGGCGCGCAGACGCAGCGGGCAGTGGAGAACTATCCGATCAGCGGCCTACGCGAACACCCGGTTTTCATTCGGTCGTTTGTCCTGCTGAAGAAGGCTGCCGCGTTGGCGAACCGGGAGCTCGAAGCACTCGATGCCGGACTCGCCGATTCGATCGTCGCGGCTTGCGATGAATTGCTCGACAACGCCGAGAAGTATCGGCCGCAGTTCGTTGTCGACGTCTTCCAGGCCGGCGCCGGAACGTCGTTCAACATGAACGTGAACGAGGTCATCGCCAACCTCGCCAATCCGGAGCGCGGGACGTACAAGCCGGTCCATCCGAACGATCACGTCAACATGGCGCAGTCGACGAACGACGTGTTTCCGACCGCCATCCGCATCGCCACGTTGCTGTTGTTGAACGAGCTGTTGCCGCAGCTCGACGCGCTCGTGGACGCGTTCGATGATCGCGGCGACGCCTTCGCGGACGTCATCAAGTCCGGCCGCACGCACTTGCAGGACGCCGTTCCGCTGACGCTCGGACAGGAGTTTCGCGCCTACGCCGCCGCCACCCGCCGCGCCACCCGTCTCCTCCGTTCCGCCGCGAACGAGCTTCGCGACCTCGGCATCGGCGGGACCGCCGTCGGCACCGGCATGAACGCGCCGCGCGGATATCGCCATGTCGTCGTGCGGCGGCTGAACGAGCTGACCAATCTCGATCTCACTGCCGCCGCCGATCTTCGCGAGTCGATGCAGTCGCAGCTCCCGGTCGCCGCCGTTTCGAGCGCGCTGCGCAATCTCGCCGTCGAGCTGACGCGCATCACGAACGATCTGCGCCTGCTCGCCTCCGGGCCGCAGACCGGCCTCGCCGAGATCGTCCTGCCGTCCGTGCAACCTGGGTCGTCGATCATGCCGGGCAAAGTCAATCCCTCGATGCTGGAATGCATGAACCAAGTGTGCTTCCACATCATCGGATCCGCGACGACGATCGACTACGCGGTGCAGGCGGGCCAGCTCGACCTGAACGTGATGATGCCGCTGATGGCGTTCGAGATCCTCTTCTCGATCGAGATCCTGAAGAACTACCTGCCGGTGTTCATCGCCAAGTGCATTGCCGGAATCGAAGCCGACCGCGCGCAGTGCGAGGCCTACTACATAAGGTCTCCGTCGCTGGCCACGGCGCTCAATCCGATCATCGGCTACGCGAAAGCGGCCGAGATCGCGAAAGAGTCGGCGAAGAGCGGAACGCCGATTCCGACTCTTCTGCGCGAAAAGAAGATTCTCAGTGACGCTGAGATCGCGCGCATCTTCACGCCCGAGTTTCTCGCCGGTCAGGCCGATTGACGGCTACAATTCGTCCGCCGTCCAATCAATTCAATGCGCCTATTCATCGCCATCTCCTTTCCGGAGCAGGAGCTCCGCGCGATCAGCGACCGCATTGCGATGGTGAAATCGCGCTTGCCTCCCGCGGCGTGGGTGCGTCCCGAGACGCAGCACCTCACGTTCGCATTTCTCGACGAGCAACCTGATTCGCTCCTGCCCACGCTCGCCACATGCGTCGAAGAAAGCCTGGCGAGCGTGCCGCGCTTCGAAGGACATCTGCGCGGCAGCGGATTTTTTCCGAATGCGCGTCACGCGCGGGTGGCATGGGTCGGTGCCGGGCCGGAGGAGAAGTTCACCGCGGTCGCAAACGCTGTGCGCAGCGGTGTCGAAGCAGCGGGCGTCTCATTAGATCGCGGCGACTTTCGCGCGCACCTCACGCTCTTCCGCATCCGCGATCGGTGGCCGCCCGCGTGTATCGAGATCTTCAACGGCGCCTTGCGCGACTTCAAATCGGATCCAATCCCGATCGATTCGGTGACGCTCTTCTCCAGCAAGTTGAACCCGAAAGGCGCGATCCACACGCCGCTGCGGACGTTTGCGCTGGCGTGAGGGTTTGCAACATCAGCCGCTGCATCTTGCCAAAGCACAGACAAGAGTGTCTGTGCCACACGAATCCTGCCTTTACTTGCACAAATGCTCTTACCGGCAGAGGCGGTGTGGCACAGACCCGAAACCGGCAGTTGCCTGAGAATGGGGGTCGGGTGCTTAGCCACTCGCATTCAACTGCGGCGCAGCGAGGTAAGTCGCTGAATTCGCACGCAGAAGAAGTGTGGAGAATT
>JAXDIO010000021.1:0-3658 GCA_034663965.1 Thermoanaerobaculia bacterium | reverse complement strand
TCTCGTCTTTGCGCGAGCGCATCTTGGCCGGCTCGGCGCCGCCGCGGATGTAGCCGTACTTGCGCGCGTACTCGAGCAGCGTCCGCTCCAGCATCTTGCGGCCGCGGTAGAGACGCGACATCACGGTACCGACCGGGCAGTCGAGGATCTCGGCGATCTCTTTGTAGGAGAAGCCTTCGATGTCGGCCAGCAGGACCACCATCTTGTAGTCGTGCGGCAGCGAGTCGAGGGCGCGCTTGACGTCGGCGTCCATCATGTCCTGGAAGATCTCGCTCTCCGGATCCTTGATGAGGTCCGGCGCGTTCTTCTGGATGACCCGCTCGTACGACTCTTCGATCTCGGAGAAGTCGATCTTGTGCGGCGTGAGCTTCTTCTTCCGATAGTTGTTGATGAACGTGTTCTTCATGATCTTGAAGAGCCACGCCTTGAAGTTCGTACCTTCTTCGAACTTGTCGTAGTACTTGTAGGCCTTGAGGTACGTCTCCTGCACGAGGTCTTCCGCGTCTTCGGAGTTCCTCGTCATGCGATAGGCAGTGTTGTAGAGGGAATCGACGTAAGGCATCGCTGCCTTTTCGAAGTCCCATCCCTGTTCGTGATCCGTTGCTACAGCCGTCTTCATCGTGTCTCCCGTACGTCTGCTTCCCAAAAAATGCGTAAGTCGTGCCGTTATCGCTATTAGATGCGGCGGCAAATAAAATGGTTACCGGGGGCTCGTGGGTTTCCTGGATGCGCTGCCGAAGTCGTTGCGATGGTTAGCTTTACGATTCCGAGCGGCGATTGCTGAACGGTTTACTCGACGTGAAGACGGGCCGGCGTCCGCGTCACCGCGACCGGACACGTCCGTCCTCAATGTGAATTTCGTCGAGATTTACTACGGTCTACGGAGGGGAAGTGCCGGTGAACAACCTGTAAACTACCCGAATTCCCGAACGGGCATTATACACGTCCGCGGCCGGAGGGCAAGCCCTACTCGTTGTAGATGACCAAAAGCGTTTCGTACGCCCTGGTGATCTCGATGAATCGCGCCGCTGCCGCGTTCTGCACCTCGGCGGATTCGCCGAAGACTTTGTCGGGATGATGCTGCGCGGCGAGCCTGCGATACGCGGCGATGACGACGGCGCGCGAGGCCGGCGCTTCGACGCCGAGGATGCGCAGCAGTTCGGCGGGCTCGCGATCGTCGCGCGAGTAGAGAGGCGTCGAGACGCCGCCGCGATCGGCGCTGCGCGGCCGCGCATTCTTGGCGTGATCGACGTAATCGAAGCCATACGTGTCGCGCAACTTCGCGAGCGCATCGGTCTGGAAGCCAAGCGCGAAGCTGAGGTCGAGCAGGGCCGAGTATTGGCGGAGCGGAACGGGCGTGGTGCGGTCAGCGATCAGGCGGACGGCGGTGTCGAGGAGCCACATGCGCTGTTCCGGCGTGGCCAGTTTTGCGTAGCGCTCGGTCCAGCTGGTGATGTCGATCGACGACGTGACCGGCGCGGCCAGGCCCGCGCTTTTGCGGATCGTACGCATCGCCGCATCCGCCGGCGTTCCGCCGCAGACGAGCAGGTTGACGAGCAGCGACGCGGCGATGTGGTTGCGGTCCGGCGCGGCCTTCGCTTGCGTGGCGCCGCTCATATCGGCTTCGCGCTGCGCCGCAGCGAACGTGATGATGACCGACGCCGCCAGCCCGACGCCGGCCGCGAGCATGATGATGATGACCGTCAGTTCCACGCTGCCACGGGTTCGGTGAGCATGAGGTCGATCGCGTTGATCTGCGCATCGAGTGCTTCCTCGCTCAGCGCGGCGACCGAGCCATCGATGTCGATCTCCTCATCGATGCTGACCCAGCTCCGGCAGCCGGAGTAGTTGGCCTTCATGACGACGTCGACCGGATTTGCGAGCCGATACGCGCGGACGGCGATGACGTTGATGGCCTGATCGGGCCGAAAGCGATAGCGCGTTTCGATGGCTTCGGAATCGAGGATGGTCAGCGCCTCGAGGCTCGGCAGCATCGCGGCATCCTTGATCTGCCACGTCTTCACCGCCTCGGCCCAATGCGTGATCCGCACGTGCGTCGGTTCCGCGCCGCCGGCGTCGTGGTAGTTCGTCGGAAAGAGGTAGAAACGCTGCGCCTCGACGCCGAATGACTGGTCGGCGAGGCCGCCTTTGCGAATGAGCACGATCTGCGCGCCGCTGCCAAGCGCGTCGATGACCGAGGCCCACTCCTTCAGCGCGGTGTGATTCGGGATTTTGTGCACGGTCATGGTCGGAACGTTACGGAGTTGACCGGCCCTTCCCAGATCGTCACCGCGTGAACGACGGCATCTTCGCCGGCGACGGCGGCGCCGAGCTCGCGCGCGAACCACTCGGCGATGTTCTCGGCAGAGGGATTGATGCGATCGAATGGCGGCACATCGTTGATGCAGCCGTAGTCGAGAGTCTTCGCCAGCGCTTCGAGCTTGTGCCGCGCGCTGATGAAATCGACGGCGATGGCGTCGGAATCGATGCCGCCAGCGCGTGACGCGAGATCCGCCTCGACTTTGTACGAGTGCCCGTGCAACGGCTCGGAGATGCCGCGATACTCGCGCAGAAAATGCGCCGCTTCGAAGCGGGCGGAAACGCGGACGGTGAAGCGTGGGGTGTCGGGGGTCGGGCGTCGGGCGTCGGAGATTCTCGCTCCGCTTTTCTCCGACTCCCGACTCCCGACTCCCCACACCCGCGAAATCATCTCCTCGCTCATCCCAAGCTCCCGCACTTCATCCGGCGTCGATTGTGAACGCAACAAATCCTCGGCGCGACGATCGTCCCAGCAGTCGGCGGGACTCGATCCTTCGGCCAGTTCGATCAGCGTCTGCAACGTCTTGCGGCGCGCCGTGTCGTCCGAGGGCTCCACGGCCGAAGTGTACAATGCGCCCGCCCGACGATGCCCCTGCCGAAAAGCATCCTTTGCACAGCCTGCAAGAAGACCTATCCCGAAGGCTGGAAGCGCTGTCCTTACTGCGGTTTCGATGAAATGCGGGCGCGGCAGGATGGACCCATTCGCAAGTACATGCAGCGCAAGCTGCAGGAGTTCGAGCAGCGCACGGGTAAGACGAACGGTAAGAAGGACGAGCGCCGCGGCGGAGCGAAGCCTCCGCGTCCGGACGCGCGTCCGCAGCAACAGCAGCCGCGCGAGCGTGGACGCGATGGCCGGCCGAATCGTCCTGGACGCGGCGGCGGCGGTCCACAGCAGCAACGGCCGCCGCAACAGCAGCGTCCTCCTCAGCAGCAGTCCGCGGCTCCGCAAGCCGAGGGGGAGCGGACGGGAAAGCGTCGCCGTCGCCGCCGCGGCGGAGGTCGCGGCGAAGAATCCGCTACGAATGTGAACGCTGCCGCTTCGCAGCAACAGCAGCAACCGCGTCCGCCGCGCGAGCCGCGTCCTCCTCGCCCGCCGCAGGCCGCGCGTCCGAATACCGAAGGAACGCCAACGCCGCGTCCGGAAGGTGATGGACCGAAACGGCGCCGCCGTTTTCGGCGTCGCCGGGGCGGTGGTGGCGGCGGACCGGAAAGCGCGCCGCCGGCGACGTAGTCACGCGGAGACGCGGGGACGCGGAGAAAGGCCGACTAAGCCTCTTCGGTCATGATCAGCATCAGCGTCGTGCCGCCGATCTGAAACTCCGATTTGTCCTGAATCTCG
>JAXDIO010000442.1:0-7309 GCA_034663965.1 Thermoanaerobaculia bacterium | reverse complement strand
GATCAGGAGATCGAAAAACGCCGCCCCGACATCGAACGGATCCTCGATCACTACGGAGTGCCGAGAGTATGAAGCGATCGCTCGCCTTTCTGGCCATCCTCGCCCTCTTCGCCTGCCATCGCGAACGCCGTCCCGTTGCACCGGCCGCGGCTGACTCGCAACGTCCCAATCCGATGCGCATGGGCGACCTTCAGCCCGGACCGAAGCAACTCGCCGCCACCGGCATCAACAACCCGTACGAGGGAAACGCGTACGCGATCAGCGAGGGGCAGCGGCTCTTCACGCAGTACAACTGCTCCGGATGCCACTTCCACGGCGGCGGCGGAATCGGCCCGCCGCTGATGGACGCCGAATGGATCTACGGCAGCTCGCCGGTGAACATCTTCACCACGATCTCCGAGGGGCGTCCGAACGGGATGCCGTCGTACGGTGGGCACATTCCGGTCTACCAGATCTGGCAGCTCACGACGTACGTCCGCGCGCTCGGCGGTTTCGAGCCGAAAGGCGCAACGTCGCCGCGATCGGAAGAGATGATGGCGAAACGCGCCGAGGAGCCGAAGTGAGGAGTGCGCGGCGGAACGCTGGCGTCCTCGCCGACTGGCGCGGCGGCGTCCTCGCCGCCGAATGGGAGGCTTGCGCCGCCGACTCGTTACCAGCGAATGTTGAGGGTCTGGCGGTTCGGCGGCGAGACGCCGCCGGGCCAGCCGGCGAGACGCCAGCGTTCCATCGGACGATGTTGTCAGGGGCCACCCTCGCGCCCGTCCAATCCGCGCTGCACTCCGCCGGCCCGCAGGCGGCGCGCATCGAACATCTCTGGTGGGTCTTCTTCTGGATCTGCGTCGTGGTCTACGTCATCACCATCGTCTTCTTCTTGATCGCCGCGGTGAGAGGCCGGCGTCGCGCGGACGCGATCGACAATCGTGCGCACGATCGCCGGCTCGGATTCTTCGTCAGCAGCTGTGCCGCCGTCACCATCGCCACGCTCTTCGGACTTCTGTTCAGCAGCGTGGCCACCGGCAACGCCATCGGTACTTTCGGCAAAGACAAACCCGGGCAGATCGAGATCGAAGTCACCGGGCATCAGTGGTGGTGGGAAGTGAAGTATCCCGACTCGCTCCTTCCCTCGAATCAGATTACCGACGCGAACGAGATTCACATCCCCATTCACACGCCCGTCCTGCTGCGGCTCGACACGCGCGACGTCATTCACTCGCTCTGGATTCCGAACCTGCACGGCAAGCGCGATCTCATCCCCGGACGCGTCAACAAATTCTGGATTCAGGCCGACACGCCCGGCGTTTACCGCGGACAGTGCGCAGAATTCTGCGGCTACCAGCACGCGCATATGGCGCTGACGGTCGTCGCAGAATCGTCCGCCGACTTCCTGAAATGGAAATCGCACATGGGCGAAGGCGCGCCGACGCCGATGACGCCGTCGCAACTTCGCGGACAGCAGGTCTTCCTCAACGCCCCCTGCGCGAAGTGCCACAACATCCTCGGCCTCGACGCATACGGCACACTCGGCCCCGACCTCACCCACTTCCGCAGCCGTCCCACCCTCGCCGCCGGACAACTGCTCAACACGCGCGGCAATCTCGCCGGATGGATCGCGAATGCGCCGGCGATCAAGCCGGGAACGTTGATGCCGCCGAATCAACTCTCCGGGCAGGAGATGAATGACTTGCTGGCGTACTTGGAGACGTTACGGTGAGAACGGCAATGTTGAATGTTGAATGTTCAATGTTGAATGTTGAATGGAAAAGCGAGCTGCGAATCCGCGCCGCACACGTCCCTTCATTCAACATTGAACATTCAACATTCAACATTCAACATTTTCTTTTCGAGGAATGGCGATGACCGAGCTCGCCGTCGTCCCGCCCGACTTCGCGAAAGAGCGCGCCATCATGGAGAAGACCTGGGCGAAGAAGCCCGGCCTGATCGGATGGCTCAGCGAAACCGGCCACAAAGAGCTCGGCATGCGCTACATCGTCACTGCCTTCCTTTTCTTCCTCGCGGGCGGCGTCGAAGCCGCGCTGATGCGCATCCAGCTCATGAAGCCCGAGAACCACTTCCTCGGGCCGGATGCGTACAACCAGATCTTCACCATCCACGGCTCGACCATGATGTTTCTGTTCGCCGTCCCGATCATGGAAGGCTTCGGCGTCTACCTCGTGCCGCTGATGCTCGGCACGCACAACGTCGCGTTTCCCAAGCTCAACGCCTTCGGCTACTACATCTACCTGTTCGGTGGGCTGTTCCTCTACACGATGTTTTTCCTGCACGCCGGTCCGCAGGCCGGATGGTTCTCGTACGTGCCGCTGGCCGGACCGCAATACTCGCCGGGCAAGGGCGTCGACACGTGGGCGCAGATGATCACGTTCACCGAGGTCTCGGGGCTGGTCGTCGCGGTGGAATTGGTCGTGACCGCGTTCAAGCAACGCTGCCCGGGGATGTCGCTCAATCGCATCCCGCTGTTCGTCTGGTCGATGATCGTGGTCAGCTTCATGATCATCTTCGCGATGCCCGCGGTGATGATCGCCAGCGGCTACCTCTCGCTCGACCGGCTCATCGGCACGCACTTCTATAACCGCTCCGAGGGGGGCGACCCGCTGCTGTATCAACACATGTTCTGGTTCTTCGGGCACCCCGAGGTCTACATCATCTTCATTCCGGGGCTGGGATTTGTCAGCTCGATTCTGACCGCGTTCACCGGACGCAAAATCTACGGCTACACGGTGATGGTTTCCACGCTCGTCGTCACCGCGTTCCTCGGCTTCAGCGTCTGGGTCCACCACATGTTCGCGACCGGTCTGCCGCAACTCGGCGAGAGTTTCTTCACCGCGGCCAGCCTGATGATCGTTCTCCCGACGGGCGTGCAGATTTTCTGTTGGATTGCGACGATCTGGTCGGGACGATTCCGGATCGCCACGCCGGTGATGTACGTGATCGGGTTCTTCCTCGTCTTCATCGTCGGCGGCTTGACCGGCGTGATGCTCGCGTCGATTCCGATCGACTGGCAAGTACACGACACCTACTTCGTCGTCGCGCACTTTCACTACGTCCTGATCGGCGGTGCGCTCTTCCCGCTGTTCGGCGCGTTCCACTTCTGGTTCCCGAAATGGACCGGCCGGATGTACAACGAAGTGATGGGGCAGATCAGTTTCTGGTTGCTGCTGATCGGCTTCAACGTCACGTTTTTCCCGATGCACATCCTCGGCTTGTACGGGATGCCGCGTCGCGTCTACACGTATCAGCCGGGCCTGGGATGGGGAAATCTCAACGTGCTGGCCTCGGCCGGTGCCGTCTTCATGGCGCTGTCGGTGTTGACGATGATCATCAACTTCCTCGTCAGCCGGAAGTCGGGCGCCGAGGCCGGCGCGAATCCGTGGAACGCCGACACGCTGGAGTGGTCGCTGCCGTCGCCGCCGCCGCTCTACAACTACCTGCACGTGCCGACCGTCAGCGGATTGAACGCGGTTTGGGACGCCGCTCCCGATCAGCCGTACGTCACCGGCATGCGTTTCGACCGCCGCGAGATCCTCATCACACGCGTTCTCGACGCCGAGCCTGACCACACCGAGCAATTGCCCGCGCACTCGCTCTGGCCGTTCATCCTCGCGGGCACGATGTGCGTCGGATTGTGGGGCGCGATTTTCTTCGCCTGGTGGTTCACGATCGGCGCAGTGATCAGCGGCATCGCACTCATCGGCTGGTTCTGGCCGAGCGATCAGGAGTTGGAAGACCACATCCTTCGCGAGAAGGGTGAGCTTGGAGGATTGGAACTCGGAATGCCCGAGGCGGTGCGAGAGGAGATGCCGTGACGCAGCGCGTGCTCGACGTCTCCGCGCTCACCGAGGGCACCGCCGACAGCCGCGCGCTGATCTGGTGGGGCAACCTCGGCATGCTGGCCATCGAAGGAACGATGTTCGCCATGGCCATGGCCACGTACCTGTATTTAAGAAGTACAAACCTCGACTGGCCGCCGAGCACCGTTCCCAAACCTGACCTGCTGATGCCGACCATCAACATGGTCATGCTGCTGCTCAGCTGCATCCCCGCGTTCATCATCGACCGCGCTTCGATCACGAAAAACATGCTGGCCATCCGCATCGGGCACGTGATCTCGATCATCGTCGGACTGACCTTCCTCTACATCCAGTACGCGATCATCGTCCCGAACCTCGGTTACAAGTGGAGCAGCCACGCGTACGGCTCGGTAATCTGGACGATCATCGGCATGCACACGCTGCACGTGGTCGCCGCCACCGGCGAGACCGCGCTGCTGTTCATCTATAGCCTCTTCAAGCCGGTCGTGAAGAAGCACCTGCTCGACTTCCGCTGCACCGCGGTCTACTGGTATTTCGTGGCGCTGGTGTGGGTCCCGTTCTACTTCATCATCTTCATCGAGCCGTGGATGCAGCGCAAAGGAAGCTGACGGATGGAGACGACCAAGCCACTCGACATCCGCCCTTCGTCTCCGCAACTCTGGACCGGAATCCTGGCCGGCCCCTTCGCCTTCGCGACAGCGTTCACAACAAAGTACGCGATGGTCGCCTGGATCTGCGATCACAAAGCGGAGTGGATTTTCTGGCTGATCACGATCATCGCGCTGTTGGTCTGTCTGTTCGGCGCCTTCGAATCGTGGCGCGGATTGAAGAACGGTGAGGACACGCGACGCGTTCGCTTCATGGGCATCGGCGGACTGGCGATGACGGCGGCCTTCGCGATGTCGATCATCGCCATGGCCATCCCGCACCTCTACCTCGGAGCCTGCGAGTGACGCGCCGGGCGCGCGTAGCGCCGGCGGCTCGCCGGCTGGACCGCCGCCGGCTCGGCGGCACGGTGCTCGCGCTGGTCGCCGCCCTCCCCGCCTACGCTCACGCCGGCCACCACCATCTCGAGCCATCAACGTTCATGCGTTGGTGGTCATGGGAACCATTCGTCGTAATCCCGCTCGCGATCACCGGCGCGATGTACGCGATCGGCGTCGGGCGGATGAAGGGGATTCGCAAATGGCAGATCGCCTCCTTCGCCGCCGGATGGATCGCACTCGTCATCGCCCTCGTCTCGCCGCTCGACACGCTCGGCGGCATCCTCTTTTCCGCGCACATGGCGCAACACGAAATGCTGATGATCGTCGCTGCGCCGCTGCTGGTGTTCGGACGGCCGCTCGTCGCCTTTCTCTGGGCTTTGCCACAACGATGGCGCGTACCGGTCGGACATTTTTTTCAGCGCGATCTCATCAAAACAACCTGGAACTGGATCACTGGCGCGTTTGTCGTCACCATCCTGCACGCCATCGCGCTGTGGGTCTGGCACATTCCGTCGTGGTACGAGGCCACGTTGCGCAACGACGGCATCCACGCGGTACAGCACATCAGTTTTCTGCTCACCGCCACGCTGTTCTGGTGGTCGCTCACGCATGGACGCTACGGCCGCCTCGGCTACGGCGCCGCGGTGATCTACGTTTTTGCTACGGCCGGCCACAGCGGCGCGCTCGGCGCGCTCATTACATTCGCGCCGCATCTGTGGTATCCGATCTACGGCGCGCGCACCGCAGCCTGGGGCTTGAATGCGATCGAGGATCAACAACTGGCCGGCCTGATCATGTGGATCCCCGCCGGCGTCCTGTTCACGATTCTCGGCATCGCAATTTTTGCCGCGTGGCTCGGTGAGGCCGAGCGCCGCGTCGCCCTCGGTACGAGCGACGCACTACGAAAGGAAGAACGTTGAAACGAACTCTGATTGTGATTCTGCTACTCGCTGCCTGCAAGCGCCCCGAGGCCGCGGCTCCAGTCGCGGGCGACACGAACCGCGGCAAGCAACTCATCGAACAGTACGGTTGCAACTCCTGCCACATCGTCCCGGGCGTGGATGGAGCGAAAGGAATGGTCGGCCCGTCGCTCGAGCACGTCGCCTCGCGTCAGATCATCGCTGCGAAGCTCCCCAACTCGCAGCCGAACATGACCGCGTACATCCAGAACCCACAGATGACGAATCCCGAGAACGTGATGCCGAACCTCGGCGTGAAACCGGACGAGGCCCGCGACATCGTCGCGTATCTCTACACATTGAAATGAAGGCGCGAAGTCACAAAGCACAGACAAGAGTGTCTGTGCCACACAGGCACAGGCTCGCGCGATCTGTGGCGGTGACCAGCGACTGGTGTGGCACAGACACTCTTGTCTGTGCGGCCCGGCAGGCTCTGAGTTGCATCCTCTTTCTCCTGATCGCGGCTACTTCAGAAGCAAGAATCTTCGTTACCAGCGAACGCGCCGGAACCGTCACGATGATCGACGGCGCCACGATGAAGACGATCGCCGTCGGCACTCGCCCGCGCGGAATCGTTCTCAGTCCCGACGGCAAACGGCTCTACGTCGCGGTCAGCCACTTCCGCGGACAGTTTTCGAAGACGGCGGACGGAGTGGTCGCGATCGATCCGAGGACGCTCACGATCGTTCGCCGCTACAAAGCGGGAACGGACCCCGAGGGCATCGCCATCACGCCCGACGGAAAGCGCTTCTGCGTTGCGAATGAAGACGCCGGCACCGCGTCGATCGTCGATACCGGCAGCGGGAGGAACGTCTCTCTCGTCACCGGTACGGAACCGGAAGGCGTCGCGGCGAGCTATGACGGAACCCTGATCTACGTGACCGCGGAGACGAGCAATACCGTCACGGTGATCGATCCGAAGAACAATGCGGTTGTCGCAAACATCTTCGTCGATGCCCGGCCCCGCGCCGCCGTCTTCGCGCGCGATGGCGTCCGCGCGTACGTCAGTTCCGAAGTCGGAGGCAGCATCAACGTCGTCGACGTGAAGAAGAACCGCGCGATTGCCCACATCAAACTCCGGCCGGCCGATCATCCGGTCGGCGTCGTGCTCTCGCCGGACGGCAAGCGGCTCTACGCAGCGACCGGCCGCGGCAACGCCGTCGCCGTCATCGACACGGCCACGAATCGCGTTCTGCAATACATCGCGGCCGGCAATCGTCCCTGGGGCATCAACGTCACGCACGATGGGCGCACGCTCTACACCGCGAACGGATTGTCGAACGACGTGTCGGTGATCGATACCGCTTCCGGCCGCGCGACCGCCACGATCAAAGTTCCGGATGGTCCGTGGGGCATCGCCGTCGCGCCGTAGTTACCCGCCAATGGTCTTAACTTAAGCACTCGCTGCTCGCAGATGGAGCGCTGGCGTCCTCGCCGGCTGGCCCGGCTGCGTCTCGCTGCCGGCCCGCCCGACTCTCAACTTTCGCTGGTAACCGAGGGCGGCGCAAGCATCCCATTCGGCAGCGAGGACGCAGCC
>JAXDIO010000439.1:0-9477 GCA_034663965.1 Thermoanaerobaculia bacterium | reverse complement strand
GGGGTCGGAGGTCGTAGCAACTTCAACTTCAGCCTCTCTCTCCGACACCCGACCCCCGACTCCCGACTCCCTTTTCACCGGACTTCTTCCTCCGTCCATCAGCCACGAAGGCTACTCGGCGAAGCCGATGCATTCGTACTGGGACGATTTCTTCGGGTTGCGCGGACTCAAAGATGCGGCGTGGCTGGCCGAGCAACTCGGCAATCGTGAGGCGGCGGTCCGTTTCGCGAAGAGCCGCGACGAGTTCGCGCGCGACTTTCACGCGTCAATCGTCCACTCGATCGAGCATCACCACATCGACTACATCCCCGGAGCCGCGGACCTCGGCGATTTCGATCCGACCTCGACGACGATCGGCATCGAACCGGGCGGCGATCTCGCCAACCTCCCGCACGACGCCGTCATCCACGAATTCGAGCGCGCGTGGGATGAGTCGCTGGCGCGGATGGAGGGCAGGCGGCGGTGGAAGGATTACACGCCGTACGAGCTGCGCCAGGTCGGCACGTTCATTCACCTCGGTTGGCGCGACCGCGCGCAACGCCTGCTCGCCTTTTTTCTCGATGACCGCCGTCCCGCGGGCTGGAAGCAGTGGGCCGAGGTGGTCGCGCAGGATTACCGCAGCCCGACGTACCTTGGCGACATCCCGCACCTCTGGGTCGGCTCCGACTTCGCCCGCTCCTTCATCGACATGCTCGCCTACGAACGCGAATCCGACGACGCGTTGGTCCTCGGTGCCGGCATCCCATCATCGTGGCTCGATCGCGGCGTCCGCGTGCGTGGACTGCGGACGATCTACGGTCCGCTCAACTTTTCCGCGCGGCGCGATGGGAAACAGATCGTCGTGCACATCAGCGGAGTGCGTGTGCCGAGGGGCGGGATCGTGGTGAAGTTGCCGGGGGTGGGGGAGCGCGTCGTGCGGAAGTTGCCTGCCGCGCTCGAACTGCATTAGCCGAGGCGCGTCATCGCCAGCATCGTCACGTCATCGCCGGCGGGAACTTCGCCGATGAATTCGTGGACATGCGTGTCGATCGTGTCGAGGATCGCGTCCGCTTCGCGGCCGTGCATCGTGCGCAGCATCTCGCACACGGGATCGAGTCCGAGTTGCTCCTCGGCGATGTTCTCGGCCTCGGTGACGCCGTCGGTGAAGAGGACGAGAGAGTCGCCGGCGGCGAGCGTGAGCGACTGATTGCGGTACTGCGCGTTCGGGAGGATGCCGACCACGATGTCGGTCGAGTGCATCGCTTCCACGCCGTCCTTCGAGACGACGAGCGGCGCGACGTGACCGGCGTTTGCGAACGAAACGATGCCTGTCGCCGGATCGAGCACGCCGGCCACCATCGTCACGAACTTCGAGGGCGACGTTTTCGGCGCCAGCGTTTCGTTGATGTCGCGCAGCAGATCGGCGGGCGTCGGATCGTGACGCGTGAAAATCGCGAACGCGGTGGCCACGCTCGACATCACCAGCGCCGCAGTGATCCCTTTGCCGCTGACGTCGGCGATGACGAAGTAGATGCGTCCGTCAGGACGGACGACGACGTCGTAGTAATCGCCGCTGACGGTTTTGCACGGCCGGTTCGCGCCGGCGAAACAGTAGCCGGCGATCTCGGGCAGCGCAGTCGGCAGCAAGCGGCGTTGAATCGTGTAAGCCGTGCGCAGCTCTTCGTCGATCTTCGCTTTTGCGAACGCCTCCTCGCGCAGGCGCGTGCGCTCGAGTGTCACCGCTGCGAAGCGCGCAATCTGCGCGAGCAGGCGAACGTCATCCTCGGACACGACACCGCGCGCCGAGGTGTAGTCGATGTAGAGAACGCCGAGGACCGCATCGGCGACGAGGAGCGGCGCGCAGACGGCGGATCGGATCCGTTGAGCGATGATCGACTGCGCGCGGGCGAACTTGTCGTTCTGTTCGGTGTCGAAGTACGAGACGACCTTGCGCCCTTCGACGACGTCGCGCAGCAGCGTGCGGCTGATGGCGAGGTCATTCGACTCGGTGGCGTCGAGCCGGCGCAGCTTCACGTTCGCGAACGAGACGCGATCGTCGCCGAGGAGCGCGATCGCGGCACGGGTTGGCCGCAAAAGAAAGACGACGCGGTCGAGGATGAAGTCGAAGAGCTCGGCCATCGGACGATCGGCCAAGAACTCCAGCGCCAGCGTGGAGAGGATCTGCGTCTTCTCGTTGCTGCGCTCCTTTTCATCGTCATCGACGGAAATGGCGAGGTTCGTGGCGTGCGAATCGGTGTCGACGGCGATGAATTGCGACGTCGTTTCGTCCGAATGGAAGACTACTTCGCTGTCGCCGAGGCCGATGCGATCGCCGGGAACGAGGAGCGCGGTTTCGATGAGCTTCACGCCGTTGAGCGTGGTGCCATTGACGCTGCCGCAGTCGCGCACGTACCAAGCTCCGCGTTCGATGAGAATCTCGGCGTGGCGGCGCGAGAGAAAACGGTCCTTGATCGGAATCGTGCAATCCGAGGCGCGGCCGAGCGTGATGTTTTCGGCCGGCAGCGTGAGCTGCTGCGGCGAGAGTCCCGGTTGATAAACAGTGAACCGCACGCGTGTTTTCGACTCGTGCAAATGGCCTCCGGTGGTGGATGCGAAGGTGTGCATTATAAGGTGCACCTCCACGTGCGACGCGAACTCGACTACTGGCTTCCGCCGATCCTTTGGGCGGCGATCATCCTCATCGCTTCCACCGATCTTTTCTCCGGATCGAATACGTCCAGCATGCTGCAACGGATCGCTGTCTCGATCTTCGGCTATCGCCTTGCGCCGGACACCGCGGCGACGCTGAACTACTTCATTCGCAAGTCCGCGCACCTCACCGAGTACGGAATTCTCGGCGCGCTGACGTTTCGAGCCTTGCGCGGTGAGAAGAAATCGTGGAGTCCGCGCTGGGCGGTCGGCGCAATCGTGTTCGCGACGTTCATCGCATCGATCGACGAAATCCACCAGAGTTTCGTCCCCTCGCGCACCGGCACATGGCACGACGTGCTGCTCGACGCGGCGGGCGCGACGATCGCCCAGATCCTCATCCGCGCCGCGCAGGTGCTACTCTTTCGATCGACATGAATCGCCTCCTGCTCGCCACGATCGCGATCCTGGCCGCCGCGTCCGCCCTCGCTGCCCCCGCCGAACAATCGAAACAGTTCCTCTCGCCGGTCTACACGATCGACAAGATTTATCACTCGATGGAAGGCCCTTCGAGCGTGGAACGCATCTACCTCGGCGATCCGAGCGCGCCCTCTGAGCTGCTCTGGGTCACCGGCATTCGCACGGAGATGGTCGATGCGGACGGCACTACGCCGCAGCTTCCCGAGCTGATGTGCCACGTGAACGTTGACCTCGATGGCCCCAAGCATCAGGCGCTCTTCGGCCTCCGCCGCGCAACGGCGTCGCGGCTGATGACGCTGTCGCAGGGAATGCTGGCCGCGAAAGTGCCGGCCGGTTTTGGATTTCCGCTGGCCTCGAACGAGCCGCTGCTGCTCTTCACGCAGGTGCTCAACCTCAACATCCAGCATCCGCAGAACATTAAGGTGCGCCATCGCGTGACGATCGATTACGTTCGCGCGCGCGAGCTCGCCACGCCGATCAAGCCGCTCTTCAATGTCGGCGCCTCGGGGATGGTGATCCTTGACGACAACCCGCTCGCGCTCGCGCATTCGATGATGTCGACACCGTCGATGGACACCGTAACGAGCGACGCGGGGCACGGCACGATGAATCCGAATATGAGCTGCCTCGTCGGCGCGCGCGCGCCGCAGGCCTCGAGCGGCTCCGCCGACTACACCGATCCGCAGGGCCGCAAGATGACCGGCCACTGGATCGTGCCGCCCGGCAAGCAGGTCAACCACAGCGACATCAGCTGGTTCATGAATCTGCAATTCGACACGCGCCTGCGCTACGCGGCCGTGCACCTGCATCCGTTCGCGAAATCGCTGGAGATGCGCGACATGACCACCGGCAAGACGGTGTTCCTTTCGAAAGCGCAGAATCCGTCAACCGGCGTCGGCCTGACGCACGTGGACGAGTTCAAGAGCTCTGACGGTGTGCTGCTCCAGCACAAGCATAAATATTCACTGATCAGCACCTACGACAATCCGACGAACGCGAATGCCGACTCGATGGCCTCCATCTTCCTCGGCCTCGACGATCCGGAGCTGACCGTCCCGACGCCCGAGCAACTGGCACGCACGTCGGCGGCACTTTTCGACAGCAAGTTTCTGGTGCTGCATACGAACATCGGCGACATCACGGCGACTTTCGACCGTGAGCACGCCTCCGAAACCGTGCTTCAGGTTGCACGCTTCGTAGTGGCCGGCGCGCTGGATGCTACGCAGATGCTCGGCCAGAAAAACGGCGTGACCGTGACGCTGGTCGGGCCGAAGGTAGGTCCGCAAATGCAACCCTTCCACTCCGAGAGCGGCGTGCCGCGGCGCACAGGAACGGTCGCATACTGCCTCGCCGGCGGCGGCTATACGCAGCCGACCATCGTCATTGACACGGACAATCGGATCCCGCCGAACAATCTCTGCATCGGCTTCGCGCGAATCGAGGACGGCATCGCCCTCGTCGAGATACTTCGCCCCGGCACCAGCGCGACGCTGGCCAAGGCGGAAGCAATGGTTGCATCGCCGTACGCGGTGAGGAAGGTCGCCGCGAAGTAGCAGGGCTTGGCATCATTGCCTTTCCGCGGCGCAATGGTTTTAACTTAAGCGTTGCGCGGCCGGAACGCTGGCGTCTCGCCGGCTGGACCGGCGGCGTCCCGCCGCCGAATAGGAGGCTTGCGCGGGCGCTGCGTTACCAACGAAATTCGAGGGTCTGCCGGTTCGGCAGCGGGACGCAGCCGAGCCAGCCGGCGAGGACGCCAGCGCTCCAGCCGTTAGCATCGAAAAACCGCTAAATCTCGTCGTATCCGGCGTTCGCGCCGTCGTGATTCGCCTTCGCCTTTTTTACGCCGTAGGCAACCAACGCGACCGGCAATCCGATCTGGATGACGCGCTTGAAAAGCTTTGGGAAGCCGAAGCCGACCAGCAGTCCGACGACGGCGCCGCCGGCGACGAGTTGCGGCGCGTGGTCCGCGGCGATCGCTTTGAAGTCGAGCTGTTTGCGCAGGTGACGGTCCAGCTCGTCGATGCGGTCGCCGACGCGGTCGCGCGCGCTGACGATGGTCTGATCGAGCTGCTGCTTTTCGTCGTCCATCTATTTGCTCCTCGCTTGCGCGATGTCGGTCTTGATTGAATCGATGTCCGTCTTGATGCTCTCGATCGATTTCGACGGCACGAACTCCACCGCCGCGAACTTCTTCTTTCCCATCATCGCCAGCACGCCGGCCGTCGCGAGGAGGACGACCGTCACGATCAGCGCCGACAACCAGGCGGGAACTCCGAGCCGCACGAGCACGAGCAGAATCGTCACGAAGAGAAAGGCCAGTCCGAACAGGCCGACGAACAGCGCACCGGCGAAGAGACCGATGCCGCCGCCGAGCTTCGCGACCGTGTCTTTGACTTCGAGTTTGAGCAGCGCGATCTCGCCGCGGAAAAGTGTGGTGATGTCCTCGGTCAGCTCCTTGATGATGGTGCCGAGGGAACGGTCAGGATCTGTCTCTGCTGTGTTTCGAGCCATATCGCGCTTGCCTGAGCAAAAGGGGTGCCTCGCCGCTACAATCGCCGCGATGCCGGCCGATGTCGTTGAACTGGTGAAGGATTTCCGCTTCGAGGCGGCGCACTTTCTACCGCACGTACCCGTGGGACACAAGTGCCGCCGCATGCACGGGCACTCGTTCCGCGGCGAAGTAGCGGTGCGCGGCACGATCGATCCCGCAGTCGGCTGGCTGATGGATTTCGCCGATCTGAAGCGCGCCGTCGATCCGGTCGTCGATCGTCTCGACCACTACGTCCTCAACGAAATCGACGGTCTCGAAAACCCGACCTCGGAACTCCTGGCAATCTGGATCTGGAACCAGCTCGCGCCGAAAATCCCGCAACTGCACCGCATCACAATCGAGGAAACGTGCAGCTCGCGGTGCCATTACTACGGCGGTGCGCGGTAAGCTCGGCAGATGCAGAAACTGCTTCTCATCGCTCTGGCCGTCATTCTCTTCGCTTCGACTGCCTCTTCCGATGAACTGAGCGCGGCCGATCTCGACAAGCGCCGCAAAGCGCTCGCCGATCTTCTGAAAGATCAGTGGGAGTACACGCTCCGCACCAGTCCGGAATTCGCCTCCATCCTCGGCGACCGGCGCTACAACGATCAGTCCTCCGACAACTCCGAGGCAGCGGTCAAGCGCGATCTGGCAGCGACGAAGAAGTTTCTGCAGCGGCTTGAGCGCATCGACACGACGGGGTTCTCCGAACAGGAAGCGGTGAACAAGGCGCTCATGGCGCACAACCTTCGCGACAACATCGAAAACATCGGACTCAACGAGTGGGAGATGGCGGTCACACAGATCAGCGGTATCCACCTCTTCGCCGCGCAGCTGCCGTCGCTCCTTCCGTTCGCGACAACGAAGGACTACGACGACTACGCCAAACGCCTGCGCAACTTCCCGAAGCAGATGGACGACACCATCGCCAACATGCGCAAGGGCATACGCGACCGTCTGATGCCGCCGCAGTTCCTGCTGGAGAAGGTGGTCAAACAGGCCAGCGGCATCGCCGCGCAGGAGCCTGACAAGACGCCCTTCGCGGAGCCGCTGGCGAAGTTCCCCGACGCGGTGCCGGAAGCAGAACGCGCCCGGTTGCGGACGGAGATCGTCGACGCCATCCGCACCTCGGTGCTTCCCTCGTATGTGAAGTTCGCCGCGTTCGTGCGCGACGACTACGCGCCGCACGGCCGCAAGGACGTCGGCATGTGGGCTCTGCCCGACGGCGCGAAACGCTACGCCGCACGCGTGCGACAGAGCACGACCACGAAGTTGTCCGCGGCGGAGATCCATCAGATAGGACTGAACGAAGTAACGCGCATCGAAGGCGAAATGCTGGCGATCGCTAAGTCCCTCGGCTTCGCTGATCTGAAATCGTTCCGCGCCTCTCTGGACACCAATCCCGATCTCAAAGCGAAGAGCCGTGAAGACATCCTGCAGATCTATCGCGGCTACATCGACCAGATGTACGCGAAGCTCCCGCAGCTCTTCGGACGACTGCCGAAGGCTAAGGTGATCGTGGCTGCGGTCGAGGAGTTCCGCGAAAAGGAAGCCTCGGGCGCGCAGTACGAGCCCGGAGCGCCGGACGGCTCGCGTCCCGGTCGCGTCGAGGTGAACACCGGCGCTGCGCAAACGCGCAAGACCATCAGCATGGAGTCGACCGCCTACCACGAGGGCGTCCCCGGCCATCACATGCAGATCGCCATCACGCAGGAACTGACCGGCCTCCCCGAGTTCCGCCGCTTCGGCACGAGCTACACCGCGTACGTGGAAGGATGGGCGCTCTATTCGGAGAAGCTGGGAAAGGAAGTCGGTTTCTACACGAATCCCTACAACGACTACGGCCGCCTGCAGGACGAGATGCTGCGCGCCATCCGGCTGGTGGTGGATACCGGCCTGCACTCGAAGCGCTGGACACGTGAACAGGTCGTGCAGTTCTTCCACGATCACACCTCGGAGGATGAAGTCGAGGTGCAGAGCGAGACCGACCGCTACATCGTCTGGCCCGGCCAGGCCCTCGGCTACAAGATTGGATCGCTGAAGATCACCGAGCTGCGCGAACGCGCCCGCCACGAGCTCGGCGACCGCTTCGACATCCGCGCCTTCCACGACGAAGTTCTCGGCGCCGGAGCACTGCCGATGGATGTGCTGGAGCAGCGGATCAACGATTGGATTGGACGGATGAAGAAGTAATCGAGTGGTATGATTGCGCCCATGAAACCTGGGGCGATTTCTACCATGGATTCCGCCGGACGCTTGGTTCTGCCGAGGGAAATTCGCGACCAGGCAAAACTCGAGCCCGGTATGCCTCTGCGAATTTCCTTTCGTGACGGCCGAGTGGAGATCGAGCCGGCCCCACGAGAAGTACGGGTCATTCGGAAGGGCCGGATGCGCATCGCCGTTCCCGTCCAGGAAAGCGGCGTATTGCGGAGTGACACGGTGCGGGAGGCAACGGCGTCTGTTCGCGAGCGCCGTCGATGATCGCGGTCGACAGCAGTGTCGTCATCGCCGGACTCCTGAGCTGGCACGAGTTTCACCAGCGCGCGTTCCAGGCGCTGGAGAAAGCGATGGTGGGGCGACGCCTTCTCGTCCCGTTCCCTGCGCTGATTGAAAGCTACTCCGTGATGACGCGACTTCCATCTCCGCACCGTCTGCGTCCGGAAATTGCGCAACAGCTTTTGCATGATTCCTTCAGCGAGGCTCGCATCGTGGGCCTTTCACCTCGGAAGGCATGGATGTTTCTCGGAGATTGTGTAGCCTCCGCTACTGCTGGCGGGCGTGTCTATGACGCTGTGGTTGCGTCAGCGGCAATCGAAGCACACGCGCGCGAACTGCTGACCTTCAATCCGCGCGACTTCGAGATGTTCAGTGACCGTATCGCGATCATCGTTCCGTAGTGGGCAGCTAGGCGGGCGACTTGTGGGAGATGTTGTGGAAATCGTTCGCGCGGAAGGTTGGCGAGGGGCGGAGTCGAAAGAATCAGGGATGCGCGCGATTCCCCCTCCCACTCCCGACACCCTACTTCCTCCGCATCTCCGCGATCTTGATCTTCATCACGCGCTCCTCGTTGCGCGTGAGCGACGGCAGCGAGATCAGGCAGGCGCCTTCTTCGGGGACGCCGGTCAGTGTGGCGCGGCGTTTCATGATGAAGTCGCCGGCCAGCGCAACTTGCGTCACGCCTGGCGGCAGCCAGATTTTCACGGTCGGATTGTCGATTGGACGTCCGCCGCGATTGGTCATGCGGATGCTGAAGGTGTGCTGCTTGTCGCCGATCGGATCGACGCTGAATGCGAAGCGCTCCTCGCGTGCCTGGCGCCGCGCGCCGGCGGTGAACGTCCGGGCCTGATCGGCGTCGCCGATTGCGCCGTCCGATACCGGCTGCCCGGCCACCCATCGAAATGCGGTGCGTACCATCAACGTGAGTTGTCGATCATCCGCACGGACCGCATCGGGATCGAAGCCGATCCAGAGATACCGTGTCCCGGCCTGCTCCATGTGCATCACCACCGCGCGCGAGTTCCCGGTCCAGCGCGCGTCGATCGTCATGCGTGGCGATTCCTTGAGAAACGACACCGGCTTGCGCGCGGAGGCGACGGTGTAACCGGGGTTCAGCCGCGCCAGTACGGGCGAAACGGACTCCGACAGTTTGAAGGCGGCGTCGGAGATGCCGGTGTCGGCGACGAGGTGCACATTTCCGATCGGCGTGGATGGAGGCGCGCCGAGGATGGCCACCGATCCGCCGTGCTCGATGAAGCGTTGCAGCGCCTCCTGCACTTTCGGTGGAATCGCCCACAGATCGCAGATCACGATCACGCCTTGCAGGACCTCGAGTTGATCGG
>JAXDIO010000351.1:0-14393 GCA_034663965.1 Thermoanaerobaculia bacterium | reverse complement strand
TCCTCGGGAGCCCACCAGTCGCGCAGCATGCCGGTGCCGTCGGACTTGCGGCCCTGATCGTCGAAGCCGTGCGTGATCTCGTGGCCGATGACGGCGCCGATGCCGCCGTAGTTCACGGCCGGATCGGCTTTCGGATCGAAGAAGGGCGGCTGCAGGATCGCAGCCGGGAAGACGACTTCATTCTTCGTCGCCTGGTAGTAGGCATTGACCGTCTGCGGCGTCATGCCCCATTCGGATTTGTCGACCGGCTTGTTGAGGCGGGCGACGTCGTAGGCCCACTCGAACTTGCCGGAGCGCTCGACATTGCCGACCAGATCGCCGTCCTTGACCTGGAGGCCGGAGTAATCGCGCCACTTCGACGGATAGCCGATCTTGACGGTGAAGTGCGCGAGCTTGTCGAGAGCGCGAGCCTTCGTTTCGGGACTCATCCACTGCAGGTTTTCGATGCGGCCCTTCATGGAAGTGCGGAGGTCAGCGACGAGCTGCTCCATCTTCGTTTTCGACTCCGGTGGGAAGTAGTCGGCGACATACGTGCGGCCGATCGCTTCGCCCATCGAGCCCTCGGCGGCGGCGACGGCGCGCTTCCAGCGGGGGCGCTGTTCTTTCGCGCCGTTGAGGAACTTCGCGTGGAACTCCCAATGCGTATCGACGAAACGCTTCGACAGCAGCGGCGCGGCGTCGTCGGCGGTGTGGAACGCTTCCCACGCTTTTAGGGTCGCGACCGGCGTGTCAGCGAAGATTTTGGCGATTTTCGGAAGGGCCGTGTTCTGGCGGACGACGGCGTGGTCGACCTTATCGAGGCCTGCTTCCTTGAAGGCGACTTTCCACGGGAAGCCCGGAGCGTTCTTCTCCAGCTCCGCGATCGTCATCAGGTTGTAGGTCTTATCGCGGTCGCGGCTCTCGGCGCGGGTCCACTGCGCCTCGGCGATCTTGGTCTCGAGCGCGACGATGTCGGCCGCGTTCTTGGACGGGTCGTCCCATCCGGCGAGCGTGAGCATGTCGGCGACGTACTGCTGGTAATGGTCCTTCTGCGCCTTGTATTTGTCCTGCAGATAGAACTCGCGGTCGGGAAGGCCGAGGCCCGACTGCGAGAGGTAAAGCGCGTTTCGGTCGGGATTCTTGGCGTCGTCGCCGATGCCGGCGTTGAAGAACGAGCTGCCGAACGCGCCGGCGGAGCGGCCCATCAGCTTGGCCACGTCGTCGTACGTCTGCGCTTTCTTGATGGATTCGATGTACGGCTGGAGCGGCTTGGCGTCGAGCTTCTCGGCGGTGGCGTCGTCGAGAAACGTGCGATAGATCGCGGCGACCTTGGCCTCGTCGGAGCCGGCCTTCAGGCTCTTGTCGGCGCCCCACTTGTCGAGCAGCGCATGCACGCGCGCCTCGGAGAGATCGCCGAGGACGGCGAAAGCGCCGTAGCCGGTCTTGTCGGGCGGAATCTGAGTCTTGGCGACCCAGGCGCCGTTCACGTATTTGAAGAAATCGTCGCCCGGTTTGACGGTGCGATCCATTCCTGTGAGATCGAAGCCCCACGTGCCGTAGCGCTCGGCGGCGATCGGAGCGGCGGGAGCCGTTTTCGCGTCAGCAGCGAACACGGCGGTGGAGGAGAGAGAAAGCAGCAGCAGAGAAACGGCAGAACCAATACGTCTCAAGCTCATCAGTTAGTTTTCCTCTTGATTGTTGGACGACGGGACGGGTGACGAGGATAGCAATCGCCGGTGATGGACTGCCAAGGGAAACCGTTACGGTGTGGGAACCAATTTCCCTACTTTGTTTGAGCCGAGCTCGGTAAACCACAGGTTGCCGTCCGGACCCTGCACGATGCGATGCATGACCGTTTGCGTCGTCGGCACTCTGTAGAAAGTGACCGGCACTTAAGAAGTGTCAGTCGCGCTAACGATCGCCCCTGTCGAAGCGGATGATGAAGTCGTTGCCCGAGGGGCTCGGCTCGGCGGGCGTCGGGATCGTTCGGATTGATGTACTGCTGAACCCAGAGATTCTTCGCGCGCGTGAGTGTCCCATGAGACCGGTTCACGCGGAGAACGCGGAGAAGCGGAGGAGATCCATTACGGTCCGTTTTTGTCGACGTATGCCCTCGCTTCGTTGATGAGATCACCGACAGTGGCGAACGAATCTTTGCCGTTGTTGACTGTCTTCATCTCAAACTCGCCGAGCGTGCGATAGCTCTCGAACTGCGACTCGCTGAACCACTGATCGCCCGTCGACTGGTGCGGGAAGGCAGCGTTCATCAGCGCGTAGTTGTAGACATCCTTCGGCTCCTCTTTGCCGTAGAACACCGGCTTGATGTAGAGCAGCGTGCCGTCGCTAGCGCCCTCATCGACGTCGCCGTAATGGATGTCGGCCACCGCGCAGTAGATCGGGCTCTTTGGGTCTTTGGCGGTACGCGGGTACAGTCTCATCGTCCCCTTGATCTCGATGGGGATGCCGAGGTCGATACGGATTTTGCGGATGGCGTTGCCGAGGTCGTCGAATCCGAACGTCGGATCGGCGCCGGCATCGGAGACGACGATGTACTTGCAGCGTCGCAGGACCATCTCGTAGACGGCGAGATTTTCGAAATGCCCGCCATCCGAAAGATAGACGTACGGGAACTTGTCATTAGTCAGGCCAAAGGCCTCGGCGAGAAGGGCGTGGAGCGAAGAGGTCGGATTGCGCTGTTGGAATGTCCCGTTGCCTGCTTTGCCCGGGTTGCCGTACCACCAGCCCAGGCGGACGTTGAACAGCGTGAGGAGGAACGAAACCGCCGGCGAAGAGTTGTAGCCCATGTTCGGGCTGGCAGCTGCGCCGGAGATCGCGACGGCGGTGCCCAACGACACGCCGTCCGGTCCGCCGTACAGCCGCGTTGGGCGGTAACCGATCGACTCGCCGGTCATCTCCGAATACGTCGGCGTTCCCGAGTAGAGCGGGGAGACGGTGAATGATTCCGCTTTGCGCTCTTGCCACGCCAGGCTGTCGCCTCCGACGAGGTTGAGTGCCATGTTGACGATGTGCATGGGACGCTTGTGCACGTCAAACGGCGTGATGTGACCCTTGCATTTATCTTCCATGAAGAGCCGGTTGCGGAGGGAAAGCGGAAGCGTTGAGCTGCTCCCGGCGCTGAGCTCCTCCTCATCGAGCAGGCCATTGAGATCGCTGGCCAGCAGCTCGCCTGCCTGTAGACATTTGTCATCGTCGTCCGGAAAATCCTTGGAGTCTTTGAGAGCTCTCACAGTCTTGGGCTCGAGACGGCCTTCCAGACTGCTTCCGGCGATTTTGTCCGAGAGCTGGCCGATATTTTTGAAGCTGTTCGCCCAGAACATCTCCGGCCGCAAAAGATGCATGGGAAGGTTGTCGTTCGGATCGAATCCACTGAAGCAATTCGGAGAGCGTTGATGCCGCGAAGCACCCAGATACGCACTGATCAGGCGATTACGGTAAAGGCCGTGCATCGAAAACTGATTGACGCCGATGAAGAGCGACACGAGATATCCGAGCAGGGTCAGACCAACTACGAGGACAAGACCTTCGTAGACACCCGTTTGATCGACGGCGAAGAGATGTTCGAGCGCCCGCTGCTTCGCGGCGTCGATCTTTGCGTATTTGAATTCCAGGTTGTCTGTGTCTTTGTTGTCTTTGTCTTTGCCGACGTTATATTGAGTGCGGTCTTCAGTGAGCAAACGCGGAAGCGTCGAATAGAAGTCAAACTGCTTGTCAGTAATAAGCGGCGGTAATTTTTTATCTGATCTCTCTTGCACGATTCTGTCGTGGTTGATCTTCAGCCAAATGCGAGAGGTCGCGAGCGACAGCACGGAAAGGATCGCGATAACGAAAATCGGGCCGACTAAGCCGAGCGCGAGACTCGTCCCGGACTCGGTGGCTGATGCCTTTTCGTCCTTTTCTTTTTCGTTGGCCGCCGTCTTGCCACTCCGGCCGAGCAGGATGGCGGCGAGACCGCTCACGCCGCCGATCGCCGCAAAAATTTTCGGTGCGCTGTAGATCAAGACTGGTCCATAGATCGCCACCGCCGTGAAAACGATCCAGACGAAGGCAGCCACAAGTACCCACCCACCCGCGCGGCCCCACCACTCGCGGTCGTACTCTTCATTGAACCAACTGGCGCCGCCGACGAAGATCGCCGACTGAATGAAGAGGATCAGGAGAACGGCCGGTACGCCGAAGCAGAGGAAGAACTCGCCCGGGGCCGTGGTGAGCTGCGGAGGGAGCTGCTTCCAGCTGGCCAGGCTCGGGAGATCCCATTGTTTGAGCGGGTCGGGAAAAACATAGAGAGCTCCTAGTTGCAGGAGCCACGCTCCGGCCACGCCTGCGACGCCCGCGGCCGCCAGTTCGTGAATGGCCTTCTTCCACGTGTAGCCGGTGAGACTCGATCCCGGGCGGACGTTCGTGCGCCGCTCCTTTGCGCTGGCGACAATGAATCGGACCAGATAGCAGACCGACGAGAAGACGCTGCTTCCGATGAATGCGTAGTAGACCCAGCTCCACGGAAGTGGTTGTGTCGTTATCTCCCGGGTCGTGCCCCAATAGAGCACGATGAAGATCGAGGAAATGAAAAGAGGCAGGAAAACGCCGAGGAGAAATTTCCCGTTTGTCAGCCACCCGCCCTCTTTGTAGGAGACGGGCCGTGCAAATGCCAGCACGACGACAGCGATCAGCAACGTAACGATCGCCACTCCCGCGATGAGCAGAGGATCGCTCGTCCCTTGATGGAGCAACGCCATCGAAAGCCGCGGAACAGCAAGGGCCGCCACCAACAGCGGCACGAACATCAGCCAGTTGAGTAGCAGGTTGCGCAGATAGATCCCCGCTACCGCCCAGGTGTCGCCCGACAGAAGCCCGAGCCGCGGTGTCAGGTAGTTGCTGAACTGGCGCAGCCACATCAGCGGGGCCGGTTCCGGCCGCAGCGGGTCGCGTTTGCTCGGCGGCTCGGTCAACTCCTTCGCGACTCCCGCCATGCCGCCCGGGTTGCGGCGCGCATACGACGAAAGCCAGCTGCCGATGTAGCCGCCACCCGAGACGGTGGAGAGGTAGTCGAACTTCGGCAACACGCCGACGCGCGCCAGGCGTTGCATCACACCGAGCGCGAAGGTGGCGCTGCGAATGCCGCCGCCGGAGATGCACAGCGCGGATCGCTCCACTTTGTGAATCTTCCCGAAAATGTACTTGAGCCGCTCCGATTCACTTTGTTCTTCGGAGCGCGGTTCGAGCGCGCCGTGCAGACGTTCGTATTCTTCGCCAAGGACGTGGGAGAGTGGCAGCGGGCCGTCGGCCATGATCGTCACCTCGGAGGTCGAACAGCTAGTTCGGACCTTTCGTCGGATAGACGGACGTACGGCGATTTTTCTACTTCACGTCGTAGCCGGCGGCGATGAGGGCCTCGCGGACCGGACCAGGGCGGTCGGTGGTGATCGTGGTGATGCCGAGGCGGACCATGTCCAGGGCGATGGACGGATCGTCGACGGTCCAGACCACGCTGCGCAACTTCTCGGTGGCGAGACGCGTGATCAGCGACGGGGGGACGGCGAAGCTGGTGTCGATCCCGGTCAGACCGTACTGTTTTACCAGCGCGATCAGATCGTCCTCGACGTAGGCCTTCGTGACGGTGCGAAAGCCGGGGCCTTCGTCGTACAGCACCTTCCATCCGCCGTGGTCGTAGTCGGCTTCGAAGACGACGATGAGCAGGCAATCGTTGTCGGGCAACTCCTGCTTCGCCAGCAGGATCGTGTCGATGTCGAAACTGATGAAGACGACGCGCGCCGCTTTGCCCGATTGCCGCACGATCTCCGCGGTCGGCGGCACGACCTGCGGTCCGTCTTTCAACTCGATGAAAAGCTCGCAATCGTCGGGCATCAAGTCCAGCACGTCCTCGATCAGCGGCAGGCGCGTTCCGGCCCAGGTCTGCGATTTCCAGCGGCCGGCGTCGAGTGAGCGCAGCTCCGCGGCGAAGTGATCGCGCACGATCCAGCTGGCGTTGGTGGTGCGGTCGGTGGTGTCGTCGTGAATGACGATGACCTGGCCGTCTTTCGTCAGGTGCACATCCAACTCGCACGCTTTTGCGATCTTCCATCCCTCGGCGAACGCGGGCAGCGTGTTCTCGGGCGGCGCGTCCGGTTGAATGAAGCCCTGTCCCATGCCGCGATGCGCGACTACCTGAACCTTATTCATCGACATACACCGTGACCTTTCTCGACCTCGGACCATCGAGCTCGACGAAGTAGATGCCCTGCCACGTGCCGAGGATGAGCTTTCCGCCGCGATACGGCCAGGAGAGGGAACAGCCGATGATCATCGAAAGGAAATGCGCGTCTGAGTTGCCCTCCCCATGCGCGAATTTCACCTTCGGCACCACCGCCCGCAACGCCTTCGTCAGATCGTCAAGCACATCCGGATCCGCGTTCTCATTCACCGAAATCGCGCACGTCGTATGTGGCACGACGATCGTGGCGATTCCGTCGCCCTTCGTCATCGAGCCGAGCGCGCGTTGTACGTCCGAAGTGATGATGAGAATCTGCTCGCGCGCCGTCGTACGAACGGAGAAGGTTTCTTCGCGCAGCATGGCTCGATGATCTCATGCGTTGCGGCAGTTATAATCGCCAGCACTCGTCTGAGCTCATGCCCTTCTTCTGCATCCACTGCAGGTCGGAAATCGATTCGAAATTCAAGGCGTGCCCGTATTGCGGGGAGCCGATCACCGATTTCCTCAGAAAACACCTCGAGCATCCTCTCGACGGCAAGTACCAGATCCTCTCGCGGCTCGGCGTGGGTGGGATGGGCGAGGTCTACAAGGTCCTGCACCTCCATCTGAACTCGATCCGCGTGATCAAGTTGATGCGCAGCAGCATCGCGAACGAGCCGGGCGCGGATGACCGTTTTCTCAGAGAAGCGCGGCTGGCCACGCGCATCAATCACCCGAACGTCGCGCAGCTCTACGACTTCTCCACCCTCGATGACAGCTCGCGCTACATGGTGTGGGAGTACATCGAGGGGACCAATCTTCACGAGCTGATCGAGACCCACGGTCCGCTCTCACCAAAGTACGCGGCGCAACTGGCCATCGAGGCGCTGCACGGACTTGATGCCATCCATCGTGCCGGCATCGTCCATCGCGACATCAGTCCCGAAAACATCATGATCGACCGCGATGAGGACGGGGAGCAGCACGTGAAGCTCATCGACCTCGGCATCGCCAAGCAGGGCGACAGCACGGAGGCGAACAAGACCAAGACGGGGATGTTCGTCGGCAAGTGGAAGTACTGCTCGCCCGAGCACCTCGGCATTCTCGACGCCGGCGAGCGCATCGACGGCCGCGCCGATCTCTATTCATTCGGCATCGTGCTCTACGAGATGCTGACCGGCGTTCCGCCGTTTCAGGCGGACACACCGCACGCGTATCTGATGCTGCACGCGTCGGAGAAGCCGAAGGCGCTACGCGATGTGAATCCGTCGATGCCGTCGTCGCCGGAGTTGGAGGCGCTGATCTTCCGCGCGCTCGAAAAGGACCGCAAGAAGCGCTTTGCCTCGGCGCGCGAGATGGCGCGGGCGCTGGAGGAAATGGAGCCGTCGCTCGACGATCAGACTGGCGCGCCGCCGCCGCTGCCGAAGGCGTTCGAGGTGACGGAAGAGCCGACGAAAGTGGCCACGCCGACGGTGCCGAGCGGCGGACCAACGCCGAAGATGCCGCGCGTCGATGCGAATACGTCGACCGTGCTGACCGCAAACGGCGAGCCGATGTCGCGCCCGTTGCGAAAGGTGTCGACGACGAATGTGGTGCCGGTTCCGGCGCCTCGTCGTTCGAGGATGGGCTTGATCGTGATCGTGTTGGCGATCATCGTCGCGGGTGCGATCGCAGCGTTTCTTCTTCGCAAGCCGGCGCCGGTCGAGCCACGCAAGCCGGAGCCGGCGCGCGTTGTTGCCCTTGCTCCCGGACGCGTCGCGCTCAACGCGTTTCCATGGGCCGAGGTGACGAGCATTCGCAACGTTGCGAATGGCGCAACGATCGAATTGAAAGAACCGTTCGTGACGCCCGCGCCGGTCGATCTCGCTCCGGGCACGTACGAGATCACGCTGGCGAATCCAGCATTCCGTTCGCCGATCACGCGCACGGTCGACGTGAAGGCGGGGCAGGAGCAGTTGATCAACGTCGCATTCGCCGATCCGGCTACGGCCACGCTTCCGCAACTCGGCGGAGGCACGCCGTGAAGCGCGCGGTACTTCTGCTCTTCCTTGCGCTGCCGGCGATGGCCGCTGAAAGTTGGTCGGATGCGTACAACCGCGGCGTCGATCTCGTTCGCGCGGGCAAATATCAGGCAGGCGCGCAAGCATTGCAGCATGCGATAGAACAAGTGCCGGAAGAAAATTCGGCAGCGCGTGTGCGCGATCAAATCTTCACGTACACGCCGCATTTCTGGCTCGGCATCGCGCGCCTGAACCTCGGCGATCCCGACGGCGCGCTGCGCGAGTGGAAGATTTCCGAGGATCAGGGAGTGGTGCAGAACACCGTGTATTACGCGCAGCTACGCGACTTGATTGGCCGCGCGAATTCGCAGAAGCAGCGCCGCGCGGAAGGCGCCGCCGTTCCGAGCAAACAGGAAGCGAATGCCGCGATCGGCCGGGCGATTTCCGCGCAGGTCGATGCGGTGACCTCGGGCGGCGATCACAGCGACACGTATCACGCGGCGCAACGAAAGCTGTCCGAGGCGAAGGAGACGAACGCGAAGGCGGGCATCGACGTGCGCGCGTACAAGCGCGCGGCCGATATCGCCGAGGAAGCGCGGGCGATGTTCGTCCAGGCCGCCGACGATGCGAAAAAGCAACGCGCCGCGCGGCCGGTGAAGCCGCCTCCCGTTCCGAAGACGAAAGCGCCACCGGGCGACATCGTGGTGCCGTTCGACGACGTGCCGCAGCCGAAGGCTCCTGCGACGACACCCGTGCCGGTTCCGGTCACGCAAACCGTTCCGCCGCCGCAGCCGGCGCCGATTGCCGTGGCGAAGAAACCGGAGCCGCAGCCGGAGATGGCCAGCGAGGATTTCGTCAACGCGCAGCTCGCGATTCAGGCATATCGCCGGCGGCTGATCGCGATGAAACTCTCCGTCGCCGATGCGCAGCGGATCGAGCGCGAGTTGAAGCGTGGCAGCGATGCGAAAACGATCCGGCGGGTGGCCGATGAGGTTGCGGCGAAGGAACGCGAGCTCGATGCGCGCAAACCGCCCGAGGTTGCCGCCGCGCCTCCGCCCGATCCGACACGCGCACAACTCGAATCGGCGTATCGCGCGTTCGCTGCGGGAGATCTGGCGTCATCCGATCGCGCGCTGACGGAGCTCATCGCCGCGAAGGAAAGCGCCGAGGCGTATCTGCTGCGCGGCTGCGAGCGTTACACGCAGGCGATGTTGTCGCGTAACAGCGATTCGCTCCTCGTCAGCGCCGCCGCGGATATGCAATCGGCATTGCGTCTGAATCAGGCGCTGCGGCTGGACGGAGCCGCGTGGTCGCCGAAGGTCGTGGCGTTTTTCGAGAAGGTGAAGGGGCGGTAGACAGCTCAGACCAAAAGCTCGTCCAACGCGGCGAGGAGCGTGTCAGAGGTGTACGGCTTCTGCAGGTAGCCGACTTTCTTTCCGTTCGGCGTATTTGTGAGCAGGTTCTGGTCGCCGTGGCCGGTTGAGAAGAGGACCGGAAGGTCTGGCCAGCGGGCGGCGATCTGTTCGTAGACCTGCATGCCGTCGAGATCGGGGAGGCCGAGGTCGAGGATGACCGCGTCGGGGAAGTGGGCGGCAATGCGCGAGACGGCTTCGGTGCCGAGGCGAACCCAATCCGTGGTGATGCCTTCGAATTCGAGGATGGCCACGAGGCCGGCGCCGACCGATTCGTCGTCTTCGATCATCGTCACGCGCATGTCTGGACGTACGCGGCGCCACGCGACTTGTTGCCGCGGTGTAGCGATCGACTGCGCGGGCGCGGCCGGAATCAGGATGTGAAACGTCGTCCCTTCGCCGAGCGTGCTCTCCGCGTAAATATGTCCCTGATGCTGCTGAACGACCTGCGAGGCGACGGCGAGTCCGAGTCCGGTGCCGCCGAATTTCTTCGTCGTGAAGAGTGGCTCGAAGATGTAGAGCAGCGTGTCCTGCGGGATGCCGACGCCGGTATCGCAGATTGTGAAATGGACGGCGGGAGCGGGACCGGCGTTGCCGTCGCTGATGGAATCGGCCGCGGCGCGGATTTCGAGCCGGCCGCCGTTGGGCATGGCGTGATGCGCGTTGACGACGAGGTTGGCGAAGACCTGGCGGAGTTGATGCGCGTCGGCGAGCATGGTCAGCGACGGGTCGGCGTCGGTGGTGACCGTGACCAGCGGTCCGGCCAGTTGGACCAGCTCCGGCTCGAAGGCGTGCAGCCACTCGGCGACGTGGACCGGAACGCGGGTCGGTTCGCCGATGCGCGTGAAGCGGAGGATTTCCTGCGTGACGCGTTTGCCGCGCGCGACGGCGTCGGCGATTCGCGGAGCGGCGAGCTTGACGGCAGGATCGTGGCCGGCGCGTTTGGTGAGCAGGTCGATGAACGGCTGGATGCCCATGAGCACGTTGTTGAATTCGTGCGCGACCGAAGCAGCAAGACGTCCGAGGCTGGAGATGCGCTCGGCCTGCAGCAGACGATTTTCGAGGCGAAGACGCTCGCTCTCATCGACGACGCGCGGCAGATCGAGTCCGTCGAGCGGCGTCGAGACGATGACGAATCCGTCCACTGCGCCGCTCGCGCTGCGAAGCGCGCAAATGGTGATGAACGACAGACTGTCGTCGTCCGGGCTGCGCCGTCCGCCGGACCACGAACCTTCTTCCCGTACGGCCGCGAACAGCTCGGACACATCGTGGAAGGGCATGACCGCGGCGAGCGTCCGTCCGACAAGCGTTGAGCCATTGCCGCCGAACAGGTTTTGAGCTGCGGGGTTCGAGAAGACGATCGTGCCGTTGCCGTCGGTCGCAAGGACCGCCTGGTTTACTGCGTTCAGTAAGGCGTCAGCGGTGAACATGGGGTTTTTGGGGGCTGAAGGAGCCGGAGGAAAGGAGCCGGTTGCCTGGGAGACTTCACAGCATATACTTACGTCCGTAGTGAAACAAGAACGGGTTCTCATCGTCGAAGACGACCGCGCCGCCGAGTTGATTCTGCGGATCCCGCTGGAGCGCGAAGGATTCGCCGTCGACTTCGTGGAAGAGGGCTACGCCGCCATCGAGAAGTTGCGTGCGCATGAGTACTCGGCGGTCATTCTCGATCTCATCATTCACCGCGGCTTGAATGGATTCGGCGTGCTGAACTTCATCGATATGGAGCAGCCCGAACTGCTCGACCGCGTCTTCCTGATGACCGGCATGTCGGAGCAGACGGTGATGAACACCGCGCCGCAATTGCTCTCGCGTCTTTTCCGGAAGCCGTTCAGCTATCGCAAGCTCGTATCCGCCGTGGTCGCGGTCGTGCGCCCGCACACCGCTCACACGGACGAACGGCAGAAGCGGATGCTGGTCGTCGATGACGATGCCATGTCCGCCGAGCTGGTGGCCGTCTTCGGCCGCCGCGTCGGGATGGCGGTCGACATCGCCGAAAACGGGCGCGAAGGCATCGAGCGGATCGCCAACGCGCACTACGACGCCGTCGTCCTCGATCTGCTCATGCCCGGCATCGATGGGTTCGGAGTGCTCGAGTATCTCGACCGCTGCAAGCCCGAGGTGATGTCGCACACGATCATCTCCAGCGGTCTGCCCGAAAAGTATCGGGAGCGCGTGGCGCGCTACGGCGTGTGTGGCGTGGTCGCGAAACCGCTCGATCATCGTGCACTTCAGGAGATGCTGGCCCATTGCGTCGCCGATGCAGGTGCGAAACACGGGCCGAAGCAGGCCAACGGATCGTAGCGCCGCGCGAACGCAGCGCTACGATCCATCATCATCAATGTGAGGCGGTCTGCGACTGGATGCGCATCCCGTAGAACGAGCGGTAGACGAAGATCATCGAGATGATGAAGAAGACCACCGCGAGAATCCGCGTCAGTCCCTGCTGCCCGTTCTTCGTCATCTCCACAGCCAGTTCGACTGCGAGCAGGCCGAAGAGCGTGGTGAACTTGATGACCGGATTCATGGCTACCGAGGAAGTGTCCTTGAACGGATCGCCGACCGTGTCGCCGATGACGCAGGCGGCGTGAAGCGGCGTTCCCTTTTCCTTCAGCTCCACTTCCACGATCTTCTTGGCGTTGTCCCACGCGCCGCCGGCGTTGGCCATGAAGATGGCCTGGTAGAGACCGAAGAGCGCGATCGAGATCAGGTAGCCGATGAAGAAGAACGGCTCGAAGCAGGCGAAGGCGAGCGTCGAGAAGAAGACCGTCAGGAAGATGTTGAACATCCCCTTCTGCGCGTACTGCGTGCAGATGGCCACGACCTTCTTCGAATCCTCGACCGAGGCCTTCGTGGCGCCGGCGTCGAGGTGCATGTTCGCTTTGATGAACTCGACCGCGCGGTAGGCGCCGGTGGAGACGGCCTGTGTCGATGCGCCCGTAAACCAGTAGATGACCGCACCGCCGACGACGAGGCCGAGCAGGAACTGCGGATGCATCAGCGACAGCTTGTCCATATCCGTCGTGAGCTTGTTCGTGAGCATGACGATGATGGAGAAGATCATCGTCGTCGCGCCGACGACGGCCGTGCCGATGAGCACCGGCTTGGCCGTGGCCTTGAACGTGTTTCCCGCGCCGTCGTTCGCTTCGAGGAAGTCTTTGCCCTTTGCGAATGAGGGCGTGAATCCGAAGTCGCGCTGGATCTCGGCCTCGATGCCGGGGATCGATTCGATCGTCGACAGCTCAAAGACCGACTGCGCGTTGTCCGTGACCGGGCCGTAGGAATCGACCGCGATCGTCACCGGTCCCATGCCGAGGAAGCCGAAGGCGATCAGGCCGAAGGCGAAGATCGCGGGAGCGATCATCAGCGCGCCGGCGCCGACGGGGAACATGCTGCTGATCCAGGCGCCGACACCCATCAAGCCCGCGATGGTGATGCCCATCCAGTAGGCGCTGAAGTTTCCGGCGATGAGTCCGGCCAGAATGTTGAGCGACGCGCCGCCTTCGCGCGACGCGGTCACCACTTCCTGCACATGGCGCGATTCGGTGGAGGTGAAGACTTTCACCAGCTCCGGGATGATCGCGCCGGCCAGCGTGCCGCAAGTGATGATCGTGGAGAGCTTCCACCACATCGAGGCGTCGCCGCCGAGCGTGGGGATGAGCAGGTACGAGACGGCGTAGGTGACGCCGACCGAGAGGATCGAGGTGATCCAGACCAGCGACGTGAGCGGCGCCTCGAAGTTCATGACGTCGGCGTTCTTGTACTTGGCCGACGCGATCGCGCCGTTCAGCCAGTAGGAAACAGCGGAGGTGACGATCATCAGAACGCGCATGACGAAGATCCAGACGAGCAGCTGGGTCTGGACCATCGGATCGCTCACCGCGAGCAGGATGAACGTAATCAGCGCGACGCCTGTGACGCCGTAGGTTTCGAAGCCGTCGGCAGTGGGGCCGACCGAGTCGCCGGCGTTGTCGCCGGTGCAGTCGGCGATGACGCCGGGGTTGCGGGCATCGTCTTCCTTGATGTTGAAGACGATCTTCATCAGGTCCGATCCGATGTCGGCGATCTTGGTGAAGATGCCGCCGGCGATACGCAGCGCCGCGGCGCCGAGCGACTCACCGATGGCGAAGCCGATGAAGCACGGTCCGGCGTAGTCGCGCGGGATGAACAGAAGGATGAAGAGCATCAGCACGAGCTCGGTGGAGATGAGCAGCATGCCGATCGACATGCCGGCCTTGAGCGGGATGTCGTAGGTCGGGAACGGCTTGCCGCGCAGCGACGCAAACGCCGAGCGGGAGTTGGCGAACGTGTTCACGCGGATGCCGAACCACGCCACGCCGTAGCTGCCCGCGATGCCGACCAGACTGAAGATGATGATGATCGAGGTCTTCGTGAGGCCGTAGTGCCGCAGCACGCCGAAGTAGAAGACCATGATCACGCCGATGAAGAGCTCGAGCAGCAGGATGAACTTGCCCTGCGTCTGCAGATACGTTTTGCAGGTCTCGTAAATCAGCTCCGAGATCTCGAGCATCGACTTGTGCACGTCGAGCTTCTTGAGCTTCACGTACATGACGAAGCCGAAGAGCAGCCCGAGAACGCAGACGACGAGGCCGTACAGGAGCAACTTCTGTCCGGTGATGCCGCCGAGAAACGACACGGTGCTCAAGTCAGGCAATACGAGATTGGCCTCGGTCTGTGCCTCCGTGGGCTGACCGGCCAGACTCGATTCCTGCGCCGCGACCGGAGCATTTCCGGCCGGCTGGGTTGTGTCCGTACTTTGCGCGTGCGCAACGC
>JAXDIO010000322.1:0-9113 GCA_034663965.1 Thermoanaerobaculia bacterium | reverse complement strand
TTTTGAAGTAGACGATCTTGATGATGCCGTCGCTCTCGAAACGGATCGCGCCGGTGAACTGCTCGCTTCCGAGCTCGACGAGCCGCTGAATCAGATCGATCTCGCCGATTTCGCCTTCGAAGCTCATGTCGTCCCCGCCCTTTTCATCTACGCACTGTGGATTGGCGATTATCGCACGCGGCTGTTCCGGCTCCAGGCTTTCAATTCTGCGGGACGCCCTCCGATACGCCTTGCCGTACAATTTCCGCTCAAACAACAGGGGGATTTCATGAAACGTCCGGCTCTGGTGCTTCTGCTCCTGGTCTGTTGCGTTCCGCTTGCCTCCGCCTCGGCGAGTTGCACACTCACCTTTCTCACCGAATCCCTTCCCGATTTCACGCGTGGTCATCCAGCACAGTTCACGTTCCAGGGAGTGAGCGGCACGGAGCCGTACACGTTCGCGGTAGCGAGCGGAACACTTCCGGCCGGCCTCATGCTCAGCCAGCACGGGAAGCTGACTGGCACTCCGACGCAGGTCATCGACACTTCAGTGTTGATCAAACTAAAGGACGCGGCGAACTGCGTGATCAACCAGACGTTCGCGATCCGCGTCGTCGCCCCGCCGCGCCGTCCCGTTGTCATCCGCAAATCTCCGCACTGAGTCAGGCGTGCAGTTCGTCGTACAGCGTCTGGCCGACCTTGCGGCCAAGAACGCGCGTGGCCTGGAAGATTCTTAGACGTGACGGATACCCTCCGATATGCATTGCCGTACAATATCCCGCTATGAAAGGGGGATTCCATGAAACGTTTGGCTCTGGTGCTCCTACTCCTGGTTTGCTGTGTTCCTCTGGTCTCCGCGCAGTCGTCGTGCACGCTTACCTTCTTGACCGAGTCGCTTCCCGGGTTTGTCGTCGGGCAGCCGGCTAACTTCCAGATCGAAGGCGTGAGTGGCACGGAGCCGTATACCTTCGCGCTGGTGGGCGGCGCATTTCCGGCCGGGATGCATATGAATAAGCACGGGAAAATCCTCGGGGTGCCGACGGAGGTCGCCGATACGACGGTGTTCATCAGCTTGACGGACGCCGCCGGTTGTCAGATCACCCAGGCCTTCGCGGTCCGCTCCAACGCTCCGTAAGGGTGCCGCTGAGTCACGGCGTCGCGTGGTCGCCGTGACTCAGGCGTGCAGTTCGTCGTACAGCGTCTGCCCGACCTTGCGTCCGAGGACGTTCATCAGGTCCTGCGCGGAAGCTTGCTTCACGCCGGAGACGCTGCCGAAGCGCTCGATGAGCAGGCGGCGGCGTTTCTCGCCGATGCCGGGCATGTCGTCGAGCGCGCTGTGCAGAAACCTCTTCGATCGGCGCCGGCGATGTGAGGAGACGGAGAAGCGGTGCGTCTCGTCGCGCACCATCTGCAGCAGTTGCAGAGCGGGATCGCGACGCTCGAGGCGGATCGGCTCCTCGCGATCGGGAACGTAGATCTCCTCCTCACGCTTCGCCAAACCGGCAATCGGGATCTCCTCGATGCCGAGTTTGTTCAGCGCCGCCAGTGCCGCGTTGAGCTGTCCGCGGCCACCGTCGATCAGGATCATGTCCGGCAGCGACTTGTTCTCGTCCATCAGACGGCGATATCTGCGATCGACTGCCTCCGCCATCGAGCGAAAGTCGTCCGCTCCTTCGACCGTCTTGATGTTGAACACGCGGTACTGCTTCTTGTCGAACTTGCCGCGGTCGAGGACGACCATCCCGGCCACGGAATCAGTTCCCTGGATATTCGAGATGTCGAACGATTCAATTCGCCCGATCTCTCTGTCGCAGCCCAAAATCTGCCCAAGCTTTTGTGCAGCGATCTGGAGCCGGTCCTGCGTCGATTTCCGGAATCGCGACTCGTGCGAAAGCCGCGCGTTGCGGTTGACCAGTTCCATCCGATCGACGCTTTTCCCGCGCTGCGGAACACGCACTCCGACCTTGCGGCCGGCTTGTTCGGTGAGCCACGCGGTGAGCAGGTCGCACTCCTCCACCTCGAATGGAATCAACACCTCGGGCGGAATGAAGAGATTGTCCTGGTAGTAGCGCTGCAAAACCTCGCCGAGAAAGTACGTCGGCTGGTAGTCGCCGACCTTCTCCCAGAACAGCTCGCGCCGGTCGACGACGTTGCCGTCGCGGATGACGAAGAGCTGCACGGCGACGTCGCTCCCCTCTTCGTACAAACCCCAGACGTCGGCATCCTCATCATCGGCCGACGACACCTGCTGCTCGGCCTGGATGCGCTCGACGGTGCGCACGAGATCGCGGTAGTAGGTCGCCATCTCATAATTCTCGGCTTCAGCGGCGCCGTACATCCGCCGTGTCAGCCGGTCCTGCAGTTCCTTTGTTTTGCCGCCGAGAAAGAGGACGACGTCGTCGACCATCTCCCGATACAGATCCGGCGTGGTCAGCCCGACAACGCACGGCCCGAGGCATTGGTGCATGTCGTAGTAGAGGCAGGGCCGCGGCAATGCGTTCTTGCCGATCGTGATTTCGAGATCGCAGCTCCGCAGCTTGAACTGGTCGGCGACGAGCTTCAGCAACCGCCGCGCGGTACCGGCGAAGAACGGTCCGTAAAACAGATCGCCCTTCTTGCGATCGAGACGCCGCGTGAAGACGACCCGCGGGTAATCCTCGGACATCGTGACTTTGATGTACGGGTAACTCTTGTCGTCGCGAAGGAGGATGTTGTAGCGCGGCTGGTTGGACTTGATGAGGTTGTTCTCGAGGAGGATGGCCTCTAGCTCGTTGTTCGTAGTAACGAAATCGATGGTGTCGATCTCGTTGATCAGCGACATGGTCTTGCTGTCGCGCGCGCCGCGTCCGACCAGGTACGAGCCGACGCGATTCTTGAGATTCCGCGCCTTCCCAACGTAGATGACTTCCCCCTCGGCGTTCTTGTGCATGTAGACGCCGGGGCGGTCAGGCAGCTCTTTGAGCCGCGCTTTGAGTCGTTCGGATCGGTCGGACATCAGGATTCGCTTGAACAACTTAGGCGAGGTTTGTCATCCCTCAGAGGACTGGTCATCTTCCTGACTAGTCAACTTGTTGACGAGTCAGAGTTGCGCCAGAAACTCCCCTGCCGCCTCTCGGAATTCGACCGTCCATTCGTGCGCGCCGTCGTACACGCAAGTGCTGACCGTGGTGACCTCACGAAGAAACCTCAAGTCTTTCTGGAGCTTTTCGTCGGTGTACCACTCCTCCTTAATCCCCCGCCCGATGAGCACCGGCGGAAGCTTCGAACGCGAATCGACGACGTCCGGCGGAACGTCGCCGCCGAGGGCGATCACGCCGGTAGCATTCGAGCCGGCGGCGGCGCGATACGCCATCGCCGCTCCCTGCGAAAAGCCAAGGAAGACGAGCTGCTGCGGCGGCGGGAACTGCGCGACGACCGACCGGACATACGCGCGGTTATCGTCGATAGCCAGCTCGCGATCGAGGCTGGTCATCCACGACGCAACGATCATCCCCGTCCGATTCATATAGAAAGGATGCAGCGCCTGCACGGCCACGGCCGTCCATCGATCGCTCCCCGGAATCTTCCGCAGCTCCGCTAAATGCGCCTCGGCAGTTTCGCCGTACCCATGAAAGCCAACCAGCAACCGCTCCGGCGGACCATCGCGAACGAGATAGCGGCCATGGACGGTGGTGGGGATCGTGCGGATGTCGAAGTCGGTCATCGCGGAATCGTAGCTACAATGCGCGCCCGTGTCGCGACTGACCCTCGTCGTCCCCTGCTACAACGAAGAGAAACGCCTCGATGCCGCGGCCTTTCGCGGCGTCGCCGTCGACGGTCATGAGGTCGACTTCCTCTTCGTCAACGACGGCAGCCGCGACGGTACGCTGCGGCTGCTCGAATCGCTGCGCGATGAAGATCCGAAGCGGTTCAAGGTGCTCAATCTCGAGCGCAACAGCGGGAAGGCGGAGGCAGTGAGACGTGGATTCGTCGCGGCGATGGAGCGCGACGTCGGCTACATCGGCTTCTGGGATGCTGACCTCGCTACTCCATTCACCGAACTCGCCGGCTTCCTCGACGTACTCGAAGCCCGCGCCGCCATCCAGATCGTGATGGGCGCACGTGTCCGGCTCCTCGGACGCGAGATCAGCCGACGTCCCGCGCGCCACTACTTCGGCCGCGTCGGCGCTACGCTCATCTCCTCCAGCCTCGGCCTCGCGGTCTACGACACGCAATGCGGCGCGAAAGTCTTTCGCCGCAACGGCACGCTGCGCGAAGTCTTCGCCCGTCCGTTCATCTCCCGCTGGATCTTCGACGTCGAGATCATCGCCCGCTACGTCCAGCTCCTCGGCCGCGACGCAGCGGCTGCCTCGATCTACGAACTGCCGGTCATGCGCTGGCACGACGTCACCGGCTCGAAAGTGAAGTCGCACGACTTCCTCCGAGCGCTGAACGACCTCCGCAAGATCAAAGCTGCGTATCGCAAGAAGTGACTACGGCTTGCGCGCTCCGACCGCGACGCCATCGACGGTGATCGTCACATCCGGCGCCTTGTTCGGCGGAAGCGCGGCGGCGGTGAAGACATACGTGCCGGTCTGGTCGCGATCGACCGGACCGGATAGCCGTCCTTCCCCGTTAAGTTTCGCCTGGACGAGCGCCGCGTATCCGGGGCCGAGGAAGTTGCCGGCTTTGTCGCGCGGGGTGACGGCGATGGTGACGGTGCGGGTGTCGACGCGCCTCACCGTGACATCGCTGCGATCGGGGTCGGGCTTCACGTGGACGAGTGTCTCGATCCGCTCGATGCGGCGGGTATGCGCGGTCCGGGCGTCGTCCCAATCGAGAACGGTTTCGAACCCATAGGTACCGGCGATCGTCGTTTGATCGAAGGTGCCGCTGTAGACGCCGCGACCCTGCTCTTTCAGCTCGATCGTGGCGAAGTCCTCCGGCAGAAGGCGTTTCAGCTCAGCGCGGGTAATGGCGGCGGCGAGTTTGCGGTCGTACGGCGTCAGCTTGTCGCCAGTTGGCGTCGTGGTTGTGCCGTTCGATTTGTCGGTCGAGCGCGCCTCGTGAAGGATCGTGCCGATGCTGGCGCTGGGGCGCTGCACGCGGACGCGAATTGCGCCGGCGGGAAGACCGGTCAGTGGCTTGCCGTCCCAGTCGACGACCGCGCGGACGGTGATCGTGTCGCCGGTGCTGGGGCGACCGGGCGTCGTGGAGAGCAGATAGTCGAGGTGACGTTCGCGAATCATTGCGCGCAGCACGTACGGCACCGGATCCGTCCCTTTGTTGATGCCGCGCACGACGCGCACGGTCCACGTGCCGATGTCGGACGGTTTGACGTTGAACATCTTGATGGACGACTGCGGCGTCTTCTCCTTCGAGTCGGGAATCGCGGCGGTGCCGTTCGGACGGAACACTTCGATATCCAGCACCTCGCGCGCCGGAGGCGCCCATTGCACGGTGAAGACGAGGCGCTGCGCGGAGCGGTCGACGATCACCGGTTGCATCGCGCCCGGGCCCGTGCCGGTCATCGTGGCGATCTGGCTCAGCGCCATCGACGCCGTGTTTCCCTTCAGCAGCGCGATAAGTTGCCAGCCGAGGTCGTTGAAGAGCGTCGCGGCGTTGACGCTGATATAGGAGACGCCGGACGTTTCGACGGAAATGTTGCGCAGCAGATCTTCGTCGACGGCGGCCGGCGTACCGAATCCGATCGTCTGGATGGGGATGAATCGCTTCCGCAATTCCTGCGGCAGCCCGCTCACGGGAGCGAGGCCGAGAAAACCACTGCCGGTCGGGCTGATCAGAGGGGCCGTGTTCTGCATGCCGTCCGTGACGAGAAGGATCGAGAGGTCGTGCGCCGGATCGAGCTTCCACTGTTTCATGGCCTCGTTGATTCCGCCGCCGATCGACGTCGAACCGCCCGGCGTGAGCGAGCTGACGTTGTTCGTCACCGCCGCCCACGGACCGGGAATGCCCGCACCGCGCTGCACGAAGATGTTCGCGGGAGCATCGGCACCGGGCAGCACCTGCGCCGCCGCGGTGCCGTCGAAGAAGATGTTCCCGATGCGGTCATGCGACCACTCCGCTCCGTCGGGCGTCTCTTGATCCATCTCCCGCCACTCGGAGACGAACGTGTTGATGGCCGACTTCAGGATCTCGGCCTTTGTCGCGCCGGAGACGGCGCCCGGCGGCAGGTCGGCCATGCTGCCCGATTTGTCGAGCACGAGCATGAGATCGAACGGATTCCGGCCGCTGTAGATCGCTGTCAGCGCCGGTGCGACGCCGTCATCGACCGGAATCAGATTCGCCGGCGTATCGCCCGTGTGCTTCGACACCGCGGAACATTCGACCTGCGGCGACGCGACGATGTATGTCGAGACGCGGTAGAGCGTGACGTCCTGCGCGCCAACGAAGCGCATCGGCACGTTCTTCTCCGTCGCGCCCGCCGCCGAGCAGAAGTCGGCGCCGAAATTCGACAGCGGCTTGTAGGTGATGCGGACATCGTTGCCGCCGGCCGCTGCGTACGCAACGGAATCGCCGGCGATGGTCTGTGTATCGCCGAGGTTGAGTGTCACGTTGCCGTTGACGACGAGCTGCGAACCGGCCGGCGGCGCGTTGAGCGTCAGCGTGATGCGCACTTCCCCCGTCTCCTGCTGCGGGTTGAAACGCAGCGGGATGTTGAGCGTGAAACTCTCGCTCGCGATTGCAGGCAGGGCGAACACGGCGCACAGAAACATCACCACGGCGGCTGTCGTTCGTTTCATGAATCCTCGCTTGTTGTGCGGAAGATAGTAGCGGGTTCCGCGCCGCGAGCGAATCGCGATACTCTCCGGACATGCCGGAACTGATCGCGGTCCGAGGACTGCGCAAACAATTTCCCAACGTGCTGGCCGTGGCGGGCGTCGACCTCACCGTCGCCGCCGGCGAGGTCTTCGGCCTTCTCGGGCCGAACGGCGCCGGCAAGACCACGACGCTCGAAATGATCGAAGGTCTGACCCGTCCCGACGCGGGCGAGATCACGATTGCGGGGCTGACGTGGGAGCGCAATGCCACGGAAATACGCGCCCGCATCGGTGTGCAACTGCAGGCCACGAGTCTCTACAACAAGATCACGCCGCGCGAGGCGCTCAATCTCTTCGGCAACTACTACCCGAAGCGCCGCGGCACCGAGGAGCTGCTCGATCTCGTGCAACTCAAGGACAAAGCGGACGCGTATCACGTGACGCTCTCCGGCGGTCAGGCGCAGCGTCTCGCCCTCGCACTCGCGCTGGTCAACGATCCGGATGTCGTCTTCCTCGATGAGCCGACCGCGGGCCTCGATCCGCAGGGACGCCGCTCGTTGTGGGAAGTCGTCCGCGCGATGAAAGGCGAAGGACGTACGGTCGTCCTGACCACGCACTACATGGATGAAGCCGAAGCGTTGTGCGACCGTCTGGCCATCCTCGATCACGGCCAAATCCTCCGCTCCGGAACGCCCGCCGAACTGATCGCCGGCCTCGGCATCCCCAGCGTCGTCGAGCTGACGTTCGACGGGCCGGCTCCGGATCCTGCGGACTTCGCAACGCGCCTCGGTAGCGGCGTCGAAGCGCGCGGCGACGTCTGGGAGATTCCGACTCCCGACCCGAAGACGCTCCTGCCGCGGCTGTTCACCGCGATCGAAACTGCACATCTCGAATACAACCAGGTGCACGTACGCCGCGCCACGCTCGAAGATGTTTTCCTCCAGCTCACCGGCCGCAGCCTGCGCGACTGAACGGAGACCGACGATGAATCTGCCCAATCCGTTCAAGCTCCTCGCGCTGCAGTTCCGAAGCGAATGGCGGTTGTACGCGCGCGACCGCGGCGCGATGTTCTGGACCTTCGCGTTCCCGCTGCTGATGCTGTTCGGGTTCGGACTGATCTTCCGTTCCGGAGGCCCGCAGGCGCTCACGCTGGTGCGCGTCGCTCCTCCGCAGGAGACTGCACGCGACGTCGCATTCGTGAAAGCGCTGCAGGATTCGAAACTGAAAGTGCTGACGCTGACGCCCTCCGACGCAAAGCAGCGGTGGGAGAAGGGCGAGACGACGGTGCAACTCGAAAGCGCCGGCGACGGATATCGCCTGAAACTGAACAGCTATCTGCTCGCGCAGGGACAGGTCGTCGCGCAGGCCGCGAGTCAGGCCTTCATGGTCGCGCAGGCGCGGCTCAACGGAATGCCGGAGCCGAAGCGGATTCCGTATGTCATCGAGAGTCCCGGCCACGCGCGCTCCGACAATTACGCAGCGTTTCTCGTCCCCGGTCTGATCGGATTGAATCTGCTGAGCATGGGTCTCTTCACCGTCGGCATGGTCACCGTGTCGTATCGGGAGAAGGGAAAGTTTCGGCGGCTGGCCGTGACGCCGCTCCCGAAATGGGTCTTCCTCCTCGGCCAGATCCTGCAGCGCGTGACTGTGGTGCTCGCGCAGACAACCCTGCTCTTGCTGGCGGCGCGGTTCGGATTCCACATCACAAACCAAGGCTCATATCTGCTCTTCGGAGCGCTGGTGATCTTCGGGACGGCGGCGTTCCTGGCGATGGGATTCGCGCTGTCGAGCACGGCCTCGACCGTCGAGACGTACGGGGCGATCTCGAACCTCGCCTTCTTCCCGATGATGTTGCTCTCCGGCGTCTACTTCCGGATCGACGGCGCGCCGCAATGGCTGCAGAAAGCGATCTTCATCCTGCCGCTCGCACCGTTCCTGCGCATGTTGCGCGCGGTGTTCAACGACGGCGCGTCGCTGGCCGGCGAAACGATCGGACTGTCCATCATCGCCGCCTGGACGATCGTCTGTTTCGCCATCGCGGTGAAGCGCTTCCGCTGGGTGTGAGCTAGCGGGTGCAGGTTTGCCAAGCGCCGCAAGCACAGACAGAGTGTCTGTGCCACACGCGGCCGAGGCTTACGACCGCCGGCAGCGTGTACTTGGAAGAGCCAATGTGGCGCAGACCACAGCTGTCCAAATTAGGATGAGAAGACTTCGGTTCTGCTGAGTGTACGAGTCATTTTTGATGGGAAGTGGAGATCCACCCCTCAGATGCTGTCCCAATTGAGCGAGAGCTGGGCAGGTAGAAGGTCTGGCGGTGGACTGAAGGGCTCGTTGAGCCAGGTCCAGAGGTCGCGGTAGGCGAACAGGTTGAAG
>JAXDIO010000311.1:0-8816 GCA_034663965.1 Thermoanaerobaculia bacterium | reverse complement strand
ATTCCTGTCCTATCCTTTTTGAGCACACCTAGAGCGAAAGAGAACCCCTAGGGGCCGCGCACTTTACGAAGGCCATCGACAAATGTCAATAGTCATATGCGCGACCGGACCCGCGCTAACGGTGCCCCCAAAGCGTGTATTCCTAGCTAGAAGTCGACCCACGTTCCGGCCCCTTCGCGGCTCGCTTTGTCGTACAGAAACTGCGCTGCGGCAAGGTCTTCCACGGCCAGTCCAAGTGATTTGAAGAGAGTGATTTCCGTCGGAGAGGTCCGTCCTTCGGCACGCCCGAGGAGGATCTCGCCCAGCTCGGCGCGGATGTGGCCGTCGGTGATGGCCCCTTCGCGAAGTGCGGAGAGGTAGTCGCCGGACTCGTTCATCGTCGATTCGCGGCGATCGACGAAGAGGCTCGATGCGGCGACGGTGTCGCTGTCGATCTCGCGGGCGGCAGCGATGCTGGAACCGACCGCGTTGATGTGCACGCCTTCGTCGAGCCAGTTGCGGCGAATGATCGGCTCGCGCGCGCTGGTGGCGGTGACGATGATGTCGGCTCCCTTCACGGCTTCTTCGACCGAATCAACGACGCGAACGCCTTTGCGGACCAGCGCGTCCGCTTTCTCGCGCGTCCGACTGACGATGCGGACGTCGTCAATGTCGCGAACAAGCGGGATCGCTTCGAGGTGCGACTTCCCCTGCACACCCGCGCCGATGATCGCGAGAGTGTGCGAGTTCTCGCGGGCGAGCAGCTTCGTCGCCACCGCCGAGACCGCCGCGGTTCGGATGGCGGTGATCGCCGAAGCGTTCATGACCGCCATCAACTGTCCGTTCTCGCCGTCGTGCAGAAGGACTGCGCCGAGGTGCGTGTCGAGGCCGCGCGCGGGGTTGCCGGGGAAGATGCAGACCTCTTTCAAACCATATCGAGGAACGTCGCCGCCGCGGAAGGCGGGCATCAATCCGAGAAACCCAGTCGCGTCGGCGGCGCGGACGATGCTCCGGAGTGGGTTGTGGACCTCGCCGCGCGCCAGCGACGCCAGCGCCTGCTCCATCACCTCGATGCATTCGCGCATCGTCAGGAGCTGCTCGACTTCGTGCTCGTTCAGAATCAGCATCTTCATGACGTCACTTTACGACATAGAACTCGAGCTGCTCGGCCTCATGCGAGATACCGAACGGCAGATAGATCGGATAGTGCGCACAGCCGGCCACCTCGTTCGTGTACCAGCTCGCTGCGGCGTCGCAACTGACCGTCTGAACCGGCCACCGCGCATCGCACGGCACGCGTAACCATTCCAGATGCGCTCCGAAGACAAGCCTCGGATCGCCTAACGACGCAAAGGCGCGCGGAGCGGAAATGATGATGTCGCCGCGCTGCAGGAGCGGCGGCTGTTTGACGTCGATCATTCGCCCACCGGCCTGCGCGCCGTACCACTGCATCCCCCAATGCCCCGCGAACCAGAAGCGGCGGCCGGCGAGCTTGGCCGAGACGTGGCGATAGCAGCCCGCGGCCTCGGCGTCGCCGATTGCGATCCCGATCGCCAGACACGCACTCAGCACGACACCAAACATCGCCAGCGGACGAGCGATCGTCCGCGCGACCGGCGTCAGCAGGAGGATGGCGGGGAGCAACGGAAAGACGTACCGGACGCCGATGAAGATGGTGATGATCTGAAACGCGACGACGCTGGCGATCCAGACCCAGGCGACGATCGCGCGTTCGGCAAAGACTGCCGCGAACGCGCGAATGCCGAACGCAATGCCGAGCGCGAAGAGCAGCGCCGACGACAGCGTGTAGTCGAGCCGAAGCAAGGCGATCGCGAATGCGGCTGCGCCCGCAACGAGCGCGATGACCCATTCGCGCCCTCGCGCGGCCACGAATTGCCAGCCGATCGGGACGACCGCGAGGCCAGTGATCACCACCAGCGAGACGATCGTGTCCCCGACGTTGAAGTGCATCCCGCGTTTGGCCAGGTCAGCCAGCGTTTGTTCGATGTTGAGCGTTCGCTCCGCCGCCAGCGCTACCAGATGCATCGCGCCGTAGCGCCGAAGCGTGAAAAGGTTCCAGACCGCGAGACCGATGATCGGCGACATCGCGATCGCGGCAAGCACGCGCCGCCGTCCGGACGACATGATCGCAATCGCGGCGAGGACCGGAATCACCATCACTCCGTTGTATTTGGCGAGTACCACGAAGAATCCGCAGGCAAAGGCGATCGCCGCGGCGCGCGCGCTGCCGTTTTCGCGGTAACGCATCGCCGCCGCGACCGCGCCGAGCATCAGCGCCAGCATCTCGATGTCGGGCATGACGACATGGCTGGCGATAAAGAACGCCGGCGATACCGCGAGCAACGCAGGAAGGAGCGTGTCCCCTCGCCCGAGCGACCTCGCCAGCGACGCGAACGCGAAAATCGCAGCCACGCCGAAAAGCACCGTCAACGTGTGCAGCGCGATCTCGCTCCAGCCGAAAACCCTCGCCCACGCCGCCAGCAGGTACGGCACCAGCGGCGGATTGGCGAGAATGTCGAACGCCGGCCGCGCGAATCCGGTCCAGTTGAAGTCGAAGCCGTATGGATCGAGCGGCGCCCGCGCGATCTGTCTGGCGATGGCCAGGATGTTGGTGTCGTCGACTCGAATCGCGCCGCCGAGAAACGGCAGTTGAATTGCGGCGAAGACCGCGGCGACGAGCGCGATCCGTCTCCGCTCAGTCATCGCGATGAACCGTGTCCATCGAAAACGCCGGCACACACACCGCCACGTACTCGGCCCCCTCGGCACCCGGCGTCGAGTACTGCACCCACTCCCCTTTGTGAGTGATGACAGCCTCGCCGGCGCCGACGTCGATCACGCCGTCGCGCGTGGTGACGCGAAGCGAGCCGCGCAGGACGACGGTGTACTCGTCAAATTCGGGCGTCTGTCCCGGCTCGACCCAGCCACCCGGACTGGTCATTCTCGCGATACTGCACGCGGCAGTCTTCGAGTTGACGCGTCCGATGAACTCTTCAATCCGCTTCGGCTTGTTACCGGCCGCTTCGATGACCGAGGGCTGTTTGATGTGCGTCGGCATGCCCGGAGTTTACCTGCTCCGCAAGCCAGCGCTCGATCACGCGCAGCACATACGCCGACTCGTCCTCGGACAACGCCCGTCCCTTCGCAATCTCATGAACTTTCTCCAGGCATCCGCGACAGCACGTGGCCGTGGCGTGCTGCGCGACGAAGATCGGATGATTCCGCCACGGCGTCTGCTTCCCATCGTTCCGCGGAAACGCCGGCGCCAACCGCTCGGCGATGAACTTCGCGCCATGCTTCATAACGGCAGGGTGTCCCCAGGTCTCGACGTACGCGCGCTCGCGTCCGATCAGCCGAAACTTTCGGCGGAACGGAGCCGCAGCGAGGCGGCGGAAGGCTTCGTCGATCTCAATCACAAAGCAGGAAACGAAATCGCGTCGCGAACGATTCGCTATGCGGTAGGTTTCGAGCCCATCTGACGACGGGCATCGCTGAACGCTCGCTCCTCAAGCTCGACGCGCTCCCGAACGATCCGTTCGAGCCAGGCGTCGAGGTTTTGTTCGCGATGCAACCGAGCCAGAAATGCAGCTCGCCGCGCGAGACTTGCGGAAAGAGCAATGGATTTGCCACGACGCTTTACGTCGATTGGCGCTTCCCACGCCGAGTCGTCATGCGCTTCGGCAATGACGCGCTCGTCGATGATGTCCTGCCGTGAATGCGAAGCCTGCGTCTGTTTTCTCATAGCGGCTAACCGGTAATGATTCTGACAACTCTACCCGGCTTTAGTTGAAAAATGATCTCGAGTGGGCGCCCGCCGATCGTGCGCCCAAGGAGTCTAAAACGATCCTGATCCTTCTTATTGCTCCGGATCCTGAAGTCGGAAAAGAACGCCTCGACGGCTTCTTCAAATGTCACGCCGTGAGCGGCGAGTTTGTCGTTTTCAAAGTCATATTCGAAATCGGCCGGCTCAAACGTGTCCCACCTAACCACGTGACGATTCTAGACTCCTCTGCGTCTCCGCGTCTCCGCGTGAACTACTTTGCGAGTCGCCGCCGCGGACGGTGCTCCAACGGCGGCAACTCGGCGGCGGCGGCGGGCGGTTCGAAATCGGCGATCGCGAGTTTGGGGCCCGCGGTGACGATCGCGCCGAGGTCGATGCCGACTTGCTTCCAAGCCTCGACGACCGCGCGTAGCGGCTCGCTGTGCGCGCCGAAACGCGCGGAGGCTGCCGCAACCGTGGCGCGCGCGCAGTCGCGGAAGGTGGCCTTCGGTTTGACGAGCGTTGTCAGGGCGTCGTACCAGATTTGGCCGGCCACCGTCCACGCTTTGCCACCGAGAAGGGTAGCGGCGAGGTAGAAGGCGTGATTGGGGATGCCGGAGTTCACGTGAACGCCGCCGTTGTCGGCGGTCATCGTTTGGTAGTGCCGCATGTGCGCGGGCTGCGGATCTTTGCCGAGGAGCTTGTCGTCGTAGGCCGTGCCGGGTGCTTTCATCGAGCGGACGGCGGCGCCATGAACCGCTTTCGTGAAAATGCCGGCGCCGATCAGCCAGTCGGACTTTGCGGCGGTCTGCTTCAGCGCGTACTGCTTCACGAGGATGCCGAAGACGTCGGAGAAATGCTCGTTGAGCGCGCCGGACTGACCTTGGTAGACAAGGGCGGCGGTGTGCTGGGTAACGCCGTGCGTCAGCTCGTGGCCGATGATGTCGAGCGATTCGGTGAAGCGGTTGAAGAGTTTTCCATCGCCGTCGCCGTAGATCATCTGCTTCCCGTTCCACAACGCGTTCGTGTAGTTGACGCCGTAGTGGATCGACGAGTCGAGGGGGAGACCGCGTCCATCGATCGAGTTGCGCCCGTAGACTTTCGAATAGAAGTCGTACGTGATTCCGGCGCCGTCGTACGCCTCGCTCGCAGCGACGTCGGCGACCGGCTTCGCTCCTTCGCCGCGCAACAGCTTTCCGGGCAGCGTCGTCTTCCGCTGCGCGTCGTAAATCGTCCGGCGCAGTGAAGAGGCGATCAATCCCTCTGCCTGACCGGCCGCCGCACGCGCGCCGCGAAACTGCGCGGACGTCTCCAGCGCGACGTGGCAGCGCTCGCGCAGACCGGGATCGTCCGTGTTCTCCGCGATCGACCGGAGGATATGCGGCGGGAGAAATGCGCAGACCGCGTAGGTGCCTCGGCTCAAAAGGGACCTCCTTGTCGCGTGGATTCCGACAAGGTACTGCCGCATCGCACCGCCCGCAACCTTACTTCCTCAATACCTCCTCGATGGCTGCAAGCGCGCGCGGGTCGTGTTTCTGGCCGAGCCAGAAGGCGGCCTTCTTGCGCACGTTGCGGTCGCGGTGCGTCTTCATCAATTCGATGAGCATCGGAATGCCCTGGTCGTCCGGCAATTGCGAGACGGCGAAGACGGCTTTCTCGCGAACGCTGGCGTCGGGGTCGCCATCGAGCGCTTCGCGCACGGCGCCGGCGGCCTTCTTCCCCGCCTGCTGCGCCAGCCAGAACAACGCCTGGCCGCGGACGTGCGCGGTCGGATCGTCTTTAGCAAGATTGATCAGCTCATCGACCGCTCCCGGCTCCTTCGATTGCGATAACGCGAAGACCGCTTTCTCGCGCAGATGCGGCGACGCGGACTGCGAACGCGCGATGGACAGAACGTCCTCGTAGCCGCGGCGGCCGCGCGTCTGTCCGAGCCAGAAGGCGGCGTGGCCGCGCGTCTCGTCCGATTCGCTGGTCGAGCGCAGCAGGCGTTCCAGCTCTGTCGTGGCCGAGGGATCGGCGTGCAACGCGAGCGTGCCCATGAGGGAATCGGAGTGATGGCCGGGAGTCCTGAGAATCGACGCGATCAGCGCGACGCTCTTGCGCGGGTCGACGCCGTCGATCCAAGTCACCGCGGCCCCGCTCGCGTCGAGCACGCACTCCATCGAGTAGCTGCGCACGCGGTCGATCTCGCCGTTCACGACGCTGTAGAGAACGGCGAACATCCCCGAACCGACCGGATGCAGTTCGTCGCGTTCATCGTTCGAGAAGACGTTCCCTTCGTGATCGAGCGTGCATGTGCCGCCGGAGTGGAAGTCACCGAAATTCTGGAAGCAGCACATCACGTGCTCCCCTTCGATCTCGGGGACCGAGTATCCGACGTATTTCGTCCGCGACCCGCGAATCTGCGCGCCGAGGTCGGACGACGCGGCGACCGAGGTGACGGTGCCGTGCACGATGCGCGGATGCTGCGCGAAGGCGGTGACGGCGAAGAGGACGAGCGCGGCGGCGATGGCGAGCTTTCTCATGCTCGCTTAGACTGAGAGAGAACGGCTCGGTTAGCAGAGGATTCGATAGGCTATGTACGTCTACCATGACACCCTCGTCCGGCTGGAAAGACAGCTAAAGGGACAGGATCACTGCGCATCTCCAGGTGAAGTATTCGACCTGGCGAGTCTCGTGAACGCGAATGGTGAAGCAGTTCACCCCAATCTTCCGGCGAATTGCTGGACAATTCGAAAGGACCAAAAATCATTTACGCGGTAAGCGAGGAGTTGGTGGTCCACATCGCTTTCGATGGTGTTCGAGGCCTGGCTGGCGCGGTGAAACACGAAACGCTCTTTCACAACGCGAATGTGGCCGCAGCAGGAGAGGTTTCCTTCGTCATGGGACGCGTTGCGAAGATCAACGATCACTCCGGGAGCTACGGCACGTTCGGCAAGCTGGAGTCGGACCCCGCCTTCGCCAGAGCGGTCCGGCTTGGTTTTTCGCGTACTCTCGTGTTGATGAATGAGTCGGTTCCGGAGAACATCCGTTCCAAGAGGCGGTGAATCGATGACGAAGTCGCAGATCAAACTGCTCATGGCCCGCGACGTGGATGACATTTCTGACGCAGCCGTTCATCATCCCGCCAAGACCTTGCGCGTTACTCTGAAGAACGCCGCAGCCTTGCTCGCGCGAGCAGAAATGAACAACGACATCAAGGAGTATCTGTTCATTTTCAAGCTGCTTCGATTCGTGCAAGCTGCGCTCGCCGGGATGCGCGCTCGCGTGACTGCGGATGTGGCGCAGGACCTCATCGCGTCGACGCAGCTGGTGCTGAAGCGAAATCAGACATCGGACCTCAACAGAGCCGCTCGCGATGTCCTCTCCTTGCTGATGGTGAAAACATCGGCGCGCGACATCATTAAAAACGGAGACCTCTCAGTGCCCGAGTTGCTCGCTTTGTATGGCAAACCATCTCTCGGCCCTCGTCGATACGAAAAATTCAGGGCACTAAAATCCACGCTGGCTCGCCACGCAGAAGCAGCGAAATCAGGCACGACGCGAAGCAAGGCTTCCGCCGCGCCGAAGCGCCTGCTTCCGCGATGACCGCCGAACTAACATCCAACGTCGTTGCCCCAGCTAGGAAACCGGATAGATCTCGTCCTTCAGCGTTTCCTTGGCCAGCGCGTCCAATCGGGCGGTATGCGGGAGCAACGGTTTCGGCCGGTATTCGCCTTTTTCCGTGCCGTCGGCCCAGCCGTCGCGCCAGCGCTCGACGATCGATTTGTGAAAGTACTCGGTGCCAAACTTCGTCCCACCGACGGTGCGATCCGCTCCGCTGAAGAGATAGATGGCCGACTTCGAGTTGTGAACCTTCTGCTTGGGATTCGGACTGGTCGGCAATTTGGCGACGACACCCGCATCGACTTCGAGACCTGCCGTCTTCGCCGCGTCCATCATCCAGTCGAGGGCGAGGTCGGAGAGGCCCTGTTCGGGATAGCCGCCGCCGACGTCGCTGTGCGCGCCGGCGAACCACACTTGTTGCACGGTCTGGTCAATATCGGGCTTCGTCTCCCAGAGAGTGGGGAGAAACGGATGGCGATGCTCGTCGACGGCCAACGCATGAAACGCGAACTTGACGACATGGCTGAGGCCTGTGTCCATGAATTGAAACTTCTTCTGATTCGCCGAACCGAAAGCCCGTAGCGGGATGCCGAGGGCGCCGACGGTGTCCCACACACCAATGCACTGGATGGGGGTTTCCGGCTCGATGGCATTCGCCTCCCGGAACTTGACCGCGATCGGATCGGTGGCCGGAGTTCCGCTCGCGTACAACGCCCGCGCCTCGGGATATTGCCGAACCGCATCGCGCCGCAGAATGCCGCAGCGGCGGATCATCCCGGCAATGCTCCGGGCCGTGTACGCGCCGCGGCTGAATCCGAAGATGTAGATCCTGTCGCCGGGCTCGTAGTTCGCGATCAGGAAACGGTAGGTATCGTTGATGTTCGCCGTCAATCCATCGCCGAACGCGCCACCTCCGATTCGATCCGCGAGGTTGCCGGTGCCGACGCCCTGATCGTAGTAGACGATTTGATGCTCGCCGTTTTTCGTCCTCTTGCACAGCCGGCAGGCGATCTTGAGGACGTTGGTGACGCAGATCTCTTCGACTTCCTCTCCGTTGACCTTGACCTTCTTCTTTTCCTGGTCGGCGCTGTTCCAGGTTCCGTCGCAACAGATCACGATGCTTGATGGCATATGTATGGCTCCTCTCACTAGGAGAGCTTCCAGCGGCTCGTTTACCTACCCTCCTCTGCTACAATCTGCCGTTCCATGCGAACGTCATCGACGACCGCCACTACGCGAACGACGGAGACGCCTCCTCCGCCCTGTCGATGATCTGAACTTGAAATGAACATGCGACAGGGCCGAGCAATCGGCCCTGTTTGATTTTGGAGAGAACGATGCAAGTCGAATTACCAGACGGATCGAAGCGCGAAGTTCCCGACGGCGCCACCCTCGCCGACGTGGCCGCGTCGATCGGACGCGGCCTGGCCAAAGCCGCGATCGCCGGCAA
>JAXDIO010000303.1:0-2541 GCA_034663965.1 Thermoanaerobaculia bacterium | reverse complement strand
CCATTCTAACCGGACGCGGCGTGTTTGAGTGCCGGCTCCAGGCCGGGGTAGGCGAATTCGAATCCTTCGTCCTGCGCGTGCCTGGGCAGGACGCGTTGTCCGCCGAGCAGCATCTCGTTCGCCATTTCGGCGCCGAGGGCGAGACGGAGAGCGAAGGCGGGCGTAGGAATGATCGCGGGACGGTGCAGGACGCGGCCGAGCGTTCGCGCAAAGTCGCGGTTGCGCGCGGGATTCGGCGCGGTGGCGTTGTAGATGCCGCGCGTGGCTTCGCGATCGATCGACCATTCGATGATGCGCAGGATGTCGTCGCGATCGATCCACGGCATCCACTGCTGGCCGCTGCCCATCGGACCGCCGGCGCCGAGGCGGAACGGGAGGAGAAGTTTGGCGAGCGCTCCGCCGTCCTTCGCCAGGACGACTCCGAAGCGGAGGATGACGACCCGCGCGAACGGCTCCGCCCCACGCGCCAGCTCTTCCCACCGCTTCGTGACTTCGGCCAGGAAGCCGGAACCGGAGGACGATGTCTCGTCGAGTGATTCGTCGCCGCGATCTCCGTAAAAACCGCTGGCGGAGGCGCTGATGAACGTCCGCCTGCGATCGGGTTTGGGCGACATCGCTTCTACCAGCGCGCTTGTGGCGTCCACGCGGCTCTGCATGATTCGCTTCTTCCTCGCATCCGTCCAACGGCCACCGCCGACGTTTTCGCCGGCGAGGTTGATGACGACGTCCGCATTGGCGACTTCGTCGGACCAACTCCCTTGCGTTGGCGGATTCCAGACGACGGCGCGGCCGGCGCGGACGTTGGACGGGTTGCGCGTGAGGACGGCGACGTCATCGCCGCGGGCGAGGAGGCGGCGGACGAGCGGCTCACCGATGAAGCCGCTGCCGCCGGCAATGACGATTCGTTTCATCCGGCCATTCTGCGCCTAAAAAAGAATCGCCCCGCCTGAGCGATGGCGGGGCGAAATCGAGGAGAGGGGTAGGAGATCAGGTCTTTTTCGCGCTCACAATGTTGGACGAGCGATCCGAGGAAAGGTTTCACTGCACGCGCGAGCGCGCGGACACTCTGCGCGGATCGGTGGCAGCTTCCGGCTTCTGCAGGGCGGCGAAGGCGATCATCGCTGCGTTGTCGGTGCAGTAGCGCTTCTCGGGCAGCCGGACGATAACGTCCCGTTTTGCGGCCCACGCGGACAGACGTTCGCGGACGGCGGTATTCGCCGCCACACCGCCGGCAACAGCGACTTCCGTCGGCTTCGGAGTATCCAGACTCGACCAGATCACCTCCAGCCGGTCGAACAACTGATCGATGAGCGCTTCCTGAAACGTGGCGCAGAAATCGGCCAGCAGTTGTGGATCGCCGGTCGCGCTGATTCCGTGTTCGCGCGCGAGGCGGATGGCGCCCGCTTTGATGCCGGAGTACGAAAAGTCGGCCGACTTCTCGTTGAACTGCGGCATCGCGAAGTGGAAGCGCTTCCGATCGACGCGGCCGCCGTTCGCGTGCTTCTCAATCTGCGGCCCGCCGGGATACGGCAGGCCGATGAACTTCGCCACCTTGTCGAACGTCTCGCCGATCGCGTCGTCTCGCGTGCGGTTGAGCATGGTGATGACGCCCTTGCTCACGCCATGGCTCACGTCGTAGATCGACGAATGGCCGCCGGAGATGACGAGACTGAGAAACCGTTCCGGCAGCGGGATCGACGCGCCCTCGCGTTGCAGGTACGGCGAGAAGATGTGACCTTCGAGGTGATTGATGGGAACGAGCGGGATTCCCAGTCCGTACGCGAGCCCCTGCGCGCCGGCGACGCCGACGAGAAGGGCTCCGATGAGTCCTGGCCCCGCGGTGACGGCGATGCGATCGACCTCGTTCCAACTCAACTTTGCGTCGGTCAGCGCGCGCGTGATCAGCGGAAAAAGATGCTGCAGATGCTCGCGCGAGGCGATCTCCGGCACGACACCGCCGAACGGCTGATGGCGTTCGATCTGCGAGGCGATGAGGTTCACCCGCACGCTGCCGTCGTCGTCGAGGACGGCGACCGCGGTTTCATCGCAGGAGGTTTCGATGCCGAGGATCATGCGGGAGTCGGAACCTCGTGGCAGAGAGAACGATTTCACACGGAGAGAGCGGACCTATAATCCGCGGCTCCAATGGCGACCGACGAAGAACTGAACAAACGCTACGAGCCGAAAGAGATCGAGCAGCGGCTCTACGCCTTCTGGGAAAACGGCGAATTCTTTACGCCGCTCCTAGACGGCGAACGGCCGAAGTTTTCGATCGTCATCCCGCCGCCGAACGTGACCGGGCGGCTGCACATCGGCCACGCTCTGGTCAACACGCTGCAGGACATCCTCGTGCGCTGGAAGCGGATGAGCGGCTTCAACACGCTCTGGCTGCCGGGCACCGACCACGCCGGCATCGCCACGCAGATGATCGTCGAGCGCGAGCTGAACAAGCAGGGCATCTCCCGCTTCGACCTCGGGCGCGAGAAGTTCGTGGAGAAGGTTTGGGAGTGGAAGGAGTCCTACGGCCACCAGATCATCGAT
>JAXDIO010000281.1:0-18559 GCA_034663965.1 Thermoanaerobaculia bacterium | reverse complement strand
CGGCCTTGCACGATCAGCGGCAGCGCCATCGTGTAGTTCTGGCCGCGCACGAGGTTGATCGGCGAATAGATTTCGATGAATTGGTTCGGCCCCGAATTGCGGATGGCGAGCTGGCGCCCGCCGACGACGATGTTTGCGTAGACGTCGCCCGGCAGCCGCTGCGACTCGACGCGCGCTGCGAAGAGATCGCGACGGCTGGACGCGATCAGTTTGTCGTCGCGATAGAGATGCAGATCGTGCCCGATCACGCGCGCCAGCCAGCTCAGAACGTCGTCGTCGAGCACCTGCTCCGGATGCGATGTCGACGTCGTCGAGGCGAGGTAATCCTCGATCACGCGCTCCGCCGCATTGAGTGCGGTCTGTCCTCGGTCGAGATACTCCGCCTCGAGCCGGTTCGCGAGATACGCGCGGACGAAGAGCACGAAGACGATCAGCGGCAGGATCACGACCGCAGTCAGATACAGCGACGTGCGCGTGCGGAAGTCGAGGTTGCGCGGCGCGCGCCGGATCACCGAGGCGATGACGGGGAGAGAGCGCAGCACGATCACGACGAGCACGAACGCGATCGCCCACACCGCCACGCCACCGGCGCGCCGCACCTGCTGTCCGCGCGTCGGCACCTGCAGCGGAAACGCGTACAGCGCGTCCGTAGTGCGGCGCACGTAGACGGCTGATCCGGCGCCTTCGTTCTCCTCGATCCAGACACCGTTCCCCGGTTTCAGCGCCGCGAAATAGGAAGCAGGACTCTGCGGCAAACGCACCGTCGTCGTTCCGTGCGGATTGCCGTCGCGGTCGTAGACGACGATCTCGCGCTGCGGCCGCAGACCGGTGACCGTCGCATCGAACGACGGCTCGAAGAAGTCGCGGTAGACGTCGGCGAACGTCGTCGCACCGGGGTCCGCGGGGTTGACCACATGCACGCTTCCCTCGGCCACCGGAATCCCGCCGATGGTGAGGTCGAAGTCGTGATGCAGCAACACGCGCGTAACGCTCCCGATCTGCAGCACCTCGCCGCCCGGCTCGCGCCGCCGCTCGCTGAACTGCGGCAGCCCGACGCCGAAACGGCTCAGCGGATGATCGAAGATGTCGTGCACGGAAATCACCGCCGGCACGCGCCACTTCGACAGATCGCTGCGCAGCCAGAGCGCGTAGGCGAGGTCCTCCAGGTTCATCTTCCGGTAATCGTCCGGAAGCATCGCGCTCAGCTCCATCGTCGAAAACTCGTTGTGCAGCGTGTCTTCGATCATCGCGCGGAGCTGGCCCGCTTCGCCGACTACGAGCGGCGCGTAGGTGTCGGCGATGAAATGCCGCGCGCTGGAGCGCTCGAAAAGGCTCAGCGGCATGTAGACGATCATCACCAGCAGCAGCGCGCTGCCGAGCGTTCGCAACGTGAAGTTGGTCGTCAGCGCGTGAAGGAGCAACGAGAGCAGGACGCCTCCCGCAATCCAGAAAAACGCGCGTTTCGGCGTGTAGCCGAGGTTCACGGCGGTGACGATGATCGGGATGATGACGACGGCGATGCCGAGGAGCGCGGCCATGCGCGACGACTCATGGCGCGTTATCTGGATGAGCGCGAATCCGAACAGCAGCAGCGCCGCGAGCAGCACGCCTTGCGCGGCGGAGACGGGGAGGATGTGGTCCGGCACCGTGGAGATGCGCGAGTTGTCCACCAGGTTTCGAATGAACAGCATGTAGCCGCCGGCGACAACCAGCGCGACGATCGTTCTCACGATCTGCATCGCCATCGAGCTGTTGCGGACTTTCGTCAGCGCGATGACGATGGCCAGAATCGCAGCGGCACTGGCGAGCAGATCGAAGGGCGAGCGGCTGAACGGACCGAGCATCCGCGACGCGAAGAGATCGAATTTGAAGATCTCCCACGGATCCTGATCGACGCGCATCGGCATCAGTGCCAGGCGCGCGGCAAAGACGAGAAGGATCGTGGGGAGTGGGGAGTAGGGAGTGGGGTGTGGGAGCGAACCGTCGACGCCGCGAGCCTTTTTTTCGACTCCCCACACCCCACGCCCCACTCCCCACAACAAACACAAAGCGGCAAGAGACAGGAACACCGAGGCGACATCGTTCCCGATCGTCCTCGCCGCGTCGACAACCTCGGCGCGCGGACGTGGAGTCATGTCAATCCAGAGCGTCGCGGACGGACGTCGCTCCAGGATGAAACGGAGCGAGCCTTTCTCCTGCCTCAGCGCGCCGGCGTGGAACATCGTCCCGCTCACCCAATCGTCATCGTCGAGATCGAAGAGCCCGGGCAGCTTCGGCTGATTGGGGACGCGCTCGAATGCCTGCACGGACACGGCCGGATTCGGCAGCGGCCGCGCGCGGACGATGTAAAGATTCGTGGCGTCGAACTCGAAGCTGGTCGCGCCCGGTGTGCGGAGGTCTTCGCCCCACCAGGCGATGGCCTCGCCGTTGGGCGCCACGATGCGAATGCCCTGGCGAACGCCGTTCGCCTGACCGCGCAGCATCGCGAACATCGCCGCGCGCGAGGCGAGGGGATTCGCGGTCAGCTTCGCCGCGACGCGTTCGACGGCAGCGTCGAGTCGCGATTCGGTGCGCGCGATATCGCCGCGGATGTCGTCGACTTCGTGGCCGAGGTGTTGCGCCGACTTCGCATCGAAGTCGCGGCTCATCTGCGCGACGAGCAACTGCACCGTCAGCCAGGTCAGGCCGGCGAGCAAAAGAAAGACCGCCGCGGCGCGCGCGGCGGTCGAGTTGGCTACCCGTGAGACGTCAGGCCGCACAACGGTGAGCTTACTTCCCTGCCGACCGGATCGAAACTACCGACCAGCTATCGCCCTTCTGTTTCAGCGTGATGTACAGCTCGCGCGTCTCCGCCTTACCCGCGTTCTGAATCGTCCAGGTGCCGGTGATGTGGTACTGCTGCTCGGCGCTGCTCTTCACCGCCTTCTGCTCTTCGAACGCGTTCGGCTTGACCTTGTTGAACAGGCCGTCGAGAAGATACGCGGCCTGATCGCGGCCGAAGAAATCGCTCTGCTCCATGAGGCCGGGGAACTGCAGCATCACCTTGTCGCCCGAGGCCATGCCGGCAACGATGGCTTGCGGGTCGCCGCTGCTGAACCCGCGCTTCAGGTTCGACATCGCCGTGTCGAGGTCGCGGAACTGCGCGGACGCGACCAGCGGAACGAACAGGAGCAGGGCTGCGAACTTCATCGAGAGTCTCATGGTGGTCTCCAGTGCTTCGGGATAACGACGTGTGGCGAGTCGTTATTCTAGCAGATTCAATAACTTAGCTGGACTCGCAAAGGGTCATGATGTCCTCGCTCCGGGACACGATCCCGCGCTCGGCAGCGACATCGCGGAAGTCGTCAGGAACCGCCGCGGCGACTCGAAGTGGCTCATTTCGCAGCGGATGCGTCATCGAAAGCTCGCGTGCGTGCAACATCGGCCGCGCTTCATTGCGCTGTCCGTACAGCCAGTCGCCGGCCAGCGGATGCCCGATCGCTGCCAGATGAACGCGGATCTGATGCGTGCGTCCGGTCATGAGATCGATGGCGATCAGCGAGCCGCGCGGCGTGGCGCGAAGCGGCGTGACGATGGTGATGGCGCGCTTGCCGCCGTCGCCGGCGCCGAACGAAATCGGTCCGATGCGGATGAGCGGCGCATCGATGGTCTGCCGTTCGGCCAGCTCACCCTCGCAAATCGCGACGTAGCGTTTTCTGATGCGCTTCTGCTCGAACTGCCGCGTGAGGTTTGCGTTGATCGACGCGAGCTTCGAGAAAAACATCACGCCGCTCGTGCCGCGGTCGAGCCGCTGCATCAGAAAGAGCGGTTGCGCATGCTGCATCGCCGATTCGAGCAGCACCGGCTCCTCGACGTCGTACCCCCGCTGCACGACGATCCCGGCCGGTTTGTTGACGAAGAGGAGGGCGGAATCCTCGTAGAGGATGTCGAGATGTGTCGGGTCCACTCAGAACTTCACTTCCTCGTCGGGGTGCAGGCGCTTGCGGATTTCCCAGCGAATGCGTCGAAGCTTCGGCGTGACGAAATAGACGATGCGTGCCAGCCAGCGCATCGGAGCCCGTTTCGGCGTGGCCACGGCGATGGCGTGATACGGCGGCAGACCGCCGGCCAACGCCTGCTTCTCCGCCGCGATCAGATCGCCGGGGAGCGACTCCGGAGCGCGGCTCCAATCGATCGCCGGAAAGAAAACCGACAGAATCGTGCCACCGTAATCGCGCCTTGCCAGTAGCCGGAAGCCGCGCGCGAGCTGCGGCATGATCTCGCTCGAGCGGATCGCTTCTGACGGATCGACCGGATGGATCGGCAGCGGAAGGAGGTCAAAGAGCCGGCATTCCGCCGGCATCTGCGCGAACAGCGCGCGATGCGGGGCAATGAGCGCGTCATCCCAATCGAAGCGCGATGGCCCGATGTACTCGTCGATGTAGAGCAATCCGCCGCGTCGCAGCGTGCGCAGGATCGCCCCCATCAGTTTCTCCAGCTTCGCCACGTGATGAAGGGACTGGTGAAAGAAGACGATGTCGTAGGTGTTGCCAGGGAGCTTCGGTTCGTTGAAGTCGTCGACGTAGTAGTAAATGCGGTCCCCGACGCCTTCCTCGGCTGCCAGGTTCCGGGCGATGTCGATCGATCCCGGCGAGCCGTCGAAGGCATCGACCTGCCGGCATATCCCGCGCCGGATGAGGTCTCGCTCGAGTGGGCCCGTTCCACAGCCGATGCTCAGAGCGCGGCCGAAGCGGCGTGTGCCGAGGAATTGGAGAAACCAATCCATGGGCCATATGTGCGGAGAACCGCTGATCGACGCGTTGATGTATTCGCGGACCAATGGGTCGGCCATCCAACTGACATGCGTCGGCGAGACCGACTCCTGGTCCCAGAATTGGGCCGCGGCATCCTGTTGTTTTTCCTCGGTCACGGGCGTGCATTCTCGCACACGGATCTCCGGCTGACCGGGCTGTGAGGCCGGCTTGCGCCGGCCTCACAGTCGATGCTTGTTGTGGGCGGAATATCGATCGTCGCCAGCTTCGTCGATGCTCGCGCACCGCGCGCAAACGTTGTGTTCGGTCCGGTCGTAATGGCATGTCGGTCCGATGCGGATGAGCGGCGCATCGATGGTCTGCCGCTCGCCGAGCTCGCCGAGCTCGCCCTCGCAAATCGCGACGTAGCGTTTGCGGATGCGCTTCTGCTCGAACTGCCGCGTGAGGTTGGCGTTGATCTACGCCAGCTTCGAGAAAAACATCACACCGCTCGTTCCGCGGTCGAGCCGCTGCATGAGAAAAAGCGGCTGCGTGTGCTGCATCGCGATCTCCAGCAGTACCGGCCCATACGCGTCATAACCGCGCTGCACGACGATGCCGGCGGGCTTGTTGACGAAGAGGAGTGCGTCGTCTTCATAGAGGATGTCGAGTGCGGCCACGCGAACACTCTAAACAACTGCGTCCTCGCCGCGTACAACGACGGATGTCCCGCCGCTTCCTCCTCGGTCTCCTTGCTCTTTCTCTGTTCTCGCGCTGTGCAACGTTGCCGCGGCCTGCTCTCGATCCCGCCACGGCCGCCGAGATTCAACGAATCGTCGGCGAACAGATGCGCAGCCAGCACATCCCCGGTGCCGTCCTGGCCATCGTGCGCGACGATCGCGTCATCTACATGCAGCCGATGGGCGTTCGCGACATCGAGCACAACTTGCCGGTCACGCCCGACACGCTCTTCCCGATCGGTTCGTGCACGAAAGCATTCACCTCGATGGAGATCGCCCGCAGCGGCGACCGCGGGCTGCTCTCGCTCGATGATCATCCGCGCAGGTTTCTCCCGTATCTCAAGCTCGTCGATCCGGAAGCGGACGCGCAGATCAAGATCCGCGACATGCTGAGCCACCGCACCGGCCTCAAGGCGTACGCCGACCTCGCCGCCGAGCCGGGCGTGCTCACGCGCGAGGAGTACGTCCGCGCTGCAACCTCGGCCAAACCGGCGGTACCGTTCCGGACGAAGTTCCAATACTCGAACGCGATGTACGCCGCCGCCGGCGAGATCGTGGGACGCGTCAATCACTCGACGTGGGAGGCGGTCATCGCGAGCGATCTTTTCAAACCGCTCGGCATGACCTCGAGCGTATCGATCATCACGGACATGTTGAAGTCGCCCGACCACGCCACCGGCTACGTGTTCGAGACGACGTATCGCGCCGTTCCCGTGCCGAAGAGTCTCACCGCGCTCGCACCCGGCGGCGCGATCGCGTCGAGCGCACGCGACATGACGCAGTGGCTGCGCATGCTGACCGCCAGCGGCCGCGGGTTCATCTCGCCGGCAATGTTCCGCGAGTTGACCACACCGCTGATCGCCGTCAATCCGACCACGTCGTATGCCCTCGGCTGGGCCGTCTACGACTGGAACGGCTTGCGCGTCATCGAGCACAACGGCGGTTCCGACGGCATCAGCGCTCTCGTCAGCTTCATCCCCGAAAAGCACCTCGGCTTCGTCTTCCTCGCCAACACGTCGAGCAACTCGATGACGAAGGTCAGCACCGGCGCCAGCAAGCTCCTCTACCCGTTACTCCTCGGACAAAAAAATCCACCGGCGCCCGCCGCACCCGCGCCGCCGAAACCGCCCGTCGCGCCGATCGCGATCGATGTCCCCTCCGCTGACGCACTCCTCGCGCGAATGATCGACGCCGGCGGCGAGCGCGCGCTCCGCGCCCACACCTCGGTCGAAATTCACGCGCACAAGTCCTACGACAACCAGGGCGTATTCGCGGATTTGACGATCGACGCACAGTCGCCCGACCGCCACAACGAAACCGAAGTCTGGACCGCCGCGAACCGCGAGATCGGCCGCCTCCGCCTCTACTTCGACGGCGCGCACGGCGGGCAGGAGACGACTTTCGGTCAGGATTCGATCAACGACGATGCCGCAAACGCGCGCGATCGTCGCCAGTACGCCTTTCCTCAACTCCTGGCGCTGAGTGCAGCGAAGGTCCAGGCCGGCGATAACGACACCTGGATTCTCGACCTCGGCAATGGGATGCGGCTGCTTGTCTCACGCAAGACCGCGCTCATCACCGGCCGCGAAAAAGAGGGCGAGACGATCGCGTACGACGATTACCGCAACATCGACGGCGAGATGATCCCGTTCCGTTCCACGATCGAAGACAACCTCGGCACATCGACGATCGTCGTCGATTCCGTTCGCTTCAACGTCCCGTTCGAAGACGCAGTCTTCAGTCCGCGTCGCTAGCCCGGTAGAGCAGGAACTCCTCGCGCGTCTTCGCGAATTCGCGCAACGGCTCTTCCCACTCCGCCACCCACTCGTCGATGTTGCCGCCGCCTTCGACGATTTCGCGGTAGCGCGCGCTGCCGGCCAGGAGGTCGATCGCCAGACGGTCGGAGACGAATTCATACGTCTCGCGGCGCCAGTCGAACTTCTCCGGATTCATGTCGCGCGCGACCTTCACGCACCACAGCCCCGTCCGATACGGCTCGAACTCGGCGCGATTGGTCACGTGCAACTCCACGCCGCCGCAGACCTTGCCCGCGTGCTTCTGAAACGTAGGCAAAAAGTAGTGCGGACGGAAACGGATGCCCGGCAGTCCGATCGCATTGAGCCGCTCGGCCAGCTTGAATGGATCGAGCCACGGCGCGCCGAACAGCTCGAACGGATGCGTCGTTCCGCGCCCTTCGCTCAGGTTCGTCCCTTCGATCAAACACATGCCCGGATACACGGTGGCCGTGTAAACCGTCGGCATGTTCGGCGACGGAATCACCCAAGGCAGTCCCGTATCGCCCCACCACATCGACCGCCGCCAGCCGCGCATCGGAATCACCACGAGATCGCAGTTGAGTTGAAAGACTTTGTTGAAGTAGCTCGCCAGCTCGCCGGCGGTCATTGCGTGCCGCGTCGGCAGCGGAAACATCCCCACGAAGCTCGAGAACTGCTCCTCGCGAATGTTGCCCTCGAGATGCACGCCGTCGATCGGATTGGGCCGGTCCAACACGATCACCTGCACGCCTGCCTCGGCCGCGGTTCGCATGCAAAGCGCCATCGTGTAGATGAAGGTGTAGTAGCGCGAGCCGATGTCCTGCAGATCGATCACCAGCGCGTCGAGATTTTTCAGCAGCTCGCGGCGCGGTGCGAGATCGTTCTCGCTCGCGCCGTACAGCGAGTAGACAGTCAGCCCCGTCATCGGATCGGTGGAGTGATCGACATGAGCCATGTCCTGCGCCTCGCCCCAGATCCCGTGCTCGGGACCGAACAGCGTGGTCAGCTTCCATCCTCGGCCGCGATGCAGCAGGTCGACGACATGGCGCAGATCACTCGTGACCGCGCTCTGATTCGTGACGAGGCCGATATTTTTTCCCGCGATGGGGCGGGGATCATCAAGAAGTACTTCCAGTCCGGGCCGGACGATCGTCAATGTTCTGTTTTCCCTTCGAGGAGCTGCAGCGCATGCGGGATGAGGTGCAGGATCGCCTGCAGATTCTCCCGCGCGCCGCTCTCGCTACCGGGTAAATTCACGATGAGTGCCGTCCCGCGAATCGCGGCCATTGCCCGCGACAATGGCGCCATGGCCGTCTTCTGCAACGACGCCGAGCGCATCAGCTCCCCGAACCCCGGAATGACTTTCTCGCAAACTCGCAACGTCGCCTCGGGTGTGACATCGCGCGACGCGATCCCGGTCCCGCCGGTCGTGACGACCAGCCGGACACCATCGCCCGTCGCCGCCTCGATCGCCTCGGCGATCGCAGCGACGTCGTCCGAAACGACGATCACCGCATCGACGGCGTAGCTCGCCGAGAGGATTTCCCGTACCGCCGGTCCGGATCTGTCGACGCGCTCGCCTCGCGAGGCCGCATCGGAGCAGGTGATGACGCGCGCTTTGATCACTCGCGGATTCTATGCGCGGCCACGACGGTACACGTCCTTTCGATGGCGGATCTTAAGAACGAAGACGGTCGCGCTGGCGTCATCAATGTCATAAACGATTCGGTAGTCGCCCTGACGAACGCGGTAGGTGAACTCAAAGCCTTCGAGTTTTTCCGATCCGAAGGGACGAGGATTGTCGACCAGCGCCTGAATGCGCCTTCCGATGCGTTCTTGATCTATGCGAGGAAGCTTCGCAACGTCCTTGGCTGCCGACGGCTTGACGACGACGTTATAGCCGGCCACGACGCTTCATGTCGGCCAGAAAGTCCTGGAGGGGGATATTCGGCTCTGCACGGCGCCGTTCGAGGTCAGCGAGGTCTTCAGCTTCCTCTTCGTAGTCGGCCAAAGACTGTCGCACAACCTCGTTCACGATATCTGCGATTGACGTTTCCGCTTCGGCGGCTTTCTGCCGCAATACATCGTGCAGCACAGGATCGAGATAGATTGGGACGCGCTTCGTCGCAGGCATGATGGCATTCTAACGTCTTCGCGCCGGAACGACTTCCATGCTCCGCACTGACTTCGCCTACGACCTCCCGCCCGACCTCATCGCGCAGGAACCGCGCGAGCGCGGCAAGTCGCGGATGATGGTCGTTCATCAGGACAGCATCGAGCACGACTCCTTCGCGAATTTTCCGGACCGTCTGAACGCGGGCGACGTGCTGGTCATCAATGACACGCGCGTGATTCCGGCGCGGCTGTTCGCGAAGCCGAAGGAGGGGATGTCGCGGCCGATCGAAATCCTGCTCACGCGTCAACGGGACGGCGGCGTCTGGGAGGCTTGGTGCAAGCCCGCCAAACGCGTGAAAGCCGGCGACGAACTGGTGTTCAGCGACAAGTTGCGCGCTCGCGTCCTGAAGAAAGACGGAGGGACGGTCACGCTTCAATTTGATGGCGATGCCGAGGAGATCGAGCGCATCGGTATCCCGCCGTTGCCGCCGTACATCGCGCGGGAGACGCCGAGGGATGAGGATCGCGAGGCGTATCAGACGGTGTACGCCGCTGAGCGCGGTGCCATCGCCGCGCCGACTGCCGGGCTGCACTTCACGCGCGAGATTCTGGATCGCATCGCAGCCCGCGGAGTCGACATCGTCCGCATCACGCTGCACGTCGGCATCGGTACCTTCAAGCCGGTGAAAGTCGACGATATCGCGCAGCATCAAATGGATTCGGAGCGCTACGAAATCAGCGCCGATGCCGCGTCGCGTCTCAATCGCGCACTCGATGACAAGAAAACCATCGTCGCCGTCGGGACCACCTCGGTGCGCACACTCGAGAGCGCGATTCGCGCCGGCGACGGTCGATTCAACGCCGGCAGCGCGGAAACGAACATCTTCATCACGCCCGGATTCGCGTTCCGCGCAGTTGACAAGTTGTTGACCAACTTCCACCTGCCGGAGTCCACGCTCCTGATGCTAGTCTCCGCCTTCGCGGGGATCGACACGATCCGCCGCGCCTACTCCGAAGCGATCGCCCACCGTTACTTTTTCTACAGCTACGGCGACTGCATGTTCTTAAAGGAAAAACTGCGATGAAACGCATCCTTTTCTCCCTCCTCGCCTCATTGATCGTCATCTCCAATATCTCGGGGCAGACTCCGCCGCCCACCGAAAAAAAAGCGGAATCAAAGAAGCCCGAGAAGGCCGAGCAGGAGCCGCGTCCCGCGTCGCAGGAGCAGCAGAAACAGGATTCGCAGAAGAAGGACGCGCCTCCGCCGGCGAACGCCCAGCCGTCGCCGAATCCGATCGGCGCTGAAGGCGCTGCCGAAAAAAAGGAAGACAAGAAGTGGGACGTCAACAACCCGCCCGGTCCGCAATACGACGTCCCCATCGACGTCACCGAGGGAACGTGGCTCTCGCTCGACGTCAGCCCTGACGGCAACGAGATCGCCTTCGATCTCCTCGGCGACATCTACACCATCCCGATGACTGGCGGCGACGCGAAGGCGCTCACCACCGGCATCGCCTGGGACATGCAACCCCGCTACTCGCCGAATGGCAAATGGATCGCCTTCACCAGCGACCGCGCCGGCGGCGACAACATCTGGATCATGAATCGCGACGGCTCGAAGCCGCAGCAGGTGACGAAGGAAACCTTCCGCCTGCTCAACGAGCCGTACTGGTCGCCCGACTCCGAGTACCTCGTCGCGCGCAAGCACTTCACCGCTGAGCGTTCCCTCGGCGCGGGCGAGGTCTGGCTCTACCACCGCAGCGGCGGCGAGGGATTGCAGCTCACGAAGAAGCGCACCGATCAGAAGGACACCGGCGAGCCCGCGCTCTCGCCCGACGGCCGCTACCTTTATTACAGCGACGACACCACGCCCGGCGCGATCTATCAATACAACAAAGATCCCAACACCCAAATCTACGTGATCCAGCGCCTCGACCGGCAGACCGGCGAGATCGAGCCGTTCGTCACCGGTCCCGGCGGATCCGTGCGGCCGACGCCATCGCCGGACGGCAGGTCGCTCGCCTTCATCCGGCGCGTCCGCTACAAATCGACGCTCTTCATCCTCGACCTCGAGTCCGGGAAAGAGACGCCGGTCTACGACGGCCTCGATCGCGACATGCAGGAGACGTGGGCCATCCACGGCCTCTATCCGACGATGGCCTGGACGCCCGACAACAAGTCGATCGTCTTCTGGGCCGCAGGCCACATCAGCCGGATCGACGTTTCTACAAAAGCTGTCACGCCGATCCCGTTTCATGTCCACGCAAGCCGGCGAATCCAGGAAGCGCTGCGCGTTCCGATTGAAGTCGCGCCGTCCAGCTATCCCGTCAAGATGCTGCGCTGGAGCACCGTTTCGCCGAACGGCAAGCAGGTCGTCTACGGCGCGCTCGGATATCTCTACATTCGCGATCTCGCCACCGGCACGCCGCATCGGCTGACCAAACAGACCGACCACTTCGAGTTCTATCCAGCCTGGTCGCGCGATGGAAAATCGATCGTCTACACCACCTGGAACGATCAGACCCTCGGCACGATCCGCATCGCGCCCGCGATCGGAGGCGAAGGCCGCGTCATCACCGACAAGCCCGGCCACTACATCGAGCCGGCGTTCTCGCCGGACGGATCGAAAGTCGTCTACCGCACCACCAGCGACGGCTATCTCCGTTCCGCGCTCTGGTCGGGCGAGACCGGCATCTACGTCGTTCCCGCGGCCGGCGCCGCATCGAAACTGGTCACGAAGAAAGGCGCCTCGCCGCAGTTCGGCGCATCGAACGACCGTATCTTCTTCATGACCTTCGAGGATGAAGACAAGCGCGGCCTGCACTCCATCGGCATCGACCGCACCGACGAGCGCGCCCATCTGCTCTCAGCCTTTGCCACCGAATACGCGCTTTCGCCCGACGAGAAGTGGGTGGCCTTCCGCGAGAAGTTCAACGCCTACATCGCGCCGTTCATCCGCACCGGCAAGACCATCGACATCGGTCCGGACACAAAGTCGATCCCAATCGCGAAGGTGACGAAGGAAGCGGGGGAGTATCTGCACTGGGCCGGCGACGCGTCGCGTCTCTACTGGTCCCTCGGACCCGAGCTCTTCTCACGCGATCTCAAAGACTCCTTCGCGTTCATTGCAGGTGCGCCGGAGAAGCTCTCGGACGCTCCGGCAAAGGGCACGAACATCAGCTTCGCGCAACCGTTCGACGTCCCCACCGGCAAACTCGCCCTCACCGGCGCGCGCATCATCACCATGCACGGCGACGACGTCATCGCCGACGGTACCGTCGTCATCGACCGCAACCGCATCACCGCCGTCGGTCCGCGCGCGAGCACCACCGTTCCCTCGGACGCGAAAGTGATCGACGTCGCCGGCAAGACCATCATGCCGGGCATCGTCGACGTGCACTGGCACGGCGCGATGGGCGCCGACGAGATCATTCCGCAGCAGAGTTGGGTCAACTACGCCGCGCTCGCGTTCGGCGTGACCACGCTGCACGATCCGTCGAACAACTCCTCCGAGATTTTCACCTCGGCCGAGATGCAGCGCGCCGGCGAAATCCTCGGGCCGCACATCTTCTCCACCGGCACGATCCTCTACGGCGCCAAAGCTCCGTTCAAAGCCGACATCGCCAATCTCGATGACGCGCTTTTCCACCTCCGCCGCATGAAAGCGATCGGCGCGATCAGCGTGAAGAGCTACAACCAGCCGCGCCGCGATCAGCGCCAGCAGGTCATCGAAGCCGCGCGTCAGACTGGAATGATGGTCGTGCCCGAAGGCGGCTCGCTGTTCGAACACAACATGACCATGGTCGTCGACGGCCACACCGGCGTCGAGCACTCCATCCCCGTGGCCAACGCGTACGACGACGTCGTGCAGCTCTGGTCGAAGTCGCACAGCGGTTACACGCCGACACTCATCGTCGGCTACGGCGGCCTCTGGGGCGAGAACTACTGGTACGCGAAAACGAACGTCTGGGAGGACAAGCGCCTGCTGACCTTCGTGCCGCGCCGCGTGATCGATTCGCGCTCCCGCCGCCGCACGCTCGCGCCAGACGACGAGTGGAACCACTTCAGCAACGCGAAGCTCGCCAGGAAACTCAACGACGCCGGCGTCTCCGTCCAACTCGGCGCCCACGGCCAGCGTGAAGGCCTCGGCGCGCACTGGGAACTGTGGATGTTCGTGCAGGGCGGCATGACGCCGCTGCAGGCCATTCGCGCCGCGACGCTCAACGGCGCTCACTACATCGGCATGGACAAAGATGTCGGCTCGCTTGAACCGGGCAAGCTCGCCGACCTGCTCGTGCTCGACGCCAATCCGCTCGACAACATCCGCAACTCCGAATCGATCCGCTACACGGTCGCCAACGGCCGCATCTTCGACGCGATGACGATGAACGAGATCGGCAACCATCCGCGCACGCGTCAGCCGTTCTATTTCGAGCTGCCGGGAAACGATGCGGCGGGGCGGGCAACGATGGCGACGACGGACGATGAGGAGTAATCACCAGTAGCTCGTTGTGACCTCAACATCGCCCATCACCACGGCCTGACAGGCCAGCCGTTCGTCCGCCGCAAATCCGCGCCGCGCCGACACGCGTAGTTCGATCGTCGTCGGCGCACTGAGATTTTCCGCGCCGGCGAGGACGCGGACGCAGCATCGCCCGCACACGCCGACGCTGCCGCAGGAGTTGCCGATCGGCGCCTCGGCGCGGCGGGCCGCATCGAGCACGGTCTCGTTCGCCGTGGCCTCGGCGGCGCTGCACAACGGTGTAAACGTCACGTGCATTCGGACGATTTTCGCATTTCAATTAGAAACTTTCGGCGCCTCCCGGCGTCTATACATGCAAGACAACGGAGGAATTCAATGAGCAGCGCGATCAAAACGACGGACGAAACGAGACTTGCCGAGGAGATTGTGGGGACGCTGGAAGCGGACGCGGTGCGGGTCTGCTCGGACGACCGCGACTCGATTCGCTTCTCGATCCGCGCCGCCGGCATGAAGCTGCGCTCCATCGTCCTCCGCCGCTGGGCACTGCGCCGCCTGCTCAACGACCCCGCCGGCCCGGTGAAGATCGAGTACCTCCAGCGCGAGCTCCGCACCGCCGCCACGCAGCGCATCGAGTACGCGTATCCACGCAAGAGCATCGTTCGCAAGGACATGCCCGCAACCTTCGCGCCGCTCGCGCAGGCGCGGTAGCTGTAACCGAATCGTCAGCAAATCCATAGATTTACCTTCGAAACGGGAGTAGGATCCCGCGATGGCTGCTGATCTGGATGCTCTCGATCTCAAAATCCTGACGCACCTTCTTCGCGACGGTCGTGCCCCAGCACAGCAGGTTGCTGACGCCGTCGGCCTTTCGCGGCCCGCCGTCGCCGACCGAATCGCAAGGCTCGAACGCGATGGCGTCATCCGCGGACATACCGTCGTCGTGGAACCGAAATCGCTCGGCCGCGCCGTCACCGCCTTCGTCGCGGCGCGCGGACAGACGCTCGATGCGAAACGCAAGAAAGCATTCGACGCGATTCTAAAAACAGACGAAATCGTCGAAGCGCACACCGTCGCCGGCGATGACTGCTTCTTCATCAAAGTCCGCACTGACTCGATCACCTCGCTTGACGAGCTCGTGTCGAAGCTGACTGCGCCGCCGCTGTCCCTCGTCACGCGCACCACCATTGTCATGAAGACGCATTGCGAGAAAATCGGCGGGATCAACCTCGGAGAAAAGTAGGCAAAGAAATGAAGCACGATCGCACCCTCGCCTACGCCGCGTTCGCCGTCGTCTGCATCGTCTGGGGAACGACCTACCTCGCGATCCGCATCGCCGTGACGACGATGACGCCGTTCCTCCTGACCGGTGCGCGTTACCTCTTCGCCGGCATCGTGCTGTTCATCATCGCCAAGTTGCACGGCGACGAAATCCCGAAGAGCAAACGCGTGCTCGGCGACGTCGTCCTCTGCGGCGTCCTGATGGTGGCCATCGGAAACCTGACCGTGGTCTGGGCCGAACAGTGGGTGCCGAGCGGATTCGCCGCCCTGTTCGTCGGCACCGCGCCGTTTTGGGCGACGCTGATCGAGCTGTTGCGGCGCTCCGGCGAGCGCCTCGAGCGGCGCGCCGCGATTGGCCTGCTCATCGGCTTCGCCGGCGTGGCCATGCTGGTCACGCCGCGTGGTGCCGGCAGTGCGTTCGATCGCCGCTTCGTCATCGGCGCCATCGCCATCCAGCTCGGCAGCATTGCCTGGCAGTACGGCACGATCCGCGGCAAGTACGCGCTCGCGTCGATGGCGCCGCTGATGTCGTCCGCGTTGCAGATGCTGGCCGGCGGCTTCGTCGTCTCGCTCGCCGGCCTCGGACTCGGCGAGCTTCCGCACTTTCATTCGACGCCGCGAACGTTCGTAGCACTCGCGTACCTTTCGATCTTCGGCTCCGTGCTCGCCTACACGTCCTACGTCTACGCCGCGCGGCACCTGCGCTCGACGAACATGTCGCTCTACGCCTACGTGAACCCCGTCGTCGCTGTGATCCTCGGCTGGCTCGTGCTCCACGAGCAACTGACCTGGGTCTCGATTCTCGCGATGATCGTCATCCTCGGCGGCGTGGCGATGGTGCAGAGCGGCCGAGGGGCGAGGCGAAGAGTCACGATTTCGCGCGAAGCGCCGCGGCAGAAGGCGGCGTAGACTCGTGCGATGTTTCGCCCGCGTCTCACGCTCGTCATCGCTGCCATCGCCATCCTCGCAACGCTTGCGCTGACGATGCACGGCGCGCCGCCGAGATTGGGACCCGCGCCGGTCGTCGTCGAGCTCTTCACATCACAGGGATGCTCGAGCTGTCCTCCCGCCGACGCGCTGATCCACGACATCGCGAACGATCCCGCCTTGCGCGGACGCGTCATCCCGCTGGCCTTCCACGTCGACTACTGGGACTCGCTCGGCTGGCGCGATCCCTTCTCGTCGAACGAGTGGACGCAACGCCAGGCCCGCTACGCCCGCACCATGCGACTCAACTCAGCCTACACGCCGCAGGCCGTCGTTAACGGCACGCGCCAATTCGTCGGCTCCAACCGCGCCGCGTTGAGCGCAGCATTGGAGAAAGCCTCGAACGATAAGGGAGGCGAGATCACCCTCACCGCCCGCCGCGAAGGCAACTCCCTCATCGCCACGATCCGCGCGGCCGTTCCCGCAAACGATGACCTCCTGCTTGCCGTCGTCGAAGACGGCGTCATCACGAAAATCGAACACGGCGAAAACGCCGGCCGCACGATTACGAACGACGCCATCGTGCGGAAGCTAGTCCGCGTGAAGCCGAGTCAGACGATGGTGACCGTGCCGCTCGACGCCGCGTGGAGAAATGTGAGTGCGACTGCGTTCGTGCAGGACCGGGCTACATTGGCGATCGTCGCGGCCGGACACTCAGAAGGGCCGCTTAGATCTGCGGCTGAATGAATCCGAATTGAATCGCAATCTCCGTTGCGGCCCTTAGAAGCGAATGGAACAGCGAAGCTCGAAAAACGGTGGAGGACTTGACCTCATCCTTGAGCTGAGCGGCGACGTCACTTAATACTCTCAACGCAACGCGAATGTCGGTGGTGGATGGCGCGTCTGCCGAAATGAACGCGTCGAGTAAGCACGCCAACAGACCGTCGATCGTTCCGTAGTGGATTAACGGGTCACGACCTTTGTAGTCACTCAGAGTTTTGTCAAGTCGATACGGCGTGGTATCAAGCACGAAAACTTCGTAATCGAGTGGATGTAGCAATTTCAGCGCGCAAGCGATGCCTAGAATCAAACGGCATATTGAAGCGCACCGGCGTAGTCACCCGACTCAGGTCGTGCACAGAGATTCTGCATGCGCGGATTAAATCGAGAATCCGAGCCAGACGGCCGTCGCCCTTCTCCCGGATTTCCAGGACGCAACGCGGTTTCTGACCGAGAAAAACGAGCATGCCGACGAGCGCGACGAACAACGGCTCATATCGATCATCAAACGGCGCATTGATAAATACGTCTTTTGGATCAGGCGTGCTCACACGACTCTTACTTCAGAGGACGAGTCGGTGGATGGCTGGCGGAAGTCTGATCACTGTTACGTCCCATCACGGCGGCGACAGCCGCCTCGGCGAGCCGTGCTTCGCGGCGAGTGATCCGATATGAGGAGAGAATCTCGGAGGCGGTGGCTCTCTCCAGTCTCACTTTCTTCGGCGACTTGCGAGCTTTGCTAGGCATATGCGTATCTTACCAGCGGATGACTCTTCTCACCGTAAGTAGTGACACGTGTACCCATTCGGATATCGCTGGAGGTAATCCTGGTGATAATCCTCAGCTTCATAGAAATTTGTGAACGGGACAACCTCCGTCACGATCGGGCGTGACCACTTCGGCTGGGCGCGCTGGATCGCGCGTTGAGCCGCGTCGCGTTGCGATTCGTCGTGGTAGAAAATCGCGGAGCGGTATTGCGTGCCGATGTCGTTGCCCTGACGGTTCGCCGTCGTCGGATCGTGGAGGCGGAAGAAGAAGTCGAGGATCTCGTCGTACGAAATCCTCGATGGATCGAACTCGATCTGCAGCGACTCGGCGTGGCCGGTGCGGCCGCTTTTCACGTCCTCGTAGCGCGGCCTGTCGAGCGTACCGCCGGCATAGCCGACAGTTGTGTCGGTTACGCCGGGCAGTTTACGAACGAGTTCTTCGACGCCCCAGAAGCAGCCGCCGGCGAGTGTGGCGGTCTCCGTCATTTGTGCGCGTCCTTCTTGAACAGGTGGAGGTACTCGCCGTAGCCCTCGGCTTCGAGTTTGTCGACGGGGATGAAGCGGAGCGACGCCGAATTCATGCAGTAGCGCTGGCCGGTGGGAGCCGGACCGTCGTCGAAAACGTGTCCGAGGTGAGAGTCGGCGTGTTTGGAGCGGACTTCGGTGCGGGCCATGAAGAACTTGCGATCAGTCTTCGTCACGACGTTCGCGGGTTCGAGCGGACGCGTAAAACTCGGCCAACCGGTGCCGGATTCGAATTTATCGTTCGAGCTGAAAAGCGGCTCGCCGCTGACGACGTCGACGTAAATCCCGGCGGCGTGATTGTCGGCGTACTCGTTGCGGAACGGCGCCTCGGTGCCTTCGTGCTGCGTGACTTCGTACTGGATCGGCGTGAGCTTCTTTTTCAGCTCCGCGTCGGAAGGTTTGACGTAGTTGGCCATCCTGTCTCCTTTGCTGTGAACCT
>JAXDIO010000272.1:0-6671 GCA_034663965.1 Thermoanaerobaculia bacterium | reverse complement strand
AGGCGTCGCCGTTGTCGCTCGAGCGGGAGCTCGAGTATCGGAAGAAGCTCACCGGGATCACCAATCAGATCAATGCCGCGGAGTCCATTCCGCACATTCTGATGACGCTCAAGGACAAGATCCTCGAGCTGCTCGATGCCGAGCGGCTCACGATCTACGCCGTCGACACCAAGAACCAGGAGCTGTACTCGATGACCAAGGTCGGCGACATGCCGAAGGAGATTCGGGTACCGAAATCCTTCTCGTCGATTGCGGGATTCACCGCCCTGGCGCGCAAGACCATCAACATCAAGGACGCCTACGACGCGGCGGAACTTGGGAAGTTCCACGCCAATCTCCGCTTCGATCAGCGCTGGGACAAGCAGACTGGCTTCCGCACCAAGGCCGTGCTCGCGGTGCCGATCCTTTTCGAGAAGTATTTGCTCGGCGTCGTTCAGCTCATCAACAAACGGCATGGCGTCGCCTTCACAGCCCAGGACGAAGATGCCGCCGAGGAGATCGGACGGATTCTCGGGATCGCGTTTTACAACCAGCATCGCGCGACGCGGCAGACCAAGCCCTCACGCCTCGGCGCGCTCGTCGACAAAGGCGTGATCTCCGAGAAAGACATCGAGGCCGCCGTCTCCAGCGCGCGCGTCAACAACTCAACGATCGAGAAAGTGTTGATCGAGGATCACAACGTCCCGAAGGAAGAGCTCGGGAAATCGCTCGCGGCGTTTTACAGCACCAGCTTCTTCTCGTACGACGGGACGCAGACGATGCCGCAGGAGTATCGCGACCGCGTGCCGGCCGACATGTGGAAAAAGTACGTCTGCGCGCCGATCGAACGGCGGCCGGGCGTGCTCGTGATCGCCGTCGATGATCCGCACGACCTCACGCGCCTCGACGCCATTCGCGCCATGAACCTCTCGCCGCGCTACGACTTCTGGGTCGGCATGAAACACGAGATCCTCGCGTACATCGGCGCGTCATACGGCGAAGCCGAGGAGACTACGACGGACAGCGCCGACCTCACCAAGATTCTCGACTCCCTCGGCGAGGGCGAAATGAGCACCGAGGACGAAGAGCGCGACAAGGACGAGATCGACGAAACCGATTCGGGCATCGTGAAACTCGCCAATCAGCTCATCCTCGAAGCGGCTGCGCGCGGCGCCTCCGACATTCACGTCGAGCCCGACGGATCGAAGAACCCGTGTCTCATCCGGCTCCGCATCGACGGCGACTGCATCAAGTTCATGGAGATCCCCGGTCTTCACCGCAACGCGCTCGTGCAGCGCCTGAAGATTATGGCCAAGCTCGACATCTCCGAGCGCCGCAAGCCGCAGGACGGCAAGATCCGTTTCAAATCGCCGAAAGGAATCGTCGAGCTGCGCGTGGCCACGATCCCGACGACGAACCAGAACGAAGACGTGGTCATGCGCATCCTGGCCGCGTCGAAGCCGTTGCCGATCGAGAAGATGGGATTCAGCGAACGCAATCTCAAGAACTTCAAGACGATCCTCGCGAAGCCGTACGGCATCTGCCTCGTCGTCGGTCCGACCGGCTCCGGCAAGACCACGACGCTGCACTCCGCGCTTGGCTCGATCAACACCGAGGACATGAAGATCTGGACCGCGGAGGACCCGGTCGAAATTACGCAGAAGGGACTGCGCCAGGTGCAGGTGCAGCCGAAGATCGACTTCACGTTCGCTGCTGCGATGCGTTCGTTTCTGCGCGCCGATCCCGACGTGATCATGGTCGGCGAAATGCGCGATCACGAGACGGCAGCAATCGGCATCGAAGCGTCGCTGACCGGACATCTGGTCTTCTCGACGCTGCACACCAACTCGGCGCCGGAGACGATCTCGCGTCTCCTGGACATGAACATCGATCCATTCAACTTCGCCGACGCGCTCCTCGGCATCATGGCCCAACGCCTGATCCGCACGCTGTGCCCGAAGTGCAAAGAGCCGCATCATCCATCCGAGGAGGAGTTCGACGAGCTGATGGAAATCTACGGCCGCGATTTCTTCCCCGACCTCGGCATCAAGTATTCGCCCGACTTCATGCTCTACGAACCGAAAGGCTGTTCGAACTGCAACAACACCGGCTACAAAGGCCGCATGGGCGTCCACGAGCTGCTGACCGGCACGGACGAAGTAAAACGCGCCGTGCAGCGCCGCGCTCCGATCGATGAGTTGCGCACGCTGGCGATGCAACAAGGCATGCGCACGCTGCTTCAGGACGCACTCGAAAAAGCGATGCGCGGGATTACGGACGTGAAGCAAGCGCGGTCGATCGCCGTGAAGTGAACCCGGCGTAGCGCCGGCCGCTGGCCGGCTGGACCGCCGCCGGCTCGGCGGTGTTTCGTGACGCGCCAGCGAGCCGCCGGCGCTACGATTCGCGAACGTCGCTGCTATCATCGCCATCGTCCCGCGCGGGCGAGAGCGTGATGCGCGGAGCGGGGCGGATCACCAACGAAAAGCATGACCACCACCTACGACAGTTCTGCCATCGAAGTCCTCACCGGTCTCGAGCCCGTGCGCAAGCGGCCGGGCATGTACACCACCACCGAGCGGCCCAACCATCTCGCGCAGGAGGTCATCGACAACTCCGCGGACGAAGCCATCGCCGGGCATTGCAAGGAGATCGTCGTCACGCTGCATGACGATGGATCGCTTTCGGTCTCCGACGACGGACGCGGCATGCCGGTCGACAAACATGCGCGCGAAGGCGTCAGCGGGGTCGAGGTCATCCTCACGCGGCTGCACGCGGGCGCGAAGTTTTCCGACAAGAGTTATCGCTTCTCCGGCGGCCTGCACGGCGTCGGCGTGTCGGTCGTGAACGCGTTGTCGAAACGGCTCGAAGTGAAAGTGCGCCGCGACGGCAACGAGTACTTCATGGATTTCGCCGACGGCAAGAAGAAGCACGAGCTGAAAATCGTCGGCCAGGTCGGCAAGCGCAATACGGGGACGACGATTCATTTCTGGCCGGATGAGAAATTCTTCGACACGCCGAAGATCAACGTCCCGCGGCTCAAGCACGTCATGCGCGCGAAGGCAGTGCTCGCGCCGGGGCTGCGGCTGCGCTTCATCAGCGAAGGCGATCCGGCCGAGAGCGAAGAGTGGTTTTACGAAAACGGACTGCCGGCGTACCTGATGTCGGAGCTGGCCGGGCTGACCACGATTCCGGAGATGCCGTACGTCGGCACGTTCAAAGGATCGAACGAGGAGGTCGACTGGGCCGTGGTCTGGCTCCCCGAGGCCGATCCGAGCGATCTCGTCACCGAGTCGTACGTGAATCTGATTCCGACCGCGCAGGGCGGCACGCACGTCAACGGATTTCGCACCGGACTCACCGAGGCCATTCGCGAATTCTGCGAGCTTCGCAACCTGCTGCCGCGCGGCGTCAAGCTCGCGCCGGAGGATGTGTGGTCGCGCTGCAGCTACATCCTTTCGCTTCGCATGACGGAGCCGCAGTTCACCGGACAAACGAAGGATCGACTCTCATCTCGCGAAGCCTCGGCGTTCGTCTCCGGCGTCGCGCAGGATGCGTTTTCGATCTGGCTGAACAACAACGTCGCCGACGCTGAACGCATCGCTCAAGTCGCCATCGCATCCGCGATGACGCGGCTGCGGCAGGGAAAGAAAGTCGAGCGCAAGAAGATGACGAGCGGTCCGGCGCTGCCGGGCAAGCTCGCCGACTGCACGTCGACCGATCTCAATCTCACGGAGCTCTTTCTCGTGGAAGGCGACTCCGCCGGCGGCTCGGCCAAGCAGGCGCGCGACCGCGAGTACCAGGCCATCATGCCGTTGCGCGGCAAGATCCTGAACACGTGGGAAGTCGACCCGAACGAGGTGCTCTCCTCGCAGGAAGTCCACGACATCGCCGTCGCCCTCGGCGTCGATCCCGGCAGCGAGGACGTAAAGGGACTGCGCTACGGAAAGGTCTGCATCCTCGCCGACGCCGACTCCGACGGCGCGCACATCGCCACGCTATTGACGGCGCTCTTCGTCCGCCATTTCCGCAAGCTTGTCACCGACGGACGCATTCACGTGGCCATGCCGCCGCTGTATCGCATCGACGTCGGCAAGAACGTTTTCTACGCGCTCGACGATCACGAACGCGACGGCATCCTCCAGCGCATCGAAGCCGAATCCATCCGCGGCAAGGTCAACATCCAGCGCTTCAAAGGCCTCGGCGAAATGAATCCGCTGCAGCTCCGCGAGACGACGATGAATCGCGACACGCGGAGACTCGTGCAACTCGTTCTGAAAGCCGAGGACGGCGCGGACGCGACGATCGACATGCTGCTCGCCAAGAGCCGCGCAGGCGATCGCAAGGTGTGGCTGACCGAGGAAGGCGACAAGGCCGAGATTTTGGAGTGAGGGTTGGGTTCGCGCGCGACGATGAGCAGGCGCGCGAGATTGTTCAACCGCGATCACTCCATCACAAAATCGCGCTTTACGAAGCCCATCGACTTCGTTCCCGCGATTCGAAGGAGCACCTTCGCGGTGTACTGGCCCGGTGGCAAATCGAATGGTTCGCGCAATGTGACGTAGCCGGTGTTCACGCGGGCGGCGCCGGTGAGGGCGATGCGTTTTGATTTGAAATCCACTGCGCCGCCGTGCGCGTCGAAGATGTAGATGAGGATTTCGACCGACGGCGACGCGTCGACGAGTTGCGGCACAACCTCGGCGCGCGCGAAGCTCACCGCTACTTCGGCGGCGCCATCGGCGATCGCGACGCCGGATTGGAGCGATACGCCGGCTTGCGGGACGTCGTTGAGGATGATGTCGGCGAGTTGGAGTGAATCGATTGCGGTCGATTCCGCCGCGTATCCGTATCCTTCGCGGTACGACACCTCGGAACCGCGCGGCGCGCCGGTGACGCGCACGGCAACGCGGCCTTTCTTGCGATCGCCCTGGCGAAATCCGAGGACGTAGGCGACTCGCTGTGCCTTCATCAGCGTGTCGACCGCTTCGACGAGATCGTTGCGATTGGCGATCACGCGGCCGCCTGTGTCGCGTGCGAGCATGTAGAGCCCGTCGTTTTCGAGGTCTGCGAATGTGTGACGTAAGCCTTTGATGTCCACTGCGTCGAGTGTGACGCCGGCGGAGAGGAAGGTCTGATGCATCTGTTTCACGAGAGTCATCACCTGCGACTCGATATTCGGCGGCCGGCCTTTCGCTTTGATGTCGGTGATCCGCGTCGAATCGAACCCCTCGGTGAAAATCACGAGATGCTTCTGTCCTTCGAGCCCGGCGAGGCGGGTGGCCACGTCGCCGAGATCGTGGAGCTGCGATTCGATGAGGCGATTTTTTGGCACGGCCAGCATGTCCTGATTGGCCTGACCGCCGCGGAGCGCGTCCGCCATCTCGCCGCCGACCATCTCCGCGAGACCTTCCTGCGAGTCGGAAACGGTTTGTCCCTGCTCCATCGCCGACATCCACTGCGCGCGCTCCTGACTGCCGAGCGCGAGGCCGAGCGGGTCCTGCACCTTGCCGCCGTGCAGAGTGAAAATCGCGCGCGTCACCGCAACGCGATCGCTGAGAAATGGCGACAGGAAGTGAACGCCGCGGCTGGTGGAGTAGGTGGCAACGGCGAAGAAATCGGTGGCCGGATTCGAATGCGACACAGCCTGCTCGGCAGCTTTTTGCGCGCGCACTAACTTCGCCGGCGTGCCGAAGGTGATGTCGAAGAGGAAAAGGTACAGCCGTCGCTCGCGGCGCGGACGTTCGACCGCCGTTTGCTGCGCGCTGGGCACCGTCGCGAAGTCGATGACGTCGAAATAGTCGATCGGCTGCGGATGGCCATCGACGAGAAGCGTGAACGAATCCTTCGTAAGTCCGCGCACCGGCTGGCCGTCGCTCGCGGTGACGTAGACCGGCACCTGCACGACTTCGACCGTGACGTTGTCGCGGACTTGTGCGTACGAGGCCGATGCCAGCGCGACGGCGAACAGCAGAGCAATCTTTCGCAGCGGCTACTCTCCGATCGTGAAGTCCTTGCGGTCGAAGGCCAGCGTGTCGTTGTCGAGGCGCACGAGGATTTTCATCGCGTACGTTCCGGGCGGCAGGTCGAACGATTGCGTCATTTCCATGTTGCCGGCACCATTGCCGCGGACGTCGATCTTCTTGTGAGCGAAGGCCACGGCCTTCTGCCCGGCGAAAACATAGATCAGCGCTTCGCCTTCCACCTTCCCGCCTGCGCCGGCGAGCGCGGCAAGTTCGCCGCCCGGAAGTGTGACGCTGACGGTTGCACGCTTCGGCGCGGTCGATACCGCGGTGGTCATCGTGATGCCGTTCTGCGGAACGTCGTTGATGATGATGTCCGCGAGGCGGAGACCATCGTTCGACGCCGGTTTGTCGGGATTGGACGAGTACGACTGGCGATAGGCGACGTTGGAACCGCGCGGGGCACCAGCGACGCGTACTGAAATCGCATTCTCTTTGCGGCCGGTTTGTGGAGCGCGGAAGGAGAGCAGGTAGACCACCTGCTCCGAATCGGTGAGGCGTTTTATCGCGCTGACGAGATCGTTGCGATGCTCGACCACCTGGCCGCGTGTGTCGGCGATCAGGAAGTGTAGCGAGTCGTTGTGAGGAGCGTTGTATGGCGGAACGCCGGTGAGGTCGACCGCGTCGAGGAAGACGCCGGCCGCGGCGAATTGCCTTTGCATCCGCAACTGCGCA
>JAXDIO010000259.1:0-12348 GCA_034663965.1 Thermoanaerobaculia bacterium | reverse complement strand
AGGATCGACTCGAGCGCCAGGAGGTTGCTGGTCTGGTCGTCGACCAGAAGGATGTTCACCTTCTCTTCGGCGATAGCGGTCATGAATGGCTCACGGTGGATTGGCAGACCTCGGTCAGGAATGGCGCGATGTCTTCAAGACGCAAGATTCGATCCACCTGCACAGCCTGGATCGTCGCGCGCGGCATCGTGGGCCCCTCGGCCTGTTCCGGATCCTGTGCGACGACGATTCCGCCGCGCGCTTTGATCCGCGCCGCGCCGCGGGAGCCGTCGTCATTCGCGCCGGTCAGCACGACGGCGACAACACGATCTTTGTACGCGTCCGCGGCTGATTCGAAGAGCACGTCGATCGACGGCCGCGAATGGCGTACGGCCTCGTCGACGGAAAGGCTCAGCTCTCCGCGAGTGCCGTTCCGCTCGATCAGGAGGTGATAGTCGGCCGGCGCGAGATACACGTGGCCGGGCTGAATCCACTGCTTGTCCTCGGCGTCGACGACTTTCAAATCCGTCTGCCGGCGGAAATACGCCGGCAATCCTTCGTTCGATTTCTTGTGGCGATGCTGCGCCACCGCGATGGGCACGCAGAAGGCCTCCGTTAGATTGCTGAGGATGATCTGCAACGCGTTCATACCGCCGAGGGAGCAACCGATCACGATCAGCTCGGGGCTGCGATCGATCGGCTTCTTGACCACGCGATCGGGGCGGTCGATGACCGGAGACCAATTGCGCCGGCGTTCGAGCGTCGTCACCGGATCCTCCGATACAGCCGCTCCTCGGCATCGATCTCGTCGTAATTCTCAGAAACCTTCGTATAGCGGATCGTCTCCTTCTTACCGAGGCCGAGGATTCCGAACATCTCCATGCTGTTGAGGAAAAGTTCCTGCACGCGCTCCTGCAAACGGTTGTTGAAGTAGATCAGAACGTTGCGGCAGAAGATGACGTTGAAGTGATTGAACGAGGCGTCGGTGACCAGGTTGTGCTGCGCGAAGACGACGTTCTCGCGCAGCGACGGCCGGAACATCGCGTAGTCGTAGCGCGCCGTGTAGTAGCCGGAAAACGTTCCCTTGCCGCCCGCGGCGATGTAGTTGGCGGTGTTCTCCTGCATCGTGTTCAGCGGAAAGATGCCGTCCTTCGCGCGCTGCAGCACGGCCTCGTTGATGTCGGTCGCGTAGATCCGGCAGCGGTCGTAGAGCCCTTCCTCCTGCAGCAGGATGGCCATCGAGTAGACCTCTTCGCCCGTCGAACAGCCGGCGTGCCAGATCCGAACGAACGGATACGTGCGCAGCAGCGGGATCACCTTTTGACGAAACGAGAGGTAGAAGGTCGGGTCGCGAAACATCGCGGTCGTGTTGATCGACAGATCGAGCAACAGCCGCTCCATGCACGAGGAGTCGTGCAGCACTTTGTCCTGCAGTCCGGAGATGGTGCTCAGCCCCTCGGAGTAGACGCGCTTCCACAACCGGCGGCGGAGTGACGGCAGCGAGTAGTCGCGGAAGTCGAATCCGTAGTGCTGGTAAATCCCCTCGGTGAGCAGATGCACCTCGATCCCCTCGAGATCGCTCTTGTCCTGCTCTTCCGCTTCGGCGACTGCGCGCGTGACCACTGCCCCGGTAAGAGCAAACGGCATGCTCAACTGTGGGTAGGGAAATTCGGGGTGCGGTACCCTCCCGATCAGAGAGAGGGGGTCCTCATGGCAACAGCAACGAAATCCGCAGGCCTTGCAGCAATCGAGAACATCGTCGTGGTGATGCTGGAGAACCGTTCTTTCGACCACATGCTCGGCTATCTCTATTCGACGAGCGGCAACAAGTCGCCGCTCGGCCAGCCGTTCGACGGCCTGACCGGCAAAGAGTCGAATCCCGACAGCAAGGGCAAGCCGGTGGTGGTCTCGCCGATCAAGGCCACCGATCCGCATCCCTACTTCATGCCCGGCAGCGATCCCGGCGAAGGCTTTCTGAACACGAATTCGCAGCTCTTCGGCACCACGCAGCCGAAGCCGGGCGCCGTGGCCACGAATCAGGGCTTCGTCACGAATTTCGATTACACGCTGGGCTGGCAGGCGAAGGATCCGAGTTGGGCGAAACAGATCCTGCCCGGCACGGCGGCTCCCGACATCATGAAGATGTACACGCCGGAGTTGCTGCCGGTCCTCTCGGCGCTGGCGCGCGGATACGCCGTTTCCGACCGCTACTTCGCATCGGCGCCGACTGAGACACTTCCCAACCGCGCCTTCGTGCAGATGGCGACGTCGCAGGGACATCTCGACGATCACACGAAGTCGTACACCGCGCCGAGCATCTATCCGGCGCTGGAAAAGGCCGGCGCGACGTGGTCGGTCTACGGCTACGACGATCAGCCGCTGACACCGGCGGACATCGAGGACATCAAGAACGCGCCGAAGAGTCACTTCGGTCTCTTCAAGGATTTCGCCGCCGCGGTCAGCAGCGGCAAGCTGGCCAATTATTCGTTTCTCGAGCCGCAGTGGTCGGCGCAGGGCAACAGCCAGCATCCCGACTACGACGTGGCCCTCGGCGAACAATTTCTCCTGCAGGTCTACCGCACGCTTTACAACTCGAAGGTGTGGACGAAGACGCTGCTCATCGTCACCTACGACGAGCACGGCGGCTACTACGATCACGTCGTCCCGCCAGCGAATGCGACGCCGCCCGACAATTCCGTCGGCGAGTTCGGCTTCGACTTCAAACGCTTCGGCGTCCGCGTCCCGGCCGTCTTCGTCTCCCCGTTCATCGCCGCCGGCACGGTCCTGCGTCCGCCCGCAGGCGTCCCCTTCGATCACACATCGATCCTGGCCACGATCGAGAAGCGCTGGAAGCTGAAGCCGCTGACCAAACGCGACGCCGCCGCACCCGACCTGAGCGCCGTCCTGACACTTTCAATAGCTCGCACCGACGATCCGCTCGCCAAAGTCAAAGCGCCGTCCAGCAGCGCCACTCCTCACGCCGCCGTTGCCCCGGCAGGCCCCGATCACCTCGAACAGGTCTACGCCGACTCCGTCTCCCGCCTCCCCGTCCCCGACGAAAAAGGCCACGCCCACCCTCAGGAAGTCGATCGTTTCGCAACCGGCAAGGAAGCCATGGCCTGGGCGCACAAGAGGTACGCGGAGTTCAATAAGAGGAAGAAGAAGTAGGGGGAATGTCGTCGTCTCGCGCGCGTTCCGAAATCGACCGGAGTTGGAATGACGCGCGAAGACAACCAAACGCACGCCAGCAGTTAGTTCGCCCAAGTCTCGACCTTCGAACAAGGACCGCGGCGATACCTGGAGCCCTGAGTTTTTGGCTCTCTTAGGATCGTGGCCGCACGAAATCGAGCGTCCGCCGTCACGACCGACCTCGACGATCGCCGACCCTTTTCTTTCGCCAAGCGCCATGACCCGCGATGCCGCAGTCCTGCTGAGTGATGCGCTCCGCCTACCGAAAAAGGAACGGCTCGATCTTGCCTTTCGCCTCTTGGCGCAGGAGAGTTCTCCGCTGAACCGGGGATGATGAGCGGAGCTCCTGTCTTCAAGGGAACGCGCGTGCTTGTACAGACCCTAATCGAGTACCTCGATGCTGGCGACTCCACAGCCTGAACTACAAATACAACCAAACCCGCAGCAATGAAATCAACTGCTGCGCGTCGATCGGCTTGGTGATGTAGTCGCTCGCTCCCGCCTGCATGCACTTCTCGCGGTCGCCTTTCATTGCTTTGCGCGAGATCGTTGCGAAGCATTCATCCGCGAGTTTGTCGATCATTCGACGCGAAGGCGCCATCGTCGAAGAAGAAAGCGAAGCCGGCTATGTCCATGACGCGTTCCGGTTGTTCGCACTCCAAAGCGTGATAGACTCCATCCTTCAATAAGGAAGTTTGATGCTCCGACGCGCACTCTCGTTCCTTCTCGCCGCCCTTTCCGCAGCAGCGCAGACGCAGACGCTGCCCAAGTGCAAGCCTCCGAGCTCCAGGGCGCCGGCCGCCTGTCCCGCGCCGCCCACCGCGGCCGGCGGTTGGACGCAACAGCTCCCGCTCCTCTTCGACATCAATTGGCCGTACGACACGCTGGACAAGTGCACGGCGCCACCGGCGGACGGCACGGAGTGCACGCGCTACTCCGTCGACGCCAACGGCGTCTTCACGTTTTGGGTGTACGGTAGCGACAAGCCGTTCCAGAAGGGGAGCAAAACCTCTCCCCGTTCCGAGCACCGCTTCCGGCCGAACTACACGTCAGGGCAGCTCCACTACTCGGCTGACTTCCAGGTGGCCGCTGCCTCCGACCACGTCTGCATCCTGCAGATCCACACCGGTGCGCCGCAGGACAAAGACCCGAAGTATGGTGAGACGACGTTCATGCTGTTCTGGTCACTGAAGAACGGCGGCTCGGTCAGTTGCTACAACGACCTGCCGCTGGCCAGCGGCCTGGGCACGGACTGGTTCCACGTCGACCTCACGCATGACGTGACGACCGGCGTCGTCACCGTCTGCATCAACGGCCAGGCGCCGCATGCCATCCAGGACAACGGCGCGAAGAACTTCTTTCTGAAGGACGGCGTCTACGCGCAGACCGGCCACAGTACGAAGATGCAGGCCAGCATCAAGAATATTCAGATCTGGACGCACGCACTGTAGGACGGCGGCCGGCCCGTGCTGCCATTCGCGGCAGTCCAACAATCCGCGAGGTAGGAAGGAGGTAGGGTCACACCCTCGTTTTTCTATCGTGAAGAGCGAGGAGCCCTGCTTATGTACCGCTTTTTTTTTACCGCCCAACCGGCACAGAATTAGGAGGTCCTTCGACCGTCCTTCGCCGCCGATACATCGCCGGTGCAAACTCTGCGAAACTTGCGGCGGCTTCGGCGGCTCAGAATGACAGCGTAGTTAATGACAGCGAAACGGTTTTCGCTCCGACCCCCGACTCCCGACTAACGACTAACGACTAACGACACCCTTACAAATACAGCCAAACCCTCAGTAACGAGATCAACTGCTGCGCGTCGATTGGCTTGGTGATGTAGTCGCTGGCTCCGGCCTCCATGCATTTTTCGCGGTCGCCTTTCATTGCTTTCGCGGTGAGGGCGATCATCGGCAGGTTCTTGTATTCGTCCTCCGAGCGAATGCGGCGCATCGCTTCGTAGCCGTCCATCTCCGGCATCATCACGTCCATCAGGACCACGTCGATGTCGGGATTGGTGCGGAGTTGCTCGATGCCGTCGGCGCCGCTTTCCGCGTACAGCACGTTCATCTTGTGGCGTTCGAGGAGCGACGTCAGCGCGTAGATGTTGCGCATGTCGTCGTCGACGATCAGCGCCTTCTTGCCGGCCAGTACCGGATCGGATTCGTGCAACTGTTCGAGGATCTGACGTTTCTGCTCGGGCAGGTTCGCTTCGACGCGGTGGAGGAAGAGCGCGGTCTCGTCGAGCAGCCGTTCCGGCGAACGCGCGTCCTTCACGATGATGGCCTCGGCCATCCGCTTCAGCTCCGTCTCCTCCTTCTTCGTCAGCTCGCGGCCGGTATAGACCACGATCGGGATGTCATCGACGCCGAGCTCGTTGCGCATGCGGCTGATGAACTCGAAGCCGTTCATGTCGGGGAGGCCGAGGTCGAGGACCATGCAGTCGAAGCGGCGGTCGCGCAGGATTTCGAGAGCCTCTTCGCCGCTGGCAGCCGAGGTGATGTCGACGTCGCCGTCGCCACCGATCAGCTCCGAGATCGCCGAGCGCTGCTGCTCGTTGTCCTCGATGATCAGCAGCGACTTGTTCGGCCGTTCGACGAAGCCTTTGATCTTCGCGAACGCCTCATCGAGCGCATCTTTCGTCACCGGCTTCTGAACTTGTGCGAACGCACCAAGCTTCAGCCCGCGCGCGGTTTCGTCGTCGCCGGAGATGATGTGTACCGGGATATGGCGCGTGGCCTTGTCGTGCTTGAGACGATCGAGCACCGTCCACCCTTCCATGTCCGGCAGCGCGATATCGAGCGTGATCGCGTCGGGACGATAACGTTTCGCCAGTTGCAGGCCGCTCTCGCCGCGCGTTGCGACGACGCCCTTGAAACCTTTGTCGTGGGCCATGTCGAGCAGGATGCTGGCGAACGTCACATCATCCTCGACGATGAGCACGAGCCGGTCGCCCTCGGCGATCGAATTGCGGTCGTCGGGGACCTGCTCCTCGATCACGAGTTGCGTCTCCTCGATGCGGCTCTCGTCCTCGCGCCGCGAACGGCGCGTCTCGAACTTCTGCATTTCAGGACTGCGCGCCTGCGTATCGGAATCGTCCGCGCGGCGCAGCGAGATGGCCGGCTCCAGCGCCGTCTCCAGCGTGGCGCTGTTGCGATCCTCATCGCGGCGGCGCGTCGGCGCCACGTAGCTTTGCGGCAGGAAGAGCGTGAACGACGAACCGGCGCCTTCTTCGCTCGTCACGCGAATTTCGCCGCCGAGGAGGCGCGCAATCTCGCGGCTGATCGAGAGGCCGAGGCCGGTGCCGCCGAACTTGCGCGTCGTGCTGGCATCGGCCTGCTGGAACGCCTCGAAGATGATTCGCTGCTTCTCGTCCGGGATGCCGATGCCCGTATCGGAAACGCTGAACGCGATCACCGACGACGCGCGCTCCAGCGTTTCGTGACCCGGCGTCCACCCTTCGCCGACCGTCGCGGCGCGCAGCGTCACACCGCCCTTCTCCGTGAACTTGAACGCATTGCCGAGCAGGTTCTTCAGCACCTGCTGCAAGCGCGTCGCGTCCGTGTGAATCGTGCGCGGCAGGCTCGCATCGAGATCGATATTGAAGTCGAGCCGCTTGTCGTTCGCCACCTGCCGGAAGGTCTTGTCCATCGACTCGGCCAGCTCCGTGAACGGCAGATCGCCGAGGGAGATCGTCATCATGCCCGACTCGATCTTCGACAGATCGAGGATGTCGTTGATGAGCGTGAGCAGATCCTGACCCGAGGAATGGATCGTGCGCGCGAAGTCGACCTGCTTGCCCGAAAGGTTGTTGTCCGGATTCTCCGCGAGCAGCTTGGCCAGAATCAGCAGCGAATTCAGCGGCGTGCGCAGTTCGTGCGACATGTTCGCCAGGAACTCGCTCTTGTACTTCGACGTCAGCGCCAGTTGCCGCGCCTTCTCTTCGAGTTGCCGCTTCGCGTTCTCGACCTCGCGGTTCTTGTGTTCGACCTCTTCGTTCTGCGTCTGCAGCAAGCGCGCTTTCTCTTCCAACTCCTCGTTGGTCTGCTGCAACTCTTCCTGCTGCGTCTTCAGCAACTCTTCCGAGGCCTGCAGCGACTTGGCCTGCTGCTCCAGCCGCTTGTTCGTCTCGGTCAGCTCTTCCTGCTGCGCCTGCAACTCCTCGGCGAGCGACTGCGACTGCGTCAGCAGCTCTTCCGTCCGCATGTTTGCCTGGATGGTGTTGATGACCACGCCGATCGATTCGGTGAGCTGGTCCAACAACGACAGATACGTATCAGTGAAGGCCATGAACGAGGCCAGCTCGATCACCGCCAGCACCTGACCTTCGAAGACGATCGGCAGCACCACGATCTGCAGCGGCTTCGCTTCGCCGAGGCCTGAGTTGATCGTGATGTAGTCATCGGGCGCGTGCTGCAGCAGGATGCGCTGCTTCTCGAACGCCGCCTGGCCCACCACGCCCTCGCCCACGCGGAACTGCTTGGCGAGATTCTTCCGCTCCTTGTAGGCGTAGGTCGCGGTGAGCTTCAGGTACGGCTCGCCGCCGCCATTCGAATCCATGACATAGAAGACGCCATGCTTCGCGCCGACCACCGGCGCCAGCTCGGAGAGAATGAGCTGCGAGACGGTCGACAGATTCTTCTGACCCTGCATCATCCGGGTGAACTTGGCCAGATTGGTCTTCAGCCAATCCTGCTCCGTGTTCCGCGACGTCGTCTCGCGGAGGTTGCGGATCATCTCGTTGATGTTGCCCTTGAGCGCGGCCAGCTCCCCTTCGGCCTGCACCGTAATGTTGCGGCTGAGATCACCCTTGGCCACGGCAGTGGCGACGTCGGCGATGGCGCGCACCTGAGTGGTCAGATTCGCGGCGAGCTGATTGACGTTGTCAGTCAGATCGCGCCACGTTCCCGATGCGCCGGGCACGTTCGCCTGGCCGCCCAGCTTCCCTTCCACACCGACCTCGCGCGCCACGGTTGTGACCTGATCGGCGAAGGTGGCCAGCGTATCGATCATGTCGTTGATCGTGTCGGCCAGCTCCGCGATCTCACCGCGCGACTCGACGTTGAGCTTCTGCTTGAGAACGCCGCGGGCGACCGCGGTCACGACCTTGGCAATGCCGCGGACCTGATTCGTCAGGTTCGAGGCCATCATGTTGACGTTGTCGGTGAGGTCTTTCCACGTGCCGGCCACGCCCTTCACCTGCGCCTGGCCGCCAAGCTTCCCTTCCGTTCCGACCTCGCGCGCCACGCGCGTGACCTCGGCGGCGAAGGAGTTGAGCTGATCGACCATCGTGTTGACGGTGTCCTTCAGCTCCAGCATCTCGCCCTTGACGTCGACGGTGATCTTCTTCGACAGATCGCCGTTTGCGACCGCCGTCGTGACCTGCGCGATGTTGCGCACCTGATTGGTCAGGTTCGACGCCATGTAGTTGACCGAGTCGGTCAGATCCTTCCACGTGCCCGAGACGCCCTTGACCTGCGCCTGCCCGCCCAGCCGTCCCTCGGTGCCGACTTCGCGGGCCACGCGCGTAACCTCGCCGGCGAAGGTATTGAGCTGATCGACCATCGTGTTGATGGTGTTCTTGAGCTGCAGGATTTCGCCACGCGCATCGGCGGTAATCTTCTTCGACAGGTCGCCGTTCGCGACCGCCGTCGTCACCTCGGCGATGTTGCGGACCTGGCCGGTGAGGTTGCCGGCCATCGAGTTCACCGAGTCCGTCAGATCCTTCCACGTGCCGGCCACGCCTTTCACCTGCGCCTGACCGCCGAGCTTCCCTTCCGTGCCGACTTCCGTGGCCACGCGGGTGACCTCGGCGGCGAACGAATTGAGCTGATCGACCATCGAGTTAATGGTGTTTTTCATCTCCAGCATCTCGCCCTTGACGTCGACAGTGATCTTCTTCGACAGGTCGCCCATGGCCACGGCCGTGGTGACCTGCGCGATATTGCGGACCTGATTGGTGAGGTTCGACGCCATCGAGTTGACGTTGTCCGTGAGGTCTTTCCACGTACCGGCCACACCGCGCACCTGTGCCTGGCCGCCGAGCTTTCCTTCCGTGCCGACTTCGCGCGCCACGCGCGTGACTTCCGCGGCGAAGGAGTTGAGCTGATCGACCATCGAGTTGATGGTGTTCTTCAGCTCGAGGATCTCGCCCTGCGCCTCCGCGGTGATTTTCTTGGAGAGGTCGCCGAGTGCGACGGCCGTCGTCACCTCGGCGATGTTGCGCACCTGGCCGGTCAGGTTGCCGGCCATCGAGTTCACGGAGTCGGTCAAGTCCTTCCACGTGCCGGCGACGCCCTGCACCATGGCCTGACCGCCGAGTTTCCCTTCCGTTCCGACTTCGCGCGCCACACGCGTAACCTCGGAGGCAAACGCGCGGAGCTGATCGACCATCGTGTTGATCGTGTTCTTCAGCTCGAGGATTTCGCCTTGGGCCTCGGCGCTGATCTTCTTCGAGAGGTCGCCCATGGCCACCGCGGTGGTGACCTCGGCGATGTTTCGCACCTGGCCGGTGAGGTTCGACGCCATCGAGTTGACCGAATCGGTCAGATCCTTCCACGTACCGGCCACGCCTTTGACCTGCGCCTGACCGCCTAGCTGTCCCTCGGTGCCGACTTCGCGTGCCACACGCGTGACTTCCGACGCGAACGCGCCGAGCTGGTCGACCATCGTGTTGATCGTGTTCTTCAGTTCGAGAATCTCGCCCTTCGCCTCGGCGGTGATCTTCTTCGACAGATCGCCGAGTGCGACGGCCGTCGTCACCTCGGCAATGTTGCGAACCTGGCCGGTCAGATTGCCGGCCATTGCGTTCACCGAGTCGGTCAAGTCCTTCCACGTCCCGGCCACGCCCTTCACTTCCGCCTGAACGCCGAGTTTCCCTTCCGTGCCGACCTCGCGCGCCACGCGGGTGACTTCCGATGCGAACGCGCTGAGCTGATCGACCATCGTGTTGATCGTGTTCTTCAGCTCGAGCAGTTCGCCGCGAACGTCGACGGTGATCTTCTTCGACAAATCGCCGAGCGCGACCGCGGTGGTCACCTCGGCGATGTTGCGCACCTGGCCGGTCAGATTGCCGGCCATTGCGTTCACCGAGTCAGTCAAGTCCTTCCACGTGCCGGCGACGCCGGGCACCTCGGCCTGTCCGCCCAGTTTTCCGTCCGTACCGACCTCGCGCGCCATACGCGTGACCTCGGCCGCGAACGAGTTGAGCTGATCGACCATCGTGTTGATCGTGTTCTTCAGCTCGAGAATCTCGCCCTGCGCCTCGGCAGTAATCTTCTTCGACAGATCGCCGAGGGCGACGGCGGTCGTGACCTCGGCGATGTTGCGCACCTGACCGGTGAGATTGCCGGCCATCGAGTTGACGGAGTCCGTCAAATCCTTCCACGTGCCAGCAACGCCCGGCACTTCGGCCTGACCGCCCAACCGCCCTTCCGTACCGACCTCGCGCGCCACTCGGGTAACTTCCGACGCGAAGGCGCGAAGCTGATCGACCATCGTGTTGATCGTGTTCTTCAGCTCCAGCACTTCGCCGAGAGCCTCGGCCGTGATCTTCTTCGACAGATCGCCCATGGCCACGGCCGTGGTGACATCGGCGATGTTCCGCACCTGCCCCGTCAGATTCGAGGCCATGGCGTTGACCGAGTCCGTCAGATCCTTCCACGTGCCGGCCACGCCCGGCACTTCGGCCTGACCACCCAGCCGCCCTTCGGTACCGACTTCGCGGGCCACGCGCGTAACCTCCGACGCGAACCCGCGGAGCTGATCAACCATCGTGTTGATCGTTTCCTTCAGTTCGAGCACTTCGCCGAGCGCCTCGGCGGTGATCTTCTTGGAGAGATCGCCATTCGCGACCGCGGTGGTGACCTCCGCGATGTTCCGGACCTGACCGGTGAGGTTCGACGCCATCGAGTTGACCGAATCCGTGAGGTCCTTCCACGTTCCGGCCACGCCTTTGACCTCGGCCTGACCGCCCAGCTTCCCTTCCGTTCCCACTTCGCGGGCAACGCGCGTGACTTCCGATGCGAACGACCGAAGCTGGTCGACCATCGTATTGATCGTTTCTTTCAACTCCAGGATTTCGCCTCGCGCATCGACCGTAATCTGCTTCGAGAGATCGCCGTTCGCGACCGCGGTCGTAACCGCGGCGATATTGCGCACCTGATTGGTCAGGTTGGCGGCCATGTAGTTGACCGAATCGGTGAGATCGCGCCACGTACCGGAAACGCCCTGCACGTCTGCCTGACCGCCGAGTTTCCCTTCGCTGCCGACCTCGCGCGCCACACGCGTAACTTCCGATGCGAACGAGCGCAGCTGGTCGACCATCGTGTTGATCGTGTTCTTCAGTTCGAGGATTTCTCCACGCGCCTCTGCGGAGATTTTCCGAGAGAGATCGCCGCGGGCGACGGCCGTGGTGACTTCCGCGATGTTTCGCACCTGACCCGTCAGATTCGAGGCCATCGAGTTGACCGAATCAGTGAGGTCCTTCCACGTTCCGGCCACGCCCTTGACCTCGGCCTGACCGCCCAGCTTCCCTTCCGTTCCGACTTCGCGGGCAACACGCGTGACTTCCGAGGCGAACGAGGCCAGCTGATCGACCATCGTGTTGACCGTCTTGGCCGTCCGCAGGAATTCACCCTTCAGCGGACGTCCGTCGAATTCGATGGCCATCGTGCGGGAGAGATCGCCGCGCGCGACCGCGCCGATGACGCGGGAGATTTCGTTCGTCGGCTGCACCAGATCGCTGACCAGCGAATTCACCGACTCGGCGATCACGACCCACTGGCCGCCCGCTGCCGGGATCTGCGCACGTTGATTGAGCTTTCCTTCCTTGCCAACCACCGTGGCGATCTTCTCCACTTCATCGGCCGTCCGCTGGCTCAGCTCGAGGATGTCGTTCAGCACGTCGGAAATCTTGCCGGCCGTCCCGGTGAACTCCACCGGCATCCGCACTCTGAAATCGCCCTTCTTCATCGCCGTGAGCGTCCGCAACAGCATCCGCTCAAAATCTTTCGGCGAAATCTCGCTCGCTTTATCGATGCCGATCCCGGTCGTCATGACGCGCTCGTCCTCCCAAAAACAGGAAACCTCAGTTGTGCTGAATCGTGGTCAGGCTGGAAGCTCGTACTGCTTGTCTGCACCCGAAATGCAGAATCCAGACCACAGATGAGGGCGGTTTCGGAGGGGAGG
>JAXDIO010000245.1:0-5554 GCA_034663965.1 Thermoanaerobaculia bacterium | reverse complement strand
CCTCCCGAGTCGAGCGAATGTACGACTTTTAGACGAAGAATGCTGAACGTGGTTTCGACGTTTGGCCCGGACATGCCGAGAATGCCCGTTCGCGGGGAGAAGCTGCGCCAGCGCCTCGACGCGCTCGCGGCCACGTTCGACGTGACGACGATCGAACCCGATCCGCTGCAGCTCGTTCTACGCTACTCCGATCCGCGCGATCAGGAGGTGGCCGGCCTGCTCGCCGCCGCGTTCGCGTATGGCCGCGCCGACATCGTGGTCGCGAACGTTGGCCGCGTGCTCGATCGGATGACGCCATCGCCATACGCGTACTTGTCCTCGTTCGATCCTGCCGAGGGCAAACGAAGATTCGCCGGCTTCGCGCATCGCTTCCACAAGACGCCGGAGCTGCTGTCGCTGCTGACGTGCATCGCCGCGGCGATCCGCGAACACAACACGCTCGGCGATCTTTTCCGCGTCTGCTACGACGACGCCGACCGCGACATCGGCCCGTCGCTGACGCGTTTCGTCGGCGCGCTGATCGGCGGCCGCCGCACCAAAGCGCTCGACTATCTTCTGACGTCGCCCGCCAATCACTCCGCATGCAAACGGATGAACCTCTTCCTCCGCTGGATGGTCCGCCGCACCCCGCCCGACCTCGGCATCTGGGCATTCGTCGATCCCGCGAAACTGGTCATGCCGGTCGACACGCACGTCCACCGCATCGCCACGTTCCTCGGACTGAACAATCGCAAGTCCGCCGACTGGAAAGCCGCCCGCGCGCTGACGGATCGCCTCGCGAAATTCGACCGCAGCGATCCCGTCCGCTACGACTTCGCCATCTGCCGGCTAGGCATCCTCGATCTCTGCAGCCGCCGGCGAAAGAAGGAAAACTGCGACGTCTGTCTGCTGCGCGATGTGTGTCGCTTTCCGGTGGTGTAGAACAGATCGATCTCGCTTCCGATCATCCGACCGTCGCGCTACTACTCCCACTCCGTCTCGTCGAATGAGGTCGGCAGCGACCCTTCGATCAGGCGGTCGTCACGCCGCTCGGCCATGGCGCGAAAGGCTTCTTCCCACCCTTGGCGCGGAGCCGGCCGAATGACGATTTCGTTCTTTCGCGCCTCGATGCGCACGGCGCCCGCCAGATGACTCTGTTCCAGCAAGGACTCCGGAATTCGAACGCCTCGTGAGTTGCCGATTCGGATGATGCGCGCTTTCATGAGACACCGATTTAATTACGTGGACCGTCAATGTCAACCGCCTCACGGCACGCGAAACGCCTTTTCGTAGCCGGTCATCTCCACGTATCCGCGCCCGTTGACGGCGACGTTGCCGAACGAGCCGGCGGCGTCGACGGCGCCTTCCCAATACGTAACGTGAGTCGAGCTGCTTGTGACGAGTTCCTGATTCTTCATCACCGGCTGCAGAATGAGCGCGATGCCGAATGACGGGACGGCGATGCGCCACCCCATCGGATACGTTCCCCCCGATTTCTTCGAATGCCACGAACCCGTTGGCGTGATCGAAATCTGTTCGCGGCGAAGGTGGATGACGTTCCCTTCGCTGCTGATGAGCGAGCCGGACGAGGCCGGGTCCGCCGTCCCGTCCTTGCGGCGGATCTGGTAGAGCATCAGCTCCGCGTCGTTGTCGAGTTGGACGGAGAACCAATCCCACCCCTGTTGACTCTCGCGCAGGCCGGAGCTGCCGAACTCGTGATCCATCCACGCCGTTCCGTGACAGTTCGCGCCGTTGACGCGGCCGCGAACTTCGAGACGCGACATCGAGTAGTAGTGCGACGCGTAACCGGGACCTTCGGCTTTCACGCTGATGCCGTTCTCGCCATGAATCGCTGGCGCTTTCCGCGACGTCATCACCAGATCGATGGCATCTTTGCCGCCGTAGCCGATGATCCGCCACGAGCCGTCTGCGAGCGTGACCGCGCGCCATCCTTCGTTGAAAACATCGAGCGTCCCCGCCGCGGCGCCGGCGGTGAACGGCGACGAACGATTGAGCTTCTCGTAGTAACGAAACTCGTTCGCGGCCACGTCGGTGATCGCAAAGTGCGCGAGCGAGAGATTGCGCAGATCCCATCGCGTCTTCGGATCGGTTCCGGGAGGCACGACACCGACGCGAAAGAACGTCAGCTCGAATCCGTAGCGTTTGCCTCCGTCCGTATCGAGATGCCCGGTGTAGTACCACCACTCGGTCTTGTAGTCGTCGTGCGAGCCGTGATCGCGCGGGAACGAATAGTCGTAGCCGGGCAGCGCGGGCTGGAACTGCGCCGTCTGCGCGGCGAATGTTGAATGTTGAATGTTGAATGTTGAATGAAGGAGCAGGCCGATCGTCAGCCACCGCTTCCATTCAACATTCAACATTGAACATTCAACATTCAACATTCCAAAGTCCATAATATGCGACCGCAAAATGGCTGAGACTCCCGTCACGAACCCAGCACGAACGCGCTTCCGCACCGTTGCCGCGGAGGGGAGCATCCCCATCGATGCCGACGATCTCGTCGCGCTGGCGCGGCGCTACGCCGACCAGGGGATGTACGACGAAGCCATCCATCTGTACGAGATGGCGGAGAAGCTGAAGCCGGGATCTGTCGCGGTCCGCATCAACCTGGCGCGCGCGCGCGATCTCAAGTCGCAGGCCGAGGCGTCGAGGTATGAAACGGTGCGGCAGGATGTCGATGCGCAGCGGGCGCGCGACGAGGTCGATGCCTCGCAGTACGTCGGTCTGGCGCAGTACTACATGGCCAAGGATCAGACGTCGAAGGCGATCGAGCTGCTCGAAATCGCGAAGCTGAAGACTCCGAACAACTATCGCCCTTACGAAATCCTCGGCCGCCTCCACTACTCGCAGGGCGAATGGGATGCGGCGCACGAGGAGATCGTCAAAGCGCGGAAGCTCAATCCGTTCGACCGCGGGCTGGCGGAGATCTCGGGACGCGTCGAGTTCGAGCTGCGCAACTTCGAACGGGCGATGGAGGATTTCGTCGACGCGTTTCTCCTCTCTACCGATCAGAAGGGCGAGAGCACCGAGCCGGTGCGCCGCATGATCAACACGCTCAAGCGGATGGAGAACATCGAGACGAAGGAGCTGAACGCGCGCATCAAACAGCGCGTCGAACAGCTGCAGCTCTGCACCGAACGCCTCGAGCTGCGCAAGGACAATCTCTTCAAGGTTGAATCGAAGAAAGGGCTGCGCGAGATCATCCAGAAAATCACGCGCGACGCCGAGACGCGCGACAACCTCATCACCATGGCCGCTGATCTGCGCGCGCTGGCGGTGTTCCAGCACATCAAAGACGAGCAGCTGATCCGCCTATCCAAATTCGCGCGCGTCGAAACGCTCGAAGAGGGCGGCCACGTCTTCCGCGAAGACGATCGCTCCATGGATTTCTACGTGGTCAAGAACGGACGCGTCGATATCCGCAAGGACACGCCGTTCGGTCCGCAGATCCTCGGATCGCTCACGGAAGGGACGATCTTCGGCGAGATGAATTTCATCGACCGCACGCATCGCTCCAGCGACGCGGTGGCCGTCGTTCCGTCGAGCTGTTTCACCTTCTCCTTCAGCGCGCTCGACCAGCTCATGGACGAGGACAAGCAGCTCGCCGTCGGACTGCACTGGGCGTTCTGGCGCTCGCTCACCGAGAAAGTGCGCGACGCGAACGAACAGCTCAAGCTCTTCTTCCAGGAGGATGCGAAGAAGGGGCAGGGCCGCAAGCGCGTCGAAGGGACGCGCGAGATGCAGCAGGTCACGGTCAAGTCGGAAGACAAGGTCGACCTCTTCAAGGAGCGCGGCCTCTCCGCCGGTGAAATGAAGCTGCTGGCGACTTTTTCCAGCGAGGAGCGCTTCAGCGAAGGGTCGATGGTTTTCCGTGAAGGCGAGAGGGGCGAGAAGCTCTACATCGTCCTCGACGGCCGCGTGCGCATCTCGAAATTCATCCCTGGCGTCGGCGAAGAGGCGCTGGCGGTGCTCGACCGCGGCGACTTCTTCGGCGAGATGGCGCTCATCGACGACAAGGCGCGCTCCGCCGACGCGAAAGCGCACGACGGCGACGCGACGGTGCTGTCGATCGACCGCGCCACGCTCAACGAAATCCTCTCAATGGACCCGCACGCGTCGCTGCAGTTCCTGAATCTTCTCTGCCGGATGATCAGCCGCCGCCTGCGCGAGATCAACGAGAAGATCGTGCAGTGGAAGTACATGAGCGGCGGCTTCTAGAAGCGTTTCACCACAAAGACACAAAGGGCACGAAGGGATTTCTTTGTGTTCTTTGTGTCTCTGTGGTGTAAAGCTTTTCGAGTCGCGCAATCCGCAGCTCCTTCGAAAATCCGCGGACGACATGCTCACGCGCATTCGCCGCGACCCGCGTGCGGCGAGGCTCATCGTCGATCACCTCGGCGATCGCGCGCGCCAGCGGCGCCACTTCTTTCGCCGGGATTAGCCAGCCGACCTCGGGCGATGACACGAGCTCGCGATTTCCGCCGCAGTCGGTGGCGATGACCGGCTTGCGCATGGCCATCGCCTCGCGGATCGTGCCGGTGATCCCGGTGCCGGCCCACGACGCGTCGACGACCAGATCGCACGACGCGAAAACGTTCGGCATGTCGTCGCGATACTCGACCGCCGTGACGTTCCGCGCCACGCCGCGCTCGCGGGCGTAGTCATTCACGGACGCCTGCTCGTTCGCATCGCGGCAGCCGATCAGCGCGAGATGCGCGTGCGGATGCGTTGGAAGAATCGTGGCGACGGCGTCGATCAACTCCTTCCACCCTTTCCACTCCCGCACGCCGACCTGCGCGATGAGAAACCGATCGTCGGCGATCCCTTTCTCGCGGCGGAACGCGCGCGCATCCCATTTGTCGGGATCGAAAAGCTCGACGTCCGTTCCGGCATAGACGACGACCACCTTCTCGCGCGGCAGTCCGCCGCTGGCGACGATCACATCCTTGATCTGCTCGCACACCGTGACCACGCGACTGACCCGCCGTGTGCGGTACTTGATCCGATTCCAGACGTCGAGCGGAAACGAAACGCCGCGATTGACCACAAACGCCCGCACTGGCTGGATGAACGTCGCCGCAAGCGCGAGCGAGTGTGCGACGCCCTTGTGTACATGCACCGCGTCCGGTTTGACCTCGCGAAAGAGCTTGCCCAGCTTCCACGCACTGACGACATCGAACTGATGACGCATCGCCAGTCCGACGAACGTCACATCCGCCTCGGCTGCCTTCGACGCCAGCACCGCATCCGGACGGCTGACGATCGTCACGTCGTGCCCGCGTTCGCGCAAACCGGCCGCGGCCTGAAACATCTGGTGCACCGAGCCGGTGTTGAACTGGTTGAACTCGAGGATCTGAAAGATGCGCATCGGCGAGGGCGCGGATTGTAGCGGCGGTAGCGGGAAGCGCACACTTGCTATATCGTTTCCGGTCCCCGGAACTGCCTAAACTACTGATGACAATGACCGACAAACCGAAATCCGAGATCAAAGTAACCGACAGGCGCATCTTCACATCCGAGGGGGAGATTCGCGAGGAATTCCGTCAGGAGATCAAGG
>JAXDIO010000193.1:0-7991 GCA_034663965.1 Thermoanaerobaculia bacterium | reverse complement strand
CCCGACTCCCTTCGACCTCGCCATCTGCAACGACGGCGACGCAGACCGCCTCGGCATCCTCGACGAGAAGGGCGCCTTCGTCTCGCCGCAGAAAATCATCGCGCTGCTCGCGCTCTACCTCGTGCGCGAGAAAAAGGGGACCGGCGAAATCGTGAAGACGTTCTCTACGTCGCGCCTGGTGGAGAAGGTTGCGCGCGCGCTTGGAACTGGTTTTACCGAAACCGCCATCGGCTTCAAGTACGTGGCGGACCTCATGCTCACGCGCAACATCCTCATCGGCGGCGAAGAAAGCGGCGGCATCGGCTTCGGCCACTTTCTCCCCGAGCGCGACGGCATTCTCTCCGGCCTCTTCGTCGCCGAGTGCATCGGGCATTACGGCAAGCCGCTATCTGCAATCGTCGATGCGATGGAATCGGAGTTCGGCGCGCTGCACTACGATCGCCGCGATCTGAATCGTCCGATGGATGTCTGTGCGCGCCTGATCGATCGCGTCATCGCCGGCGAGCTCGACGCGGCGTTCGGCCCCGGCTTTGCCAACCGCGAAGAAAAAGACGGCGTGAAGATGAACTTCGCCGATGAGTCGTGGATCCTCTTCCGCAAGTCGGGTACGGAGCCGATCATCCGGATCTACTGCGAGAGTCCTGATGCTTCGAGAGTTGTGTCGATGCTCGATACAGCGGTGCGTGAACTGGATCACTCAACGTAGCGCCGTCGGCTCGACGGCTGTACCGCCAGCGGCTCGCTGGCAGGTTCCGCATAAGCGCCGCCGAGCCGGCGGCGGTCCAGCCGTCGAGCCGACGGCGCTACGTCCGCGGCGTACGTTACAGTGCGGCCATGACACGTTGGCGCCGCGCAACCTACGCGATCGTCGTCATCTGGCTGTGGGCGATGGCCCGGCTGTTCATCGCCGACGTCTGGGACGAGACCAGTGCATTGGTCATTTTCGGCGACGCCCACCAGAGCGCGGCGCAGCTCGTTGCGATGATCCTCAAGACGCCGCTGCCGTTCTGGCGGCCGATTCCGACAATCTTCACCGCACTGACGATCCACGCACTTCCGCCCGATGTTGCCTGGCCACTGCTGCGAGTCGTCAACATCTTGATGATTCTCGGCGCGGTAGTGCTCCTCCTGCGCGCGTTGAAGGCGTGGGCAGGGGAGGATGCCCGGCGCGACTTCGTCTTCGTCTTCGCCACTCTCTTCTCCGCCGGCGCCATCATCGTTGGCGGTTGGTTCGCAAACATTTTCGATGCTTCGGTGCTGCTCCTCATCGCCTGGGGCCTGCTACTCATCACGCGCGGCTGGTTCATGGAAGCCGGCTTCGTTTTCGGCGTGGCGTTCTTCTTCAAGGAAACCGTGGCGATGACGCTGCCGTGCCTTCTGCTGCTGGTCGCCATCGACAGGCTCAGGCTTCGCGACGCGCTGAAAGTGGCCATCCCGACGGCCATCATCGGCGTCCTCTACTTCGGTTTGCGGAGCCTGATCATTCCATTCGGCTCGTCCGCGGACACGCATCAATTCCAGACAAGCACGATCATTCCGACAGCGGCCGGTCTCCTCGAGAGCTATTGGCGCGAGACGCTATGGAAATGGCCGATTGGCCTCGGATTCATTGCATTCGCCTTCTCGCTGGCGGCGATGCGTGGCTGGCGTGCGCGCGCAGCCTTCGTCGGATTCCTGGCCTGTGCGGTGGTGATCTACCTGTCGATGTTCACGATCTACCAGCAGCCCGAGCTCGCGAAGGATCTGATGTCCATCCCGCATCTGCTGTTTCTGCCGCGGCTTTACTTCATCCCAGTGACGCTGACCCTCTTCATCTACGCGCTGGACCGGCGATGGTGGGCCATCGCAATCCTCTCCATCCCGCTGCTCGCCGGCGCTGTGAGCACGTACACCAGGTACAAGAGATTTCAGAGCAGCTACCGCCATATCTATCACTACGCGCTACGTGCTCCGAAGCCGGTGAGGATCGACTACCCTTTCAAGCCGCTGCACGATCCGCGACGCGGCATCGACATCGGCGATTTTCCGGACGCACCGCTGCGAATTGATCCGGTCAACGGGGCGCTTGTAAAAAAGTAGAAGTGATCAGCAGCTGCATCTTGCCAAAGCACAGACAAGAGTGTCTGTGCCACACCGTCTCTCTCACGAACCAGCATTTCTCCAAGTACGGCAGGACCGATGTGGCACAGACACTCTTGTCTGTGCTTGTGAGGCTCGGGAGGCTTGAGAAATTCACCAGCTGCCACTCGAACCGGAGATCCTGACGTTCTCGCTTCGCTCGCTGTCAGGATAGACTTCGCGGCGCCTATGGCTACACCTGAACAGACCGAAACGATCCGCACGCAGTTCACGCGCGAGAGCATCATCGACGATTACCGCGTCGCCTGGCGTTCGCGGCAGGCCAGCCTGATCGGCCGCAGGGAAGTGCTGACCGGCAAAGCAAAGTTCGGCATCTTCGGCGACGGCAAAGAGGTCGCGCAGCTGGCCATGGCCCGCGCCTTCCGCAAGGGCGACTGGCGCAGCGGCTACTACCGCGATCAGACCTTCATCTTCGCCGCCGGCATCGGGACGCTCGACGAATTCTTCGCGCAGTTGTATGCGAGCGCTGACGTCGAGAACGAGCCGTGGTCGGGCGGCCGCTCGATGAATTGCCACTTCGCTTCGCGGCTGCTCAATCCCGACGGCTCGTTCCGCAATCAGACCGACACGTACAACACCTCCGCCGACGTTTCACCGACCGGCTCGCAGATGCCGCGGCTGGTCGGACTTGCGTACGCGTCGAAGGTCTATCGCGAGCTCGAAGATTTGAGAGCGGCCACGCAGTTTTCGCGCAACGGCGACGAGATCGCGTGGGGCACGATCGGCAATGCTAGTTGTGCCGAGGGGATGTTCTGGGAGTCGATTAACGCGGCGGGGGTGCTGCAGGTTCCGATGCTCGTCTCCATCTGGGACGACAACTACGGCATCTCCGTGCCGAACGAATTCCAGATGACGAAGGGCCACATCTCGGAGCTGCTGAAAGGGTTTCAGCGCGATCCGAAGCAGAAGAGCGGCTACGACATCTACGTCGTGCACGGATGGGATTACCCCGCGCTTTGCGAGACGTACATCGCCGCCGCGTCGATCGTGCGAATGGAGCATGTGCCGGCCATCATCCACGTCGACGAAATGACGCAGCCGCAGGGGCATTCGACCTCCGGCTCGCACGAGCGCTACAAGTCGAAGGAGCGGCTCGATTGGGAGACGGAGTTCGATTGCATCAAAAAGATGCGCGAGTGGATGATCGGCCACGGTATCGCTACAGCCGATGAACTCGACGGACTCGAAAAAGAAGACCTGCGTCTCGTGCGCGAAGCGCAGCGGCGTGCATGGGAAACGTATCGCGGTCCGATCGATGCCGAGGTCAAGACGGTCCTCGGATACATCGACGAACTGTCCGCGCTGGGGTCGAACCGCAACGAGCTCGATGCCATCAAATCCGAATTGCAGCGGACGCAATCGCCGTATCGCCGCGATGCGATGAAGGCGCTGACCAGCGCGTTGATCGCGGCGCGCGAATCGATCGCCGGCCACGAAGAGATCATGAATCGCATCGCCGATTGGCGCCGCGAGCGCGAATTCGCCATCGCCGCGTTGTACGACGATGAGCTGTACAGCAGCGGAATCGAGTCGGCGCTCAACGTCGATGAAGTCAAGCCGCAGTACGACGACGGCGCGCCGGAGAAAAACGGTTCGGAGATCATCAACGCCTGCTTCGACGCCGCGTTCCAGCGCTACCCGAACCTCATCGCCCTCGGCGAGGACGTCGGCAAGCTCGGCGACGTCAATCAGGGCTGCATCGGCCTCCAGGAAAAGTACGGGATCTATCGCGTCTCCGACACCGGCATCCGCGAATGCACCATCGTCGGCCAGGCCATCGGCATGGCGTTGCGCGGACTGCGGCCGATCGCGGAAATTCAATATCTCGACTACATCCTCTACGCAATCCAGATCCTCTCCGACGATCTGGCCACGACGCGCTGGCGGACCCGCGGCGGGCAGAAGTGCCCGGTCATCATCCGCACGCGCGGCCATCGCCTCGAAGGCGTGTGGCACTCCGGTTCGCCGATGTCGGCCATCATCAATCTCGTGCGCGGCATGCGCGTCTGCGTCCCGCGCAACATGACCCAGGCCGCAGGCTTCTACAACACGATGCTGCGCTCCGACGACCCCGCCATCGTCATCGAAGTGCTCAACGGCTATCGCATCAAAGAAAAGCTCCCCACGAACATCGCCGACTTCACGCTCCCCCTCGGCGTCCCCGAAATCATGCGAGTCGGAACCGACGTCACGCTGGTCAGCTACGGCGCCACGCTGCGCATCGTGATGGAAGCCGCGGAACTGCTCGCGCAGGTTGGGATTGATGCCGAGGTGATCGACGTCCAGACGCTGCTGCCGTTCGATGTGCGTGGGGTGATCGTCGAATCGCTGAAGAAAACGAACCGCGTTGCCTTCATCGACGAAGACGTTCCCGGCGGCGCGACCGCGTACATGATGCAGAACGTCCTCGAGCGCGATCGCGGCTACGTCTTCCTCGATTCCGAGCCGCGCACGCTTCCCGGCAAAGAGCATCGCCCCGCGTACGGCTCCGACGGCGACTACTGGTCGAAACCGAATCGCGAAACGATCTTCGAGTGCGTCTACGAGCTGATGCACGAAGCGATGCCGCGCAAGTTCCAGCGATTTTTGTAACGAGCTGTTTTAAGGCAAGAGGTTTGCTCTTCAATCGATCGATGAAGCCCGCATCGATTGCCATTCTTCTGCTCCTCGCCGCGCTGCCTCTCGTAGCCGCGCCGGGTGCGTTCACCCTCAACGGCAGCGGCCAGTGCAATGGTTCGACGCCTCATATCGCGTTGACGTGGAGTGCCTCAGCTGGCGCGACTTCGTACGATGTCTGGCGCAACAGCAACATCGTCACGGGCACAACCGGAACGGCGTTCGACGATACGAACGTGGTCCCCGGCAATTACTCGTATTTTGTCCGCGCAACGGACGGATCATCGACGACGGACTCCAATACGGTCGTCATCCAAGCCCCGAATTGTTCGCCGCGGCCGGGAGCATTCACGGTCACCGGCAACGCCTTCTGCTACAACGCGCCGCCCGACCAGCCGCCGGCCGGCAGACGTGGCGCGATTCATCTGTCGTGGCCAGCGTCTTCCGGCGCGACGAGCTACGACCTTTACAGGAATGGCGGCTTATTCGCTTCCATCCCGACCGGCGGCAGCTACGGCGTGGACGATATCTCGCCCGGACTAGGTGGTCATTACGCGTACTACGTCATCGCAAAAAATAACACCGGAACGACGCAGTCGAATACGGTCGACGTCACCATTCCGAGCGACGTTTGCCAGGCGCCGCCAGGCCCATTCACGCTCGATGGCAGCGCCTCCTGCGATCCGACCGGTCCGCGCGCGAACGTGAATCTTGCCTGGACCGCGGCCACCGGCGCCACCGGTTACCAGATCTTCCGCAACAACTCGCCGCTGACTTCGACTACGGGCACGTCGTACACCGACACCACGGCCAATCCCGGGCAAACCTACAACTACAAAGTCACGGCCACGAACAGCGGCGGCTCGAACGACTCGAATACGAAGAGCATCGACGTTGCCGTTGACATCTGTCCGCCTCCGGCCCCGGTGGCTTCCGCGAACGCGACGTGCGTTGCCGGTCCGCCGGCGGCTCCCGCAGTGCACGTGGCCTGGAGCTCCGTCGCCTTCGCAACGTCGTACGTCGTCAGGAAAAGCGGGACACCGATCGCAACGCTGCCGGCGGATGCGACATCGTTCGATGACGTCAACGTCACCGCCGGCCAGACGTACAGCTACACGGTGACTGCGTCGAATGCGCAAGGGAGCGCGACGTCCGCAGCGGCGCAGGCCACGGTCGCAAACCTTCCCTGCATTGCGAATCCGCCCGGCGCTTTCAGCGCCTCGGCGAACGCTGGGTGCGCTGCGGGCATCTCGTTCGTGCACGTGAGCTGGACGACATCCACCGGCGCGACGTCGTATGTCGTCAATCGCAACGGCACAGCGGTCAGCTCGGCCCTGTCGTCCTCGACCGATCACTACGATGACGGGAGTGTGGCCTCGGGCCAGTCGTACACCTACACGGTCACCGCTTCGAACAGCGCAGGAAACGCGACCTCATCGTCCGCCAGCAGCGGCGTTGTTCCAACCTGCAACACGACGAATCCGCCGCCGCTTTTCAATGCAGCGGCCGGTGCATTCTGCAACGCCGGAGTCCCGGCGGTACACGTGGCCTGGGATCCCACGCTCGGCGCCACGTACGTCGTCAATCGCAACGGGGTCAACATCAGCGGCACGCTGGCGACGTCGGGCTCGGGCGGGCAATCCTTCGACGACACCACGGTTACCTCGGGCCAGACCTACACCTATGCGGTCGTCGCAACGAACTCCGGCGGCAGTACGACGGCGCAGGCGGGTTCGGTCACGCCATCCGCGAACGACTGTCCGCCGCCCGCGTTCACACTCACTGCGTCCGCCACATGCAACCCAATCGTGTCGCCGCCGCAGTCGATGGTCGCGCTGAGTTGGTCCGCTACGGCGACGGCGACGAGTTACCTGATCCTGCGCAACGGCGCGCAGATCGCGTCCGTCAACGCCAGCACGACGAACTTCAACGACGGCGCTGGTTCCTCCGGTACGTTCAGCTACGTAATCCGCGCGGTCGGCCCCGGCGGCTCAACCGACTCGAACACCGTCACGGTGACGGTCCCGCCGAATCTGTGCAGCACGCCGCGGCCTGACCTCGTTGCAACCGACATCACCGCGCCCCCGGCGGCGGCGCAGCCGGGCGACACATTCGCCGTCACCATCGTCGTGTCGGATGCCGGTGACTCCGCACCCGCGCCGGCGACGACGTCGCGGATCCGCATCGGCACTGGTACGACGATCGGGCTGTCCGAGCCGATCGTCGCGGTAATCGCCACGCCTCCGCTGACTACCGGTGCGAGCACGACGCAGACGGCCACCGTCACGGTCCCCAATCTCCCAGCCGGAACCTACTACCTCTTCCTGTCGGTCGACGACGATCACGTCGCCGGCGATATCAATCCGGCGAACGACGTGAAGCGCAGTACCGCGATGACGATTCAGCGCCCGCCGTGCGCCCTCAGCTGCGGTGCAACCGTTCCATCAAACGCGCAAGCCCTGGCGCCTGTCGCCTTCGCGCTGCAACAGCTACCCACATGTACGAACGTGAGCCCAGTCTGGACCTTCGGCGACAGCACGTCGTCAACAGGTTTTGCCCCGACGCACGCGTACGCGACGGCCGGCACTTACCACTGGACGCTGACGCTCACCGCAACAACCGGTGAGAACTGCTCCAGCAGCGGAAACATCACCATCACTGCACCGGCGGTCCCGCCGAAACGGCGCGCCGTGCATCACTGAAATCACGCGGCCTCGTCGACTAGAGGCCGCGTGCTAATCTTCGCCGCATGTGGCAATACACCCCTCGCGTTGCTGTCGTTCGCGGACTCCGCACGCCGTTCGCGAAGTCGGGCACGCATTACGCGCATCTTTCCGCGCTCGATCTCGGCAAGCTCGTCGTCGCGGAACTCGTGCAGCGCTCGGGCATCGATCCGAACACGATTCAGGAAGTCGTCTTCGGCAACGTCATCCCTTCGGTCAAAGCGCCGAACATCGCTCGGGAGATCGTTCTCGGTACGGGGCTTCCGCGAAAAGTCCCCGGCTTCACCGTCAGCAAAGCGTGCGCATCGTCGAATCAGGCCATCACCTCGGCTGCCGACATGATCTTTCGCGGCTACGCCGACGTCGTCGTCGCCGGCGGCAGCGAGTCGCTCTCCGACATCCCTATCCTCTTCTCGAAGAACTTCGCCGACGCGCTGGTCACTTCCAGCAAGCAGAAAAGCATCGGCGGGAAGCTCGGCTCGTTCAAGAAAATTCGTCCCCACGATCTCGCAC
>JAXDIO010000190.1:0-4378 GCA_034663965.1 Thermoanaerobaculia bacterium | reverse complement strand
TCGGTAGTGGTACCGGCAAAGAGGGTTCCGGGTCCGCGGTGGATATGACTCCATTTTTCCGCCGCGACCCGGAGCTTTCCGGTGCGATCCGCGAGCGCGTCGTGCGCGCGCGGCCCGTTGAGGGAGTGGGCGCCGGTGTGAGCATTCCTGTCCGTACCGGTGCGCCGTCCGGTGTGCCGACGCCGGGCACGGGCGGCACGCTCGAAGGCCGCGTGAATCGCGGCGGCGACGGCACCATCCCGCGCGCCGGCGAGTCGCCGATCATCGGTCGCGACGGTCGTACGACACACGCTGACGATCCCACGACCGGTCTTCGCCGCGGCGACGCGCCCGCCGGCACAACGACTCCGAATGGCACAACCAACGAGTGGCGCCGCGGTCGCGCCACTGATCCTGGCCTCCACCGCGGTGATGCGTCGCAAACGCCCGCCGCCGACACGTCTCACACGACGGCGCCGGACCGCGGCAGCATTGATCGAAACAGGGGCAACAACGACAGCGGACTTCGCCGCGGCGACACGCCCTCGACCGAAGTAACGCCGAAGCCGGCGCCGGCCGCGGACAACTGGCGCGGACGCGCCGTCGGCGGCCACGGCGACACGAGCGCCTCGCCGGCGCCGTCAGGTAACTCGGGGAGCCGCGACGTGCCGCGCCGGATCATCGACGGCATCGGCGGCGCGCGCATTTCCCACGGCGACACGCCTTCAGGCGACTCGGGCACGCGGACCCGCGACTCCGGTTCGCGCGACTCTGGTTCGCGCGACTCTGGATCGCGTGACTCCGGCCGCAGCAGCGAGCGCTCGTCGCCTCCGCCGTCGCACTCCGAACCGTCGCACTCCGAACCGTCGCATTCCGAGCCGTCGCACGTCGAGCGTTCCTCCCCTCCGCCGGCCTCGCACGACAGCGGATCGCATGAGTCGCACAACGACGGCGGCGGCAAGTCGAAAAAGGATTAGGTTTCGGGAGTGGGGAGTAGGGAGTAGGGAGTGGGAGTCTTTTCTCACTCCTCAACAACTCCCACACCCCACCCCCAACTCCCCACACCCACCGGATACAATCCGGCCCGAATGACGGTGCCGCTCTTCTTCGCCCTCTACTGCCTCGAAGCGGGTCTCTTCTTCATCGTCGTGCCGTGGACGCGGGTCTGGACCATGAATCCGATCCTCCAGGCCTCTCCCGATCTCCTGCTGTTCGCCGGCAATCCGTTCATCCGCGGCTTCGTCTCCGGCTTCGGCGTCGTTCACCTTCTCATCGGGATCAAAGACATCCTGCACTTCGCCTCGGAACGGCGGGAGAGGCAGGCAGAGTAAGTGGCGCCGCGTCGGAAGGTCCTGTCGTACTTCGTCCCACTGATCCTCAGCGCGATTCTGTTCAGCGCCTTTTTCGCCCTCGACTACTTTCGAAAGAAGCCGTTGTTCCTCGGGATGTCCAGCGAGGTTCGAGACAGCCTCTCCAACTCGCTGGAGTTCCTCGGATGTATCGCGCTGATCATCTTCGTCGTCCGCGTCGTCGATGCCTTCATCTTCGATGTTGTCGTTTCGCGGCGCCGCAATGTCGTTGCGCCGCAGCTGCTGCGGCAGATCGTGGCCATCGTTCTCTACGGTGTGCTCTTCGCCCTTGCGTTCAAGGCCGTTCTCAAGGTTGACGTCACACCGGCGCTTACTGGCGGTGCTGTCGTCGCCGCGGTGATCGGTCTCGCTCTTCAGGAAACGCTGGGCAATCTCTTCAGCGGCATCGCCGTGCACATGGAAGGCGCGTTCGGCGTCGGCGATGTTCTCCATTCCGGCGATTACGTCGGCGTCGTCGAGAGCGTGAGCTGGCGCGCCACGCGTATACGCGGCTTCAACAATCAGACGATCGTTCTACCCAACTCCGTCATCGCCCGCGAGCGGCTGGAAGTGTTTCCGCACGGCAATCTCAACGCGCGCATCCTGCAACTCGGCATCGACTACAACGTCGCGCCGGCCACGGTGATCGAGATCGTCAGCCAGGCCGCCGCGCACGTGGATGGCGTCGCGCGCGAGCTGCCATGTTTTGCGCGCGTCGGCGCGTTCGCCGATTCGTCCGTCATCTACGAGATCAAGTACCACACACGCGACTACGCGAAGCGCGACCGCATCGACGCCGATATCCGCAAGGCGGTCTGGTACGCACTGCACCGGAACAAGATCAGCTTCGCCACGCCGGTTCGCGCGTTCCAGACCTACACGCCGCCGGAGTCGCGCCACGAAGTTGCGCGCGAGGAGGTTCTGTCTCGGCTTCGCGAAGTGGACATTCTCTCGCCGCTTTCCGAGGAGTCGAGAGAGACGATTGCGGCAGGGACGCGCGTGCATTTCTATTCGAAAGGCGAAACGATCCTCCGACACGCCGCCGCCGGCGACTCGATGTTCGTCGTCCACTCCGGCACCGCCTCGGTGCGCCTGCCTGACGATTCGGATCAAGGGTGGCACGAGGTGGCCCAACTCGGCGCCGGCACCGTCTTCGGCGAGATGGCCCTCCTCACCGGCGAGACGCGAACCGCGGACGTCGTCGCCCTCACCGACGTCACCGCCCTGGAAATCGGCAAGGACGCGCTCCAGCCTATCCTGACCGGCCATCCGAACCTCGTCGAAGCGATGACCGCGAAAGTCGTCCAGCGCAAAGGCCACCTCGACGCCATCCGCAGCGGCGAACCCGAGGAGGAGGAACAGACGATCGTGTCGCGCGTGAGGGCGTGGTTCGGGTTGTGAGGAGTTGCGTTCGACGGATTCGTCGATTGTCGGTAAGGTGATGACGTGGCGCTCTCGTCTGCCGATATCAGAATCGCCTTCGACGCGTTGTCGAGTGAGTTCGAGGACGCCGGTGAATGTGCCGAGTTCGTTGTCGTTGGCGGAGCGGCGTTGGTCCTGTTGTACAACGCCCGCGAGACTACGAAGGATGTTGATGCCTTTTTCCTCAATCCAGAGGCTGCGAAAGTTCGTGTCGCCGCCGAACGCGTAGCTCGGCTGCTCGATCTCCCCGCGGACTGGTTGAACGATGGCGCGAAGGCTACATGGTCGGGTTGACGACGGGTGAGCTTCTTTACGAATCCGAGTTCTTGATCGTCCGCGCCGCTTCATTGCCGCAACTCCTGGCGATGAAGCTCGCTGCCTGGCGGGACGCGGTCGATCGGGACGACGCGCGTCTTTTGCTTTCAAGAATGTCAGGATCGGCCGATGATGTTTGGCAGACCGTGAAGCCGTTCGTACTTGAACATCAGATCAACAAGGCGTCGTATGCGTTTCTGGATCTGTGGGAGACACTCCATGGACCTGCGTGACCTCGTAGGAGCGATCCTATCCGGCGATCTGCTGACTGCTCGTCAATGGGTCGCCGATGCGCAACGCGCGGATCTGCGTTGGGAAACGTTGGGGAGACCGCCAGGACTCAATGAGCGTGAGATGACGGTCGCGGCGGGCTTGGCGGAACTGCTCGCGACGCGAGCGGGCGGGCAGCCACCTGCGTGGACGGCGTCGATTGGATCGAGCGATGAGCTTGTTTTTCTCGATCCCGGATTGCAGGACATGCCGCGCACGCTGGCGCATGCAAAGGCCGAGGGGCCGGAACCGTTTCGGCGGCGCAACCTGATCGCCTCTCCCGATTTCCTCAGCATCAGATAGCACCATGAAGCGCCTGCTCATCGTTGAAGACAAAGAGTCGCTTGCGCACATGTTGCGCGAGACGGTGGAGGCAGAGGGGCTCGAGGCCGATGTCGCGCGCGATGGGCGGGAGGCGATGAGCCGGATCGCGTCAGGCCAGCGCTACTTCGCGGTGCTTACCGATTTGCGGATGCCTGGCGCGGACGGCATCGCGGTGTTGCGGCAGGTGAAAGAGAGCGATCCCGATTGTCCGGTCATCGTCATGACGGCGTTCGGCACGATCGAGAATGCGGTCGAAGCGATGAAGCTCGGCGCGTACGACTTCGTGCAGAAGCCGGTCGACGTCGATCATCTGCTCCTGCTGCTGCGGCGTTGTCGTGAAATTCGCGAGCTGCGCTACGAGAACATCCTGCTGAAGGATGAGTTCCGGCAGCGGTACCGGCTTCCTGCGATTGTTGGCGAGTCGCCGCGGATCGTCGAAGTCTCGAATGCGATTCAGCGCGTGGCGCCGACCGATTCGACGGTGCTGTTGCAGGGAGAGTCGGGCACCGGCAAGGAGTTGTTCGCGCGCGCGATTCATCAACTCTCGCCGCGGCGCGACCGGCCGTTCGTCGCCATCAACTGCGCCGCCATTCCGGAGACGCTGATCGAGAACGAGCTGTTCGGACACGAGAAAGGTTCCTTCACCGGCGCGACCGGACGGCAGCTCGGCAAGTTCGAGCTGGCCGACAGCGGCACGATCTTCCTCGACGAGATCGGCG
>JAXDIO010000171.1:0-4658 GCA_034663965.1 Thermoanaerobaculia bacterium | reverse complement strand
CACGATTCCGCTGGCCGAGGTCAAGCCGGCGCTCAAGCCGGGCGACTACACGCTGAAGATGAAGATCGTCGACGTCGTGTCGAAGCAGTCGTACACCGTGGAACAGAGTTTTAAGGTTGGCGGATAGTTCGGAGGTCGGGAGTCGGGGGTCGTAGATTAGCCTCCGACACCCGACACCCGACACCCGACACCCGAGAGCTACAATCACTCATGCCCTTTGCCACCATTGAAGAAGCCGCCGAGCTGTATCGCCGCGGCCAGGTCGTGATCATCGTCGATGACGAGGATCGCGAGAACGAGGGCGACCTCTGCATCGCTGCGGACAAAGTGACGCCGGAGTCGGTCAACTTCATGGCGCGCTACGGCCGCGGACTGATCTGCCTCGCGCTCACCGAAGAACGATGCGAGCAGCTCGAACTGCCGCTGATGGTCGAGCACAACACGTCGAACTACGGCACTGCCTTCACGGTATCGATCGAAGCGCGCGGACGCGTCACCACCGGCATCTCCGCACATGACCGCGCTGAGACGGTGCGGGTGGCGATCGATCCGCGCACGAAACCGGCCGACTTGCTGCGGCCCGGCCACGTCTTCCCGCTCCGCGCGAAAAAGGGCGGGGTTTTAAAGAGAGCTGGCCAGACCGAGGCATCCGTCGATCTGGCCATGATCGCGGGCATGACGCCAGCCGCGGTCATCTGCGAAATCATGAACGAAGACGGGACGATGGCGCGCATGCCCGACTTGCGCGAGTTCGCCGTCCAGCACGGGCTCAAGATCATCTCGGTGGCCGACATCATCAACCACCGGATGCAGACCGAGAAGCACGTGCATTCGATGGCCTCTCCGCGCATGCCCACGCCGTTCGGCGAGTTCCGCGTTCACCTGTACAAGAGCGACATCACCGGCGAGGAGCATGTGGCGCTGGTGATGGGCGAGGTTTCCGAGGATGAGGAGATTCTCGTTCGCGTCCACTCGTCGTGCCTGACCGGCGACGTCTTCCACTCCGCCCGCTGCGATTGCGGCGACCAGCTCGATCGCGCTTTCGAACTGGTGGCGAAGGAGGGGAAGGGCGTCATCCTCTATCTATTGCAGGAAGGCCGCGGCATCGGTCTGCTCAACAAGTTGAAGGCGTACGAGCTGCAGGAGCAGGGTCACGACACGATCGAGGCGAACGAGAAGCTCGGCTTTCCACCCGACATTCGCGACTACGGCACCGGCTCCCAGATCCTCCGCGACCTCGGCGTCCGCAAGATTCGCCTGCTGACGAACAATCCCGCCAAGTACGTCGCCATCGAGGGCTTCGGTCTCGAGATCGTCGAGCGCGTGCCGCTGGAGATCGCGCCGTCGAACGACACGCGCAAGTATCTCGAGGCGAAGAAGAAGAAGCTCGGTCACATCCTCGAGCTCGTCTAGATGGGCACGCATACCGGACCGATTCTCGAAGGGCGCGGCGATAGCGATTACGAGCGCTACGTCCGCGTGCCGGAACTGCTGGAGCTGCAGAAGCCGGTAGAGCAGCTTTCGCATCCCGAGGAGCGGCTGTTTCAGACGACACATCAGGCTGCAGAGTTGTGGCTGCATCACGTCGACTATGAAATCGGACGCGCGATCGAGCTGATGGCCGCGGACGATGTCGCCCTCGCCGCCGAGCTGATCGACCGCTGTGCACGCATCATCAATCTACTGCGCCAGCAGATTGTGATCCTGGAGACGATGGCGCCCGTCGATTACCACGTCATCCGCACCAGCTCGCTCGGGCGAGGCAGCGGGCAGGAATCGCCAGGCTTCGCGAAACTGCTCGAAGTCGGCAGGCGCGTCTGGCCCGTCTTCGAAGCGCTCCTCGGACGCCGCTCGCTGTCGGTGATCGAGATCGAGCGGAAGCCCCGCGAGCATGCGGAGATGTTCCGCCTCGTGCAGGCCATGCTCGACTACGACGAAGCGTTTCTCAACTGGCGCTACTCGCACATGCGGCTGGCGTTTCGCGTGATCGGATCGAAGGTGATGTCGCTGAAGAATGTGCCGGCGGCGCAGCTCGAGCAGGGGACGCGCGAGCCGCTTTTTCCGGAGTTGTGGGAGACGATCAGCACGCTCACCGGCGAGTTCAAGCCGAGTTACTGATGCCGGTTTCCTTATCACGTTCTCGGGTGTCGAAGCGTGCTGCGAGGTGTGAAAAATAACAGCGCATGAATCCAACTAAAACTTTTAGTATCAGGTGCTACGAACGCCTTGACGCTGCAAAAGTCGATGGGTATAGTCGCACGCCATTGTCTCGGAGGGGGGCCGGCCACCGCCCGGACAGCCTCACAGCCGCTTCAGAATCCGCGACGCACCACTACGCTTGGAGTTAGACATTTCATGAAAAAGGTGTTGTGCCTGATTGCGGCACTGACTCTCGCCCTCTCCACGCTCGGCTGCACCAAGATCCGGGCGCGCATGGAGATCAAAGCGGCCAACGAGGCCTATCAGAAGGAAGATTACGCAGGAGCGTTGCCGCACTACCAGAGGGCGCGGCAGATCGATCCCAGCTTCCCTGATCTCGATCGCCTGGTCGGTTACTCCGAGATCGGACTCTACGTTCCGGACGACAAATCGGCGAACAACGAGAAGCACGCCGACCGCGCCATCCTCGAGCTGAACGGTTACCTCCAGAAACGGCCTGACGATCGGATCGCCCGCGACGCGCTGATCAACATGTATCTCAACGCGAACCGCACCTCGCAGGCCATCGACTACTTCCGCCACTACCTGGAAGCGCATCCAGCCGATCTCGAGGCTGTGAAGTCCATCGCCACGCTGTACGCGAAGCAGGGCGACTTCAACGAGTCGCTGAACTGGTATCAGAAGATCACCCTCCTCGATTCGAAGAATCCCGAAGCGTTCTACATCTTCGGCGTGGTCTGCTACGAGAAGGTGTCCAAGAACCCACCGGCTGATGTCGCCCAGAAGATGGACATCATCAACCGCGGGAAGGACGCACTCCAGCACGCGATCGACATGAAGCCCGATTACGCCGAGGCCATGGCATACCTCAATCTGCTGTGGCGCCAGCAGGCCCTCGTCGATGCGTTGACCGATCCGGTCAAAGCGCAGGCTGACGTCGCGCAGGCTGACGTAATCCGCAACAAGACCATGCAGATCTTCGCCGCGAGGAAGGCCGCGGGCACGAAGAAGAGTTAGCGCAACGCTTCTGACGAATACAGGCAAAGACAAATGTTCGAATCTACCGTCGTCGAATCCAGGAAACAGAAAGTCGGCATCCAGCGGCTGTTGACGTTGCCCGTCTCGGTTGCGCTGCACGTCATCGTCGTTGTAGCAGTCGTCGTCGGCGCGATCTGGAGCGTTGATTTTCCGACGAACTCGCCGGCTCAGGTGGCGCAGTACTCCGTCGCCTCCGCTCCGCCTCCACCGCCTCCGCCCCCGCCGCCGCCCAAAGCGGCAACGGCCACGCAGGTCATAAAGCCGGTCGAGGTCCCGAAGAACATCCAGGAAATGGCTCCCACTACCGTGCCTGAAAAGGTGCAACCGGTGGCCACGCAGGCATCGGACGCGGGTGTGACCGGCGGCGTTGAAGGTGGCGTCGAAGGCGGGGTGGCCGGCGGTGTCGTCGGCGGCGTCATCGGCGGTGTAATCACCGAGGCACCTCCTCCGAAAGCGCCGGATGCGCCGTTGCGCGTCGGCGGAGACGTCAAGGCGCCGGTGGCCATCAGCAAGGTCGATCCCGTCTATCCCGAGGTGGCCCGTAAGGCGCGCATCTCCGGAATCGTCATCGTCGAGTGCACGATCAGCAAGAACGGCGACGTGACCGACATCCATGTCCTCAAGCCACTGCCGTTCGGTCTCGATCAAGCCGCCGTCGATGCGGTCAAACGCTGGAAATTCAAACCGGGTACTCTCAACGGGCAGCCGGTGGACGTCATCTTCAACCTCACGGTCAATTTCAAACTGAACTAAGAACGTCCGGCCTGCGCTGACGTCATTGGAGGGAACTGCATCATGGATATGAGTCTCGGAGCGTTGTGGGTTTCTATGTCGACGGCGGCAAAAGGCATCGTGATCGTGATGATCATCATGTCGATCTACTCGATCTGGGTCATGATCGAGCGCTTCATCACTTTCCAGGCGGCCAAGAATCAGTCGCTCAAACTGCTCGGCGCGCTCTCGAACGTGCTGACCAAGGGCGACTACCAGCAGGCCATCGACATCACCAAGAAGTACAAGCAGTCGCATCTGGCCAAGGTCATCTCGGCCGGCCTGCTCGAGTTTGAAGCGGCCCGCCGCGACAAACGCTACAGCGATCCGGAAGTCGCGGTCGAGGCAGCGCGTCAGGGTATGGACCGCACCGCCATGATCACCGTCGCGGAGCTGAAAGAGAACCTCGGCGTTCTCGCGACCATCGGCGCCACCGCGCCGTTCGTCGGGCTCTTCGGCACCGTCATCGGCATCATGCACGCCTTCGGCAAGATGGCCACCTCGGGCGGCGGTATCGCCTCCGTGTCTGCCGGTATCGCCGAAGCACTTCTGACGACAGCCTTCGGCCTCTTCGTCGCCATCCCGGCGGTCTGGGCGTACAACTACTTCCAGAACCGCGTCGACCGCTTCACGGTCGAGATGTCGAACTCCGGCTCGGAGATGTCCATCTACTTGCTGAAGGAAGCCGG
>JAXDIO010000170.1:0-3125 GCA_034663965.1 Thermoanaerobaculia bacterium | reverse complement strand
GAGTAGGTCGTGCTGCCGCCGTTGTTCAGATTGAGATAAAGCCAGCCGCCCGCGTCGGAGCTGAGCGTGGCCGGATACCTGGAGTCAGACGAAGAGGTCGAAGACGTTGCCGGCAACCGCGGAGGCGCGCGGAACGGATCATTTGCGAGCGTGGACGGATTTTCGTGCTCATCGAAGCGCACGATGTCCGCCACGGCCATCGCCGGAGACCGTTGCGCATCGATGCAGCTGCCGCTGCCGAAAGCTTCGCGCCAGATATTGAGGTTTGTGCGGAAATCGGCCGAACCGCCGCGAATGAAGCGCGCCGCGAACGTGGACGGCAAGGGCTGCCTGCGATCGATGGCCCGGCTCGATGCGGGCGTGTACCGATCGTAGAAGGTGAATGGCAGCGCGGTTGCCGGCTTTGATCCGGTGCCGCCGCCTTCGGGGACGGCTCGGATGTGAACCACCGGGTTGGCACTGCCGTCGAACGACGAAGCGGTCGTTCCGCTCGGAGTCGGCCCAAGCTGCTGGTAGTCGCCGATCAGGACGTTGTCGAACAGAAGGTCGTTCGTGTAGTAGAGCGGATCGCTGGGAAGCCGGCTGGTGCAGTTCGACACGACGTCGATCGTGATGTAGCCGATCGCGATCCCGTTCGCGTGAGCGCCGCCGACTGCGTTCGGGCATGCGGCAGAACCACCCGGATTGTAGACACCAGTGCTAAGAGCTGTTCTGAGCGCGGCGACGAGCGTGGGAGCCAGCAATCCTGGCTGGTTGGCGCAGTTGATCGAAGCGCCACCACCGGCGAAGTTCGGGTTGGCGGTGAAGCCTGCGGAAAGCGCGCCGAGAGGCGACTGCGCCGTCGTCGGTCCCGTGCCGTTGTTCTGCGCGACAAAGCCGCCCAGAAGAATCTGGTTGATCGAGATGCCCTGAACGTCATAGCCGGTCAGGTAAATGTTGAAGCCGAAGAGCGGGAACGACCAGTCCGTCCAAATGGTGACGTGAGCGATCTGCGGCAGGCGGGTCACGTTCGTGATCGTGAAAAGCGTGTCCTGCGTGCGGTTGGTGAAATCCACTTCAAAGTACGGCAGGAGCAGTGTGGCCGCGGGAGCGACCGTTACATCACACGAGTCGTCGTTGTTGACCGTCGAAGGAGAGGCCGCAAACGCTGACGTGGCGATGAGGAGCAGCAGGAACGACAGTCGTTTCATTGTTCTTTGTTCCTCCACATCGAAGTTGCCGTCGTCACGAGGAGCTGTGCGCGCACGTGCATCTCGTTCCCGGGGTTGATCGTTCGGCGGCCGATCACGGCGGCAGATTGATGTTGGTTCCTTTGCACAGCTGCGTCGAGCCGTTGGTGAGCGTCGTCCCCTGCGGGCAGACCAGGACACCGCCGGCGGGGCCGATTACCGCCCCTTCGCCTGCTGCCGGCGAGCAGCCGTTGCCGAGGGCGGCGGCGTCGAATTCGGTGGTCAGGCGGTTTCCGCCAGCCGTGTTGCCGAACAGTGCTACGGTCACCCAGTTCTGGCTGGGGCGCGGGCCAACCGTCCCCGAAGCGATCGGTGACAGGTTCGTCCGCGCGTTCGTCGGGAGACGCTGGCCGCCGATCTCTCGCGTCACCGAGTAGCTCGTGCTGCCTCCGTTGTTGAGGTTGAGGTACATCCAACCTCCGACGTCGCCGGTGGCCGAAACTTGTGGATAAATCTCTGAATCCGACGAGCCGGTCGAAGACGAGGCGTTCAGAACGGGTAGCGGGGGTGAAGGGCATGCCGAAAGAAAACATGGCGGGGGAAGATTGGGGTTTTCGTGTTCATCGAATTTGATGATCTCTGAAACGAGCATTTCCGCAGACGCGAGCGCATTAGCACAGCTGCCGATCCCAAAGCCCTCGCGCCAGATGCTGAGGTTCGTGGCGAACGCCCCGGTTCCGCCCTGAATGAAGCGCGCTGCAAACGTTGAAGGAAGCGGCTGACGGCGGTCCATCGTCCGTGCTCCCGCAGGCGTGTATCGGTCGTAGAACGTGTATGGCAACCGCGTGTCGACATTCGATCCCGCGCCCCCTCCCTCGGGCACCGAGCGAATGTGAACCATCGGATTGCCACCGGCATCAAACGAGAAGGCCGTTGTGCCCGCCGGGTGCGGGCCGACTTGCTGGTAGTCGCCGATCAGAACGTTGTCGAAGAGGATGTCGTTTGTGTAGTAGAGCGGATCCGCCGGAGAGCGCGACGTGCAACTCGCCACCACGTCGATGGTCGCGTAGCCGATCGCGTTTGCGTGGACGCTGCCGACAGGATGATTGCATGAGCTCGCACTTATGCCGACCGTGAGCGCCCTGCGCACCTCCGCCATGATGGTCGCCGGTACGGCTCCCGGAATCGTGGCGCAATCGATCGAGGCGCGCAGATTGGGGTTGGATGCAGGCCAGATCGATCCCGGCGTGATGCCGGTCGACGACGCGATCGTATTTCGTATGAGGACGTCGGCCAGGTTGATGGACTGCACCGCGTAACCGCCGAGGAAGAGGTTGAAGGTCAGGACCGGATAGGCGTAATCGGTCCAAAGCGTGACGTGCGCGATTTGCGGGTATCGCGAGACGTTGGTGATCGAGAAGAGCGTCGTCTGTGCGGATAGGCCGGAGAGATCGACCTCGAAGTACGGCAGCAGCAGCGTCGCGGCCGGACCGAGCTTGATGTCGCAACTGTCGTCGTTGTCGGTCGATGAGGGAGGCAATGTGTTTCTCGCCGCTCTTCTTCGTTCTGCCGAAGTAACAGGAGCGACCGGGCGGGCAGCCGGCTGAATACATTGCGCGGTCGAGCCGTTCGTAAGCGTCGTTCCAGGCGGACACAGGAACACTCCGCCGGCGGGACCGATCGGTGCCGCGGAAGTCGGGAGGGCAGCAGGCGAACAACCGTTGCCGAGGGAGACCGCGTCGAACGCCGCCGTCAGCCGATTCCCTCCCAAAGCGTTGCCGAACATCGTCACGGTTACCCAGTTCTGGCTCGGGCGGGGGCCGGCTGTCGTCGTCGATTCGGCATCGTGCGCCGAGTAGGTCGTGCTGCCGCCGTTGTTCAGATTGAGATAAAGCCAGCCGCCCGCGTCGGAGCTGAGCGTGGCCGGATACCTGGAGTCAGACGAAGAGGTCGAAG
>JAXDIO010000167.1:0-2619 GCA_034663965.1 Thermoanaerobaculia bacterium | reverse complement strand
TGACTGCGCGGCAGCAACGTGTGGGCGGAGACACCGTACGGGATCGAACACAGATGCGTCAATGCAAAAAAGAAAACGCCCGCCGCTGAGGCGGGCGTTTCGGAACAGCGGAGCGAACGAATCAGCGGTTACGCAGTTCGTTTTCGTCGGTGAGATTGTTCGTGCTGCGGGTTGTGGTGCCGACGGTCGCGGACGTCGTTTCCGACGCGCGCGTCATGCCGGGCGACATCCGGGTCTGCGCGCGGTCGAAGGCGTCGCGGGTGGCGGCCTTCATGTCGGCCCACTCGGAACGCGTCGCGCCGCGAGCCTTCTCCCAGCCGCGGCTGAGGTCGGACTCAACATCCTCGAACTTCCGGCCGTGATAGCGGCCCGCCGACTCCCAACCGTAGGCGTATGCCGGGCGGTAGTCGTCGTAGGTGCGTCCGCTCTTGAAGTACGGCCGCGAGGTGTGATGCTCGCGCCAGTAGGTATCTTCCTCGGTCGGATTGACAGCCTCGCCGGCCGCTTTGCCCGCCAGTCCGCCGGCGACTGCGCCGATTGCGCCGCCGACAGCCGCGCCGATCGGTCCGCCGACCGCGCCGATGGCCGCGCCCGCCAGAGCACCGCCGCTCGCGCCGCCTGCGACGCCGAGGGGATGTGCACCCGGCTCGCCGGTAATGGGATCAGGATTCGAATCGTGAGGTTTGTTTTTGTTGTCCATGGTTCCTCCTAATAACCATAGAGCAAGCAGCGCGCCGAGTTCAGACGATTCGTGCCCGCCGGCGGCAAAAGCCGATAGACTCAAGGCCTGCGTCGAAGGTGAGGAGTAGATTGCGGGGACTCGGACGTGCAAACTAAACGGCCTTTCTTATACACGTCAGCAGAACGTGTATAGAAAAGTGGCATTTCCTATACACGTTCGGTGTCGCGAGGCCAACCGATGACTGAGATTCGCCGGCTGGATTCGCTATCGGCCAGCCGCTTCGATACTCCGACGATTCTTCGCAAACTCGCAGCGGCGAGCCGGCAGCTCGCAGAATTGAAGGGCATTGCCGCGTCCATTCCGCACCAGGGAATGCTCATCAACACCCTCGGCATGCGCGAGGCGAAAGACAGTTCGGCGATCGAGAACATTGTCACCACGCACGACGAACTCTTTCGAGAGGACACGTTTCCCGATCTTGCGAGCAACGCGGCCGCGAAGGAAGTGCACCGCTATCGTCAGGCATTGGGGATTGGTTTCGATCTCGTTGAGCAAACCGGGCTTCTAACTCTGAACCACATACTCAGGATACAGGCGGAGCTCGAGCGGAATAGCGCCGGCTTCCGGAAGCTGCCGGGAACGACGCTTCAGAACGCCGCCGGCGAGACTGTCTATCTGCCGCCGCAGCATGCGACCAGCGTGCTGCGATTGATGGGCGAGCTGGAGCAGTTCATCAACTCCGCGGAAACGTTCGACGCGGATCCGCTGGTGAAAATGGCTCTGATTCATCACCAGTTCGAGAGCATCCGTTTTACGACGGCAATGGGCGGACGGGGCGAATCATCAATGTTCTCTATCTCGTGAAGGAAGGGCTGCTCGATACGCCGATCCTCTATCTCAGCCGTTTCATCGTGCAAACCAAAGGCGAGTATACCGGCTCCTGCAGCGTGTGCGGGAAGACGACGCGTGGGAAGACTGGGTTCTCTACATGTTGTCCGCCGTCGAAAAGACCGCTCACGATGCGATCATCACAATCGGAGCGATCCGCGAGACGCTGCTGGAAACGAAACGACGTATCCGAGACAAGTACAAGTTCTACAGCCAGGACCTGCTGAACAACCTCTTCACCCATCCCTACACGAAAGTCGAATTCGTTCAGCGCGACCTCGGGGTTTCGCGGCTCACGGCGAGAAAATTCCTCGAAGAACTCACTGATGGAGCTTTCCTGCAAAAACAGAAGATCGGGCGGTCGAACTACTACATCAACACCGCGCTATTCGCGATCCTCACCGGAAGCGACGAGGCGCCAGCAAGCGATACCTGAACGTCCGTCCGGCAACAAAAAACGGCCACCCTTGCGGGTGGCCGTCGTGAGTGAAGCAGGGAGTGAAACTACCAGATACGAACCCGGTCCTCGGGCTTCACGTATTCGGCGTCGCCTTCTTTGACGTCGAACGCGGCGTACCACGCATCCACGTTGCGGAGCGGGGCGAAGGCGCGGACCTGGCCGGGGGAGTGCGGGTTGGTCATGAGTTGCTGGCGGAGGGCGTCGTCGCGCATCATCGTGCGCCACACCTGGGCCCAGCCGAGGAAGACGCGCTGGTCCCCGGTGAAGCCGTCGAGCACCGGCGCGGGCTTGCCCTTGAGCGAGATGTGGTAGGCGTCCAGGGCCATCAGGATGCCGCCGAGGTCCCCGATGTTTTCGCCCATCGTCATTTTGCCGATGATGTGCTGACCGGGCAGCTGCGGGAAGTTCACGGCCTCGTACTGCGCGCCGTACTTCGCCGCTTGCGCCTCGAACTTCGCGGCATCCTCGGGAGCCCACCAGTCGCGCAGCATGCCGGTGCCGTCGGACTTGCGGCCCTGATCGTCGAAGCCGTGCGTGATCTCGTGGCCGATGACGGCGCCGATGCCGCCGTAGTTCACGGCCGGATCGG
>JAXDIO010000089.1:0-6262 GCA_034663965.1 Thermoanaerobaculia bacterium | reverse complement strand
CGCGCGCCGCTGACTATCCCCCGAACTTGATCTCGGCCGACAACTGCAGCCTACGGCCCGGGGAAACCGTCGTCGGCGCGAGGTAGAACGGCGAGCGGATGTTGCCGACGTATCCCGCGAAGTTCGGATGATTGAAGACGTTGAACGCGTCGATCGCCAACGTCAGCTCGCGCGCCTTCTCCCCTTTCGCTTCCGTGAGCGGCACGTCATGCGACCAGTGCACATCGGCGGCCGAGTAGCCGGATGCACGCAGCGTGTTGCGGCCGATGCCGGACGGCCGCGCGTTGGACATGCCAGTGTGAAAGAGGTCGATGCCGGCGGTCTCGGTGTACGGCAGCCCGGAGGCGAAGCGGGCGGAAACGCCGAGGTTGCCCCATCGGCCGGCCGAAAGGGTGGTGAGGATGTTGAGGCGATGACGGACGTCGAAGTCGGCCGGCCCCCATTCGGCGCCGAGTGGCGCGTATTGATTCGATGGATACCAGTTGATGCCGCCGGTGTCGTTCATCGCGCGGCTGAACGTGTACTGCACCTGGCCGCTGAGCGTTTTCTTGTAGCGTCCGCGCAGCGTCAGCTCGAGCGCGTCGGAGCGGAGCCTGCCGTCGGAACGGATCTCCTGCACGTGCCCGACACTGGGGTCAGGCACCGACACGAAATCGGGCGGCAGCGGAGCGTTCGTGTCGACGGAGCGGAAGAAGTGATGGCCGCGCGTGGCTCGGTATCCGCCCACGACCGAGAAAGTCTTGCCGAGTTGGCGTTCGACGTTGAGGCTGTACTGAAGCGAATACGGAATCTGGATGTCGGACGCGAGACGTGTGACGTTCGTCGGAACGCCGGCCAGCGTCAGTCCGCCGGCGAATGGATCGGGATAGGACGGATTGAGGATCGTGAACGAGCGCAGCGTCGCGCCGTCGTGCAGCATCAGATTGGCGACCGGACCGACGCCGGAACGGTCGTAGAAGACGCCTGCGCCTGCGCGGACGATCGTCTTGCCGTCCTTGCGCGGCGACCAGGCCAGCGACGCGCGCGGCGCGAAATTGTTCGCATCGTGAAAGAAGGCCTGCCAGTCGTAGCGCAGACCGATCGACGCTTGCAGGTTCGGCCGCAGGCGAATCTGGTCCTGCACGAACGCGCCGTACTCGCGCCACCATAGCGAGACGTGCCCGCTCCCCTGCTGCAGCGTGTACGCATACGGATGACCGGCGGCATAATCCGCCAGCGTCGCGAAACTGAAAGTGCCGCCCTGGTTCGTTTCGTCATCCCAAACACGGCGATTCAGATTCGGGATCTGAATCCCGAATTTGATGATGTGCTTTCCGTGCGAGAGGGTGACGATGTCATTGAGCTTGCCACCCGACTCCGTGCGCAGGACGGTCGACTGCGCTCCTCCGCCGACGAATGCGTCGCGGACGACGATGCCCGGAAGCGCGCTGACGCTGATCGACGGCTCGCGATTGAACTCGAACGTCAGTTGAAACTGATTCAGTCGCTCCGGCGTGAGGATGGAGTGGACGGTGAAAAAGAGATCGTCCTCGCGCGAGGAAGCGTTGACCGCCGCCTGCGGCAGAACCACGCCGCCCGCGCCCTGCAGCAGGTTCGCGGAGCGCTTCCAGTTCACCTGCAGCGAGCCGCGATGCTTCTCGTTCCAGTCGTGCGTCACGCGGGCCATGAACTCGGTGTTCGTCGATGGCGCGCCGACGGTTTCGTCAAGCGGGCCGGCCGGCGTGAGCGCGTGGACGACTGCGGCTGCGTCGTCGTTCTGCCGCGAGAACGTGAAGAGGAACGACGTGCGTTCACTCGCCACGGGACCGCTGAGCACTCCCTCCATCGCCTGCCGCTGCTCGGCCGGTTTCGCCGGCGCGAAATAGCTGCGCGCCGCCAACGCTGCATTGCGGAAGGTGAAGTTGAGATCGCCGCGAAGATGCCCGGAGCCGGGCTTGGTGATGATCTCGATCCGTCCGCGGCCGGGCCGGCTCGATTCCGCGGAGTACGGATCGTCGTTGATCGAAACCTCCTGGATCGCTGATTTCGGCACGCCGGCGCTTTTCATCTCCACGCCATCGACGACGATCGTGGCGCCGCCCGTGGCGACTGAAGCTGGATCGAGGAACTGCGACAGCGCGCCGACGAGATCCTGATCGAAGACCGGCAACTGGTCGAGCGCCGATCCGCTGACGGTGGTCGTATCGAGATTGGCCGCGGTATCGACGGTGGGGCGGACGTCGTCAGCAGTGACTTCGACGCTTTCTTCGACCGTCGCCAGCGAGAGCTGCAAGGCGAGCGGCGCCATACCGGGCGCGATGGTGACGTCGCGGCGGAGCGGTTTGAACGAATCGGCAGTGACCTCCATCCGCGAACGCCCGGGAACGGCGGTGTCGAAATGAAAGTGGCCGAGGTTGTCGGTGGTCGTCGATGAGCCCTGGATGGAAACCGTGGCTCCAGCGACAGCGCCTCCGGAGGGATCAACGACGGTACCGGTGACGGAGATGACAGTGGCGAGGAGGAGGGCGCTGAAGAGCATTCGGGCGGGAGGATATGTTGGCTTTGCTCAATATTGGGTAAACAACAAGAGAACGGTTTCACGCAGGGAACGCGGAGGGGCAAGAAACGCAGAGAACACCCCTACTCTCCGCGGGCTTCGCCTCTCCGCGAACTCCGCGTGACCGCGTAAAAAAAAAGCCCGGGCACGCGGCCCGGGCTTTCGCTCATCGATGTTCTGTGATGAGGCTATTGCACGCAGTTACGTGCAGAGTTCGAGTACTCGGGCTGATAGCCGTAGCCGTTGGAGATGAACAGGCCCTGCCACGCGCACTTGTCGTCGGCTTCGTAGCCGGCGGCATCCCACCACGCGGTCCCGAAGGGATCGGTGAGGGCTTCGCGGGTCTCGTGGACCATGAAGTGGTTCGCGTTCTGGTTCGTCGTCCAGCCGGACGCCGAGCAGCCGCTGCAACCCGGCCAAGGCTCGATCGAATACTTCGCATTCGCGTTCAGGTGCGAGCCGTCGCCGCTGCTGTGATACGCGCAGTACTGAAGGTTCGGACCGCCGCAGGAAGTCGCGCCGGTGCCATCATCAGAGTAGTAGCCGCTGGGGATGAACACTTCGTAGATCGTGTTCAGGTCGGCGGGAGTGAAGCCGACCACGCGGGCCACTTCCTGCTGGACCATGACGTCGGTGACGCGCGCGGCCGACGGCGGGGTCGGGTCGAAGACGTCGGCGTGCGAGCCGACCAGCGTCGATTCCGTGACGCCATACTGGGTCAGCATGCCCATGTGCGAGACCATGCCGGTCGAATTGCTGCGGAAGGCCTGCATGTTCGACGTGTACGAGGACGGGATGCTTCCCCAGAAAATGCAGACGACCTTGCCGCCGTTCATGACGGGACCGCCATGATTGCGGAGCTGGCCGCTGCCGGCCGCTGCGGCGGCCTTGTTGAAAACGTCACTGTCATCATCATTGCCGTGGTGGTCGCCACTAGCGGCAGGGTTCAGTTCGTTTCCGTCATTGTTGCGGTTTCCGTGATGGTCACCGGCAAGTGCGGAACCTACGACCAGGGACAGAGATGCGAGCACGATCAAGACTTTCTTCATAGAATCCGATTCTCCTTGAGCGGCTCCTATGAGCACGGGCTGTGCCGTAACGGAAAACGTCGTAACTCATTGAAAACACTGAAAGGCGAGGATCGGATAGGGGTCAATATAAAAGCCAATGGGCCATGTTCCCCCGGTGGAAACATGACCCATTGCGCAACGCTTGACCCGCCGCGATCGCGGCTGATCGACTAGTGACGGCCGTGACCGCGGAATCCACCACCAAAGTGGCCGCCGCGATATCCGCGATATCCGAATCCGCCGAAGCCGAAGCTCAGCGAGAAGCTGGGGCGGTACCAGAACGGATCGTAGTAGTAGTACGGGTCGTAGTAATACGGTGAGGCGACAACGACGCGCGGCGCGACGTAGCCGCGGTCGCGGTAGTCGCCGTTGTTGCGGCTGTTGCGGCGCGAATCGGCGGCATCGACGACGGCTTTGATCACTGCCTTCGACACATGCGCGTCGGTCATGGCGATGACGTCGTCGCCGGTGACCACGATGCGAGCGTCCGTCTTTTCCAGGTAGTCGAGGATGGTGTCCTCGGCCACCCCGGCCCGCGTCATGCGAATCACTTCATCGACGGCGTTGCGCTGCACGGCGAACAGCGGCGCGGCGACGAGCACGAGAAACAGCGCTGCGACTGCGTGGGTGATACGACGTTTCATAGGAGTCTCCCTCATGGATTCAGGTTGCGACACGCCTCCGCGCATGCGACGGCTGAGCCAGTTCGCGATCCGGATTCCGCGAGAGGCAGCGCCGCGGCCGGCGACGTCGCCGCTCCTCGATCGAGGACAGTGCGTCCGCGAAAACGGGCAAACGGCGCGGTCTGGAAATCGCATAGGCTTGCGCCGATGCTCAATCGCTTATTTGCGCTGACGATCGCCCTCTCCGCGGTTACGGCGAACGCGCAGTGGTCGCAGTTCGCGGGCAATCCGCGGCACACCGGCGACTCCGCCACACTCGCGCAGCCTCTGCGGAATCTCCTGGCGGACGTCGTCTACGATCCGCTCGTTCCTTCCGAGCTCGAATCCAATTCCGGGGAACTGCTGATTCACTACGCCGTCCCGCTCCTCGACGGGGACGACGTGTTCATGGCCTTCAAAGACCTGGTGTTCATCGGCCCGTTCCAGGGCATTCCCACGTGGGGCGTAAAGCGTTTCCACTGGGAGAAGGGGAAGCTCGTCCAGAAGTGGGTGGCAGGAGCCGACTGGGCACCCGTTCCGAATCCCGGGTGGGAACCGTCGATGCAGCCGGTGCTGGCCAACGGGTTCGTCTACCTTCCCGCGGGCGGGGGGACGCTCCTCAAGATTGATCGAAACAGCGGCGCCACACTCGCACGCATCAATCCGTTCGCGAGCCTCGATTACGCCACCTTCATGTCCGGCCCTCCGACGGTCGATGCCGCAGGCAACATTGTTTACGGCGCCTTCCGGCTGAACCTGGACGCCCCTTGGAGCAGCGACGTCACCGGCGCCTGGCTGGTGCGCGCCACGCCCGACGGCACCGCGAAGGCGGTTCCGCTCGCGCCGCTGGTGTCGAACGCGCCGAATCCGGCCGCGCAGTGCCGGTCGCACTTCAACTTCGGCACGCTCCGTCTGCCGCCGTCGCCGGACGCCGTTGCGCCGACCACCGTCTGCGGCTCGCAGCGGCCGGGACTCAACATCGCGCCCGCAATCGCGGCGGACGGCACGATCTACATCGTCAGCCGTGCGCATCTGAACGAGCGTTGGGGATTCCTCGTCGCCGTCAATCCCGACCTGACGCCAAAGTGGAACGAAACGCTTCGCGAACGCTTCCACGACGGATGCAACGTCCTCCTCCCGCCCGGCACCTGCTCGGACGGCGCGCACACCGGCGTCGATCCCACCGATAACCTGGCCGGCTCCGGCGTCGTCACCGACTTCTCCACGTCGTCACCGGTCGTGCTGCCGGACGGAACGATCCTCTACGGCGCGTTCACCGGCTACAACGACAGCAATGGCCACCTCACGCACTTCACCGCCGCCGGCGCGTACCTCGGCGCGTACCCATTCGGTTGGGATACGACCCCCGCAGTCTGGTCGCACAACGGGACATTCTCGGTCGTGACGAAGCACAACTTCTACGGCTTCGCGCTCCGCCCCGATCCCGGAGAGTTCATGGTCCAACTCGATCCCAATCTCAAAAAAGAATGGGAGTACCGCAATCCATCGACGCGGGTCTGCAACGGCGGCGATTGCATACAGAACGACTTCGGCTTCGAGTGGTGCGTCAACGCCGCGACCATCGACGCGAACGGCACCGTCTACGCGAATGCCGAGGACGGGATCCTGTACGCGATCGGTCAGGGCGGCGTACTGCTCGACAAAATCACGCTGGCCGGACCGCTCGGCGCGGCATACACCCCGCTCGCCATCGATGGGAACGGACGCGTCTACGCCCAAACCGGCGGACATCTCTTCGCCGTCGGTGGTTCGCGCCCGAGGCGGCGCGCCGTTCGGTAGCGCTCAAGACCGTTTCACGCGGAGGCGCGGAGACGCGGAGAACTTCTTCTCTCTGCGTCCCCGCGGCTCCGCGTGACCGGCTGCAACAATTCTGTCGAAAACTCGTTTGAATGGTGAGTCCCTTAACGCCCGGGCTGAGTAACGCCCGTCTGGAGTGAAACGCCTCATGACTGCTGGCCCTCTTTCATCAATCA
>JAXDIO010000083.1:0-3927 GCA_034663965.1 Thermoanaerobaculia bacterium | reverse complement strand
GAAGATGCGGACAAAGTTGACGAAGATGACGGCGATCAGGAGCGCTTCGTAGTACTCACGGATCGTCGATTTCTTTTGAGTTTCATCGACGGCCATTCGGCGGGGGTGTTCCCTTCAGGTCGTCCGCGATGAACGCGGCGGCAAACGATTGTACGACAGCGGGTCGGACGCGGATGGTGTTTCCGTGCCGCGTGTAGTGATGCGGCGGGAGGTTGGGATCGGTCGTGAGGATGGTCGCTCCGTTGTCCGCTTGCCGGTTGGTGGCGTTGACGATGTAGGTACGGTTGCTGTCGATCCACGGGACGTTCCTGATCGCGGTGGTGAAGTTGTCATCCACGCTTGGCGCGATGGCGATGGCCACTCGGGAACTGCGCATCAGCGCGGCGCGCGCGTCGTTCCATGCGAACAGTTTCGGATCGAGCCAGATCACGAGCGGAAGTTTTTCGTTGTACCGCATCTCGTTCGGCCGCATGATCAGGACGCCGCCGATCGGTTCGAGTGTGACGGAAAGCCAGTCCGACGCAGCCACCAGCTCCTGGCGTTGCTCTCCCGCGTAGGTCATCGACACGAGATGCTGCGAGACGTCAGGCGATTCGAGGACCAGCGCAAACCGTTCCGCTTGCGAATCCCAGGCGAGGGCGTCGACCTGCGTCCGCTGCAAGTCCACCGAGAGGGGAGTGCCCGTCGGGATGTGCACGGTGCGGACGATGCTCCCGGTCTTCGTTTGCAGGATGTAGCTGACTTTGTTGCCGCGCGGCGCCCACTGCGCATTCACCTCGTCAGATGGATCTTCCGGAATCCAGTGGATGTCGCTGCCGTCCATTGAGACCAGCCCGACGTCGAAGTTGTTCGTCCGTTTCGCCGAGAAAACGATTTCTTTGCGGTCCAGCGAGACGTCGTACGAGTCGATAGCCGCGAACGCCGGCGTCAACGGTTTGCTGCCGTTGAGAACGCGGTTCTCCGCGACGCGAATGTTGGCGAGGTTCGGCTTCGGAGCACACGCGACGTGGACGCAATAGTCGCCGACCAGCGAGGCTTGTGGGACGGTTTCCCAACCCCTCGGAAACCACGCGGGACCGCTGGCACAGCCCGTCAGAAACAGCACACTGACGAGCTTCCACCCCCTTCGTTTACCGAGCATTCTTGGCATTCTAACATGTGGCGCTAAGTTACTCATTCTACAGGCGCAAAACGCTGTAAACAGTTGGCGGCGATGTTGCTAAATAACCTGTAGAAAACGAACGAGGAGCGACTACTCAATGGACCTTCAAAACGAGCTGTTGGAGTCCGGAAAACAACATCAAAAAGGCGGCTGGAAAGCCACGATGGCCTCACTCGGCGTGCACGGCGCGATCATTGCGCTGATCGTCTTCATCTCCACGCAGGCGACACAGAAAGTCGCAGCCGAAGACAAGCCGATTCATGCGTTCCTGTCGACGAAAGCAGCCCCGCCGCCACCTCCGCCTCCACCACCACCTCCTGCCTCGCATGCGAGCTCAACGCCGAAGGTCGTGACGCCGGTGCACGTCACGCCTCAGACGTTCGTACAGCCGCGCGAGATCCCGAAGGAAGTCCCGAAAGTGAATATCCCCACTCCGACGACGAAGGTCGCGGAGATCGATCCCACTCCCGCCCAGCCGTCGAATGATCCTCCCGGCGCGCAGGAAGGCGGCGTTGCGGGCGGTGTGGTCGGTGGCGTCGTCGGCGGCCAGCAGGGCGGTACGGTCGGCGGCGAAGTCGGCGGCCAGATCGGCGGCGTCCTCGGCGGTGAAAAAGGCGGCGTCGTCGGCGGAACGGTCGGCGGCACCGGCACAGGAAGCGGAGACGGCGACAAACCGGCGCCTCCTCCACCCCCCGCGCCCGAACCGAAAGACGAAGGACCGCTCCGCGTTGGCGGCGACGTCAAGGCGCCAGTCGCGACGGCACGCATCAAGCCTGACTACACCGACGCCGCCCGCAAAGCGCACATCAACGGCGTCGTGATCGTCGAAGCCATCGTCAACAAGCAGGGCGAAGTCGAGCAGGTGAAGGTCCTCAAAGGCCTGCCGATGGGTCTGAGCGAACAGGCCGTCGAAGCCGTCAAGAAGTGGCACTTCCGGCCGGGTACGCTGAACGGCGAGCCGGTCGAGGTCATCTTCAGCCTGACCGTGAACTTCACGTTGGAGTAGGGAGAGAGAACGTAGCGCCGGCGGCTCGCCGGCAGTCCAGCGAAGTGCCAGCGAGCCGCTGGCGGTCCAGCCGTCGAGCCGACGGCGCTACGAGTTGCGGCGCGCTACTCTCCCGCCCGCGACGGCTGCGGCGCTGACGCCTTCTTGCGCGAGATCGCTTTCGCCTGCAGGAACAGGCCGAGGTAGTCGCGGCCGCCCGCTTTCGAATCGGTGCCCGACATGTTGAATCCGCCAAACGGATGCACGCCCACCAGCGCGCCGGTGCACTTGCGATTCAGGTAGAGATTGCCGACGAAAAACTCCTCGCGCGCGCGATCGAGTTTCGACTCATCGTCGGTGAACACGGCGCCCGTAAGTCCGAACTGCGTGTTGTTCGCGATGCGCAGCGCGTCGTCGAAGTCCTTCGCCCGCGTCACGGCCAGCACCGGTCCGAAAATCTCCTCCTGCGAGATCGTTGCATCGGGCGCAACGTCGCCGATCACGGTCGGCTCGACGTAGAAACCTTCCGCGTCGCGCACTTCGCCGCCGGCCAGGAGCTTTCCTTCGCCCTTGCCCTTGTCGATGTACTCCTTGATCTTCTTCATCGCCGAGGCGTTCACGACCGGCCCGAACTGCGACGAGCCGTCTTCCGGCGCACCGATGCGAATCGCCTTCGTCTTCTCGACGACCATCGGCACAAACTTGTCGTAGATCGCATCGTCGACGATCAGGCGCGAACAGGCCGAGCACTTCTGGCCTTGGAATCCGAATGCCGAGGCCACGACGGCGGCCGCGGCGTCATCGAGATTCTTGTAATCGCGGTCAACGATGATCGCGTCCTTGCCGCCCATCTCCGCCACGACGCGTTTGATCCACAGCTGGCCCGGCTGCGTCTTCGCCGCCTCCTCGTTGATGTGCAGCCCGACCTCTTTCGATCCCGTGAACGAGATGAAGCGCAGGCGAGGACTCATCACCAGCGGATCGCCGACTTCGGCGCCGGAGCCGCTGAGGTAGTTGACGACGCCCGGCGGCATGCCCGCTTCCTCGAGCAGCGCGAAGAACCGGTACGCGATCCACGGAGCGTCCGACGACGGTTTCATCACGATGCAGTTTCCGGTGACGACGCCGGCCGCCGTCATGCCGGCCATGATCGCCAGCGGGAAGTTCCAGGGCGGGATCACGCCGCCGACGCCGAGGGGGACGTAGACCAGCGCGTTGTCCTCGGTGGCGATCTTCGTGATCGGCTGCTCGCCGCCCCAGCGATACGCTTCTCTGGCGTAAAACTCCAAAAAGTCGATTGCCTCGGCGGTATCGGCATCGGCCTCCGGCCACGTTTTGCCGACTTCGTAGACCATCGTCGCGGAAAATTCGTGCTTCCGCTGGCGCATCAGCTCCGCGGTTTTGACGAGCAGTCCGGCGCGAACATCGACCGGCTGCCGCTTCCACGACTCGAACGCTTTCCACGCCGCGTCGAGCGCATGTTCGACGTGCTGCTTGGTCGCTTTGTTGAAGCGGCCCAGGAGTTGCGACTTGTGGGATGGATTGATCGATTCGAACGTTGGTAAACCCGTGATGCGCTCGCCGCCGATGACGACCGGGTACTCGCGGCCGAACTCGGCGCGCACGGTGGCCAGCGCCGCTTCCATGGCCGCCTTGTTTTCGGGTTTGGTGAAATCGGTGAGCGGCTCGTTGCTGAATTCGCTGAGCATTTTTCCTCCGCGCCATCCTGTTACTCTCCGCGGCGCCGCCGGTATGTACTCGAAAACGCTTGCCATCGCAA
>JAXDIO010000071.1:0-11773 GCA_034663965.1 Thermoanaerobaculia bacterium | reverse complement strand
CGCCGGTCGCCGGCGTTTTCATCGGACCAACGCTTTACCTCCTCGAGCGCGATGCCCGGGCTCTCGAACGGATCGGCGCGGACGGCACGAGAGCGTCCATCAGCACCGGCGCCGATCCGGCCTTTCTTCGCGAGTCGAACGGCCGGTTGTACATCTACGCGCGCGGCGAAGGACTGCTGCAGGAAGTCACGACGTCGCCATTCGCGATCCGCCGCAGCGTTCGCGTGACGCCGTTCGCGTCCGACTTCGAGATCGACTCGAAGAACGCGTATCTCGTCGATCCGCACGGCGCGAAGATCGCCATCGTCAATCTCGATTCAATGCAATCCGGAGGCAACATCGACGTCGGCGCCGTCCCGGTCTCCTTCGCGTTCGCATCGACCGGCACGTCGCTCACCGCGCGTACGCTCGCCGTCGCCGATCCCTCGGCGAAAAAAGTGTGGCTGATCGAAGGGGCGCAATCGATGACGCAGGCGTTCACGCGCGGCTTTCTTCGCGGCCTGATCGGACTGGGACTCTTCGGCAGCGGAACGTCCAACTTTCCGACCGGCGTCGATCGCGTGTTCGTCCGCGGCGTGCGCTGGTACGCCTTCGATTCGAGCAGCGGGACGTTGTATCGATTCACGAAATCGTCGAGCTCGGTGGTCGCGAGGAACATTCGCACGTTCGCCGTCGCACCCGAGGGAGTGTTCTGGTGGGACGACGCGGTACGGCGGTTGCACCAAGCGGACTAAAGAGAAGACGTTATGGCAGAACGAAAACCGTGTATCCGATGTGAGCGCCCGATCGATGCGAACGCGCGCTCGTGCGTCTATTGCAACTGGGATCAGGGCGTGGCGAAGCCAGCCCAGACCGCGGCCGCGCCGGCTGCTCCCGCGTACGTCCCGCCGCGCGACACGCGCCTGCGCAACCGCATCCTCGGCGCGATCGCATTCGTCGCGCTCGTCGTCATCGCCTTCGTGATCGGCTCGCTCGTGCATGGTTCCGATCCATCGCAAGCGAAAGCAGCGCAGACGCCGGCAAATCCGGCCGCGCCGGCTGTGCAAGCCGAGGGCGGACCGAGGGCGGATGTGACGCTGGTGCCGGTTGACGGCTCCATGCAATCCGAACCGCCGATCACCACTGCGCCGGCGCTGGCGCCGAGCGCGGGCAACGTTGAGGTGAATGGCGATCGCACCGACGCCACCGCGCTTCCGTCCGGCGAGTACTCGTCCGCCGCGCAACGCGCCAAGGCCGAGCGCGAGGTGAGAACGAGCAATGGAATGATCGATCCACGCACGATTCCGGGCGGCGTCGAACGTGCGGTTCCCGTCAATCGCAATCCGCGTCCGCAGCCAGTGTCGCAGCGCAATCGGGTCATCCGCGTCGTTGCTCCGCCGCATACGGAACCGATCCCGCTCTATCAGCCGGTGCCGCCCTTGCGCGTGAACCAGCCGGCCAGCGCGAAGCTTTTCCTTACGGTGGGCACCGACGGCCGCGTTCATGACATCGACATCGCGCAATCGATCCCAGGCGAGATGCCGCGCCTGATCGCGTCGGTGCAGAACTGGCGCTTCCGGCCGGCAACGCAAAACGGCCAGCCCGTGACATCGACGTTCTCTGTCGCTATAAACGTGCGTCCGCAATGACCGTCGAAGCGCAGAACACATCGACCGATCGCATCGCATGCGCGTCGTGCCGCCACGATATCGACGCGGCGGCGAAACTCTGTCCGTACTGCGGCGCCGATCCGCGCACGGGACAGAAGCCGGTCGACACGCAGGCGATGCTCAACGAGATGTTCCATCCGCGCGAGACGTCCGCCACGGAGACCGTTTTCGAATTTGCACGTCAACGTCAGGGCGTCGTCGTGGCGCTGGCGGTACTTGTGGTGATTCTCATCCTGGCTGGCCTGCACGAATTCGTGACGCGCCGCAACGCGCGCGACGTTTCGGCCGCCGCGGCGATTCCATTGACCGAGGTGACGGACCTGAACAATCAGTCCGACGAGAACAAGCCGCTGCCGCTGCCGAATCTCCAGTTCCAGTTCGACGGCCATCCGCAAACGATGCGGACCTTCGTCGTCGAGCCCGGCGCGGTGACGCCGCCGGAGGTTGTCGCCGCGCAACAAGCGGCGGCGCAGACGACGACGGCGCAACCTGCGCAACCGGCGGCGGCTCCACCGGCGAAGCCGCACTAGGTGCCCGCGTGAGCGGCGCGAAAGTCGCCGGATTGGCGGCTCGGACGGTAGCCGGTGGTTGCGCGCGAAGCACGAGACCACCGGTTGCATTTCGCGCGTCGTTTCCGACCGCGGCAGCGGTCGCGGAGGGAATTCACGCCGCCGGCCTCTTCCTCGCCAAAACGCGGCATGCAAGAACGCGTCGAAAAGACAAACCCGCTCCCTAAAAGACCTGTAGAGTCACACAGGAGTGGCCGCCACAGGCCGCTCCCTCAATCAGAACGTGGGGTAGCGATGGATCTCTTCGTCTTCAGCTCGAGCAATCTCACAAATATTTGGGCGGGCGTCGGCGCGCGACGTTGGGCGGTCTCCTTGGAGCAGGCAGAGATGCCGGGGACACGTACGAAGGCTCGTGGTCTTCGCGTCGGTACTCTGGGAATTCTGTATTGCGTGGAGACGCAATCACTGACGACGCCCTTTCTCGTATCCTCAGCGCCGGATGTGCATGCCACTGTTCGAGACGTTTGGCCCGAGGAATGGCATCTTCCATTTGGCATCCACCCGCTAGGATCACCCCATCATCAGATGGGCAAAGCGGACATCGCGCTCCTACCAGCTGTAGTCGAGTCTGGACGTCAATGGAACAACGTAATCCGCACGCAGGGTCAATTTGCATTTCAACCAACCACAGTTGGTGCTGAGGATTGGGAGGTGCTTTTCGCGCGGCTTGCGGTGGCTCCAATCTGATCCTTAGCGACGAACGCTATGGCCTGAGCGTTTCTCAAACTCGACGAGCTCATGAGGTTATGCGCCTGCTATTTGATCCGCGATCCCGCGGGGGCCAATTTCCATACGCGCACATTTGTTCGGTGGTCTCGCGCTTCGCACGCGACCACCGGCTACCGTCCGAAACGCCATCCGGCGTTTTGTTTCGCTGTGTTTTTCACTCGCCGGCCGTGAGCGGCAGCTCGACGGTGAACGTTGCGCCTTTGCCGAGACCGTCGCTTTCGGCGGTGGCGCTGCCGCCGTGGATCTCGGCGAGATGGCGGACGATCGCCAGCCCGAGCCCGAGGCCGCTGTGGGCGCGGGCAGTGCTGGCGTCGGCTTGACGGAAGCGTTCGAAGACGTGGGGCAGAAAGGCCGGATCGATGCCGGGACCGTCGTCGCTGACGATGATCCGTGCCGCGTTTTCGGCGCGGGCCAGGCGAACCTCGATGTGGCCGCCGCGCGGAACGAATTTGATCGCATTCGAGAGCAGGTTCCAGACGACTTGCTGCAGACGGTTCTCATCGCCTTCGACGAGCGGCGTGAAGTCGAGATGGACGCCGATGCTGATCTGCTTCGCGGTCGCGGCAGGACGCAGCGTTTCGATCGCGTTCGTGATCACGCCGCGCAGATCGACCGGCGCGACCGTCAACCGGAACTTGCCGCTGATGATGCTGGAAACGTCGAGAATGTCTTCGATCAGCCGCGCCTGCGCTTGCGTGGAGCGGTCGATCGACTCCAGTGCCAGTGCCATCGTCTCCTCGTCGACGCTAGCCACGGTCAGCATGCGCACCCAGCCGAGCGTGGCGGTCATCGGCGTGCGCAGCTCGTGCGACACGGTGGCGAGGAACGCGTCCTTGGCGCGGTTGGCCTCGACGGCGGCGGTGTGCAGCTGTGCGTTCTCGATCGCCAGCGCGACGCGGCGGGCGAAGAGCGCCGCCAGCTCGAGATCGGCCTGATCGTAGCGTTGCGTTTCGCGCGATCCGACAGTGACCGCACCGATGGTTCCGCTGCGAGCGATGAGCGGCACGACCATGTACGACTGCAAGCGGAGCCGGCCGAGGAGGCTGCGGAACTCGTCGCCGCGCTGGGCGATTACCTCGGGTGGAATCTCATTAATGATTTCCGGCTGACCGCTGCGGATCACGGCGGCGGCGCCAGAGTTCAGATCCGCACGCGGGCTGTACGTCTGCAACAGACGCGCGTCGTCCTCCATCGCAGGATCGACGTGCTTGACCACCGCGCGGCGGATGACAGCGCCTTCGACGACGTCGATGACGCAGAGGTCGCCGAGGATCGGGATGGCGGCAGCGGCGGCGTTTTCGAGCGTGGCTTGTGCGTCGAGCGACGACGTGACCAATTCGCTCACGCGCGCCAGGAACCGCAAGGAATCCTCCGCGCGCTTTCGCGAGGTGATGTCGAGCGTCACACCACGCATGCCGGCCGGCTTGCCCTCGTCGTCCTTCATCACCATCGAGTGCGACTCGACCCAGATCGCGCGGCCGTCTTTCGTCAGCCAGCGGAACGTGTTCACGCGGAAGTCGCCTGCCGCGAAGTGCTCCTGTGCGTGTTTCGCCGCGGCCTCGCGATCGTCGGGATGGACGATGGTCAGCCAGAAGTTGGGCGTGGCCAGCCACTCCTCCACCGTGTAACCGAGCATGCGCGTGACGTGTTCGCTGACGTAGTCGATGCGCTGCGACTGCCGGTCGGGATTGCCGTGCGCTTCCCACACGACGCCCGGAACACTGGAGACAATGTCAGCGAGCCGCCTCCGCTCATCCTCGATGCGGTTGGCCATCTCCTGCAGGTCCTGCACACGCTCGCTGCGAAGCTTCGCCGTCTCCGCGCGGTACCACGCGAGGATCCAGCTCAGCACGATCATGAAGATGTCGAAGATCGTGAGCTGGATCGCGTCCGCGGTGTTCATCAGCAACGAGTGTTTCGGCGTCATGAAAAAGTACGTCGCGGAAAATGAGGAGAGGGCGATCGCGAGGAGAGCCGGCCCGAAGCCGCCGTAGGTGGCGCTGATGACGATGGCACCGATCAGAATGAGATAGCGCGCGCCGCCGAGGACGGGCGCGATCCACATCTGCACTAACGTCGCGAGCACGGTCAGCGCAATCGCTACGAGGTAGCGTTTTGCGAGCGAGCTGTACTCGGTGGAAGTCGGTTTGTTCGTCACGATACGTTGCGAAGCTACCGGCTATTTTGCTGGTCCCGTGCCGAGTCCGCTTACTATCGACGTGGCACTTCGCTGGCAATACAAATAAGTGCAGTCCGCGGAGGGAAATCATGGAAATTCAAGACCGCACGTGGAAAGAAAAGCTCGCCGCCATGCCGCGGAGTATCAAGCCTCGCGTGAAGGCGATGACGTTGAAGACGAACGACCGCATGCGAGGCAATCCGTCGAAGTGGGCCGGCATCGCCGCCGGAGCCGGACTAGCCCTCGGACTGGCCGGCCGTTTCCTGCAACGCCGCGCGAGCGCCCGTCACATGCCGGCAGTGATCATCATCGAAGCGGCGTGCTGAAGTGTTCGCCTTCGCGCGCGAACCGCTCCTCGAATTTCAAAACCGTGGCAGCAGCTCTTCCAACGCGTCCGCGAGTTTTTCGAAATCGCCGATCTCGTTGTACAGCTGCGCGGAAACGCGGAGAACGCGGTTCGGCTGATGCGGCCAGGGATGGATCGGGACTTCGATGTTGTGTTCGAAGAGCGCGTCCTGCAGCGGATCGCCGTAGAGCGTCGGGACGTACGGTTTCCCCTCGCCCAGCGGCACCGCGGCCATTGATCCGAGCATTTCGTCCGGCGCTGGATGTGGGATGCCGAGGCGGTTGCAGAGAAGGTCGCGGGCGCGCAGTGCGAGGTCGTGATTGCGGCGCATCACTTCAGGCCAGCCGCCTTCGACGAGGCTGGCCATGAATTGCAGCGCGGTTGGGACGCTCAGAATTGCGGTGGGATCGAAGGTGCCCGGCCAGTCGAATTCGAGGTGAAAGCGGCTGCGATCGGTGCGCGTGGCATTCGCGCCGTGACTGATCACGACTGGACGAATGCCGAGGCGGCGATTCTCGCGGACGTAAAGAAACGCCGCGCCTTTCGGAGCGCAGACCCACTTGTGGAGATTGCCGGTGTAGCAGGCGGCGCCGAGGGTGTCGAGGTTCAGCGGGAACATGCCGGGGGCGTGAGCGCCGTCGACGAGTGTGTCGATGCCGCGGCGGTTCAACTCCTCGATGATCTTCGCGATCGGAAAGATCAAGCCGGTCTGGCTGGTGACGTGATCGATGAGCAGCAACCGTGTGCGCTCGGTGACGACGGCGAGCACGCGTTCGACGATTTCGTCCGAGGAGCGGAGAGGAAACGGAACGTCGACGGCGACCACCTTCGCGCCGGCGATACCCGCAACGTATTCGAGCGCGTTGCGCGACGCGTTGTACTCGTGCGTCGTGACGAGCAACTCGTCGTGACGGTCGAGGTCGAGCGAGCGCAACACCGCGTTGACGCCGGCGGTGGCATTCGGTACGAACGCGATCGCAGCTGGATCGGCGCCGACAAACTCCGCCAGCACGGCGCGGGCCTCGTCGAGCAGCGGCTCCAGCTCGCGGACCATGAAGCGCACCGGCTCGCGCTCGAGCTGCGTCCGCAGCTCGTTCTGCTTCGCAAGCACAGCCTTCGGCGCGGCGCCGAAGGAGCCGTGATTGAGAAACGTGATGGTGGGATCGAGGAGCCAGTGCTCTTTCATTCGGCGCGCGAGCTTACGCGTTGCTCGTCGCGCCGAATCGTCTCATATCCACATTCAGCATCAGCCCGATCGCCATCAGGAACATCATCGTCGACGAGCCGCCGTATGAAATCAGCGGCAGCGGGATGCCGGTGGTCGGCAGCACGCCGATCTGCATGGCCACGTTGATGAAGATGTGGAAGACGAAGAATGCGATCAGACAGATGGCCAGGAAGGCGCCGCCACGGTCGCGCGCTTTTTTCGCGAACGTGAGGGCCTGATAAATCAGAAAAAGATAGAGACCGAGAACGATCACGACGCCGATGAAGCCCCACTCTTCGCCGAGGGTGGCAAAGATGAAATCGGTGTGATGCGCGGGGAGGAAGTCGAGCTTGGCCTGCGTCCCCTGCCGGAATCCCTTGCCGTGAATGCCTCCGGAGCCGATGGCGATTTTCGCCTGCGTGACCTGGTAGCCCTTGCCGAGCGGATCGCGGTCAGGATTGAGGAAGGTGATAATGCGGTCCTTCTGATACGGCTTCATGATGCTGAAGCCGCCCAGTCCGAGGAGAGCGACGACCACGATCATCGTCGCCCAGATCCGCCAGCGGATGCCGCCGAAGAACATCGCTACCGCGACAAGCGGGAAGAAGGTCGCCGCGGTCCCGAAGTCGGGCTGCATGAGGATCAATCCGACCGGGATTCCGATGATCAGCATGGCCCGGAAGAACGATTTGAAATCCATGTACGCGCGCTCGTGATTGTCGAAGAACTTCGCGAGCATGATCGCCGTGAAGATCTTCATGAACTCGGAAGGTTGAAACTGAAACGTCCCGATGTGGATCCACGACCGCACGTTCGCGGTCAGCCTCCCGAACGCCATGAGGTACAGCAGCAGAATGATGCCGAGGCCGTAGAGGAACGGCGCGATGTCGAAGAAGACGTGGTAGTCGACGAAAAGGCAGAACAGCATCAGCACAAAGCCGATGGCGAGCCAGAGAAGTTGTTTCTTGAAGATGCCGAGGCCGGGATCGTCGAAATAGGTCGCGCTGTAGATGAGCAGGCAACCGACGGCGGCGATCACGAGCGCCGTGCCGAGGAAGTTGAAGTCGAGTTTTGAAAACGTGCGGATGTTGTCCCGAGCCATCGAGTGTCCTCAGTGGCCCAGGTTCGGGTTCGAGCCGGCCGGCGCGGCGGGCGCCTTCTTCACCTGACCTGGGATGGGCGCCTGCCCTTCCTTGATCGCTTCGAGCGTGTCGGGATTGGAGAGATCGAGATTCGCGTCGTTGAACTGCTGACGGAAGCGCGATTCGTAGAGCAGCTTGGCCAGCGGCGCGGCATCGACGCCGCCATGTCCACCGTGTTCGACGAAGACGACGACGACCATCTGCGGATTCTCTTTTGGCGCGAACGACGCGAACCACGCGTGGTCTTTGTACTTGTACGGCAGCCCCTCGGTCTTGACCCAGCCGTGCTGCGCGATGACCTGCACCGTTCCGGTTTTGCCGGAGACGTTCAGCCCTTCGATGCGGGCGTTGCCGCCGGTGCCGCCTTCTTCGTTGACGACTTTCCAGAGGCCGAGCCTTACGGTCTCGAGCGCTTTCGGTGCGAGCGTCACTTTGTGCAGCACCTCGGAGGCGACCTGCAAGCGGTCTACTTTCCCGTCAGGGCTCACCTTCTCGATCATCTTCACGACGTGCGGCCGGTAGACCGTGCCGCCGTTGGCGATGGCCGCCATCATGTTTGCGACCTGCAACGGCGTCACGATGAGCGGGCCCTGGCCGATGGCGACCGAGATGGTCTCCGACGGATACCACTTGCGATGCTGCTTGACCGCAGCCCATTGCGTCGATGGAACGAGGCCGGGCTTTTCGCCATCGAGATCGATGCGCGAGATTTCGCCGAACGTGAGTTTGTGCGCGTATTCGGCGATGCGATCAACGCCAAGCCGCGCGCCGACGTTGAAGAAGAAAATGTCGCACGAGACCTTGAGAGCGTTGGCGACGCTGACGTCGCCGTGGCCGTTCTTGTTGTAGCAACGGAACCGGCGGCCGAAGAAGTAGCCGCTGCCGCTGCAATAGAACGATGTGCTGGTATCGATCGCGCCCTCGGACAACCCGGCCATGGCCATGACCGCCTTGAAGACCGATCCCGGCGAATAGAGCCCCTGAATGGCGCGATTCAGTTCGACCTTGAATGGATTCGAGGCGATCGTCCGCCAGACATCCGGTGTGAACCGTTTGGAGTAGACGTTCGGATTAAAGGCGGGCGAGGAAACCATCGCCAGCACTTCGCCGTCGCGTGGATCGAGCGCGACGGCGGCGCCGACGAACTCATTCTCCGCAAAGTACTGCTCCGCGCGGCGCTGCAAATCGAAGTCGATGGTGAGGTAAACGTTGTCGCCGGCCACCGGATCTTTTCGCGCGGGACGGTACTCGGCGAGGCGGCGGCCGTGGCTGTCGTACTCCCAATACTGCGCGCCGTCACGGCCGCGGAGGTATTCGTCGTACATCAGCTCCACGCCGCGTTTGCCGAGGAGATCCCCCTGCTTGAGCTCTTTGTGGCGGACGAGGTCCTTTTCCGTGACCTCGCCGATGAAGCCCATGAGGTGCGCGGCCATTGTCGCGTACGGATAGTTGCGGCGCTGCACCGGCACGACGTTGAGCTCCGGAAACGCCACCGCCTGCGCCTGGATCGAGGCCACCTGCGGCATGTTCAACTCCTCGGCGATCGGAATCGGACGCGCGTTCGGAATCGCTTTCCCTTTTTCGAAACGCGCTTCGATCTCCTGCGGCGGCACGCCGAGGACGTGGGAGAGGAAGGCGACGATTTTTGTGCGATGCGCCGGATCGCCCTTCACGATCGGACGCATGACCACGCGGTCGAGGCTGAGCGAGTAGGCCGGCTGATTGTCGGCGAGGATCTTCTGTCCGCTGCGGTCGAGGATCAGTCCGCGTTTGGCCGGCGTGACGATCTCGCGCAACGCATTCGCTTCGGAGAGGTTGCGGTATTTCTCCGCCTGCACGCCCTGTACGACCCAGAACGAGCCGGCCAGGAAAACGAAGACCACGACGATCGCCCAAAGCAGAGCGTTGATGCGGAAGGTGAGGAACTTCTGGTCATCTCGATAGACGCGCATGACTGTTAGTTTCAGGGAGTCGGGGGTCGGGGGTCGGGTGTCGAATCGTCAATGCATTCGGCAGGCCGTTCGCTCCGACTCCCCACCCCCGACTCCCGACTCCCTCAAAGATCACCAACCTGCTGGCCGGCGCGTGGCCTCGATCGGCTCTTCGCGCAGGAACAGCGTCAGGAGGAGATACACGATCATTCCAAACAGGCAGGTGAAGATCGTCTTCACGATCATCCCCTGCTCGAACATTTCCACTTTCTGCTTCAGAAGAATGTTTACGAGGATGTAGATCACGAGCTCGTTCACGATCACGGCGCCGACGAGGCAGGCGCCGAACGGCAGCGTGCCGCGAAGAGAGAGCCGCGAGTTGATGTAGGCGACGGCGTACGCGCAGACGGTGAGCGCGAACGCGTGCAGGCCGAACATCGCGCCGGAGTAGGCGTCCTGCACGAGACCGGCGATGACGCCGGCGATGATCGCGCCGAAGACGTTGCCACCCATCGAGTAGTAGACGACCAGGATCACGTACGGATTGAAGAACGCCAGCGCGTTCGGAAAAAAACTGTCCAGCAGCGAGTGGAGAGTGAGGGCGATCAGGAGCCCGACGGCGAACCGGAGCCACCTCACGGCGTGTACCTCACCACATCATTCGGAACTTTGCGCGTGTGCAGGATGATCACCTCTTCGATCGCGCCGAAGTCGATCGAGGGACGGACGGTGATGGTCTTGAAGAGGTCCTGCCCTTTCTCCGCTTTCGTAATCACGCCGACCGGAATGCCTTTGGGATAGATGCCGTCGATGCCGGCAGTCATGACGACGTCGCCCGGCCGCACGTCGGCGAGCGAGGGGATGTCAAAGAGTTGCGCGCCGTTGATGCCGTCGCCGCGCAGCACGCCCTGACGCCGCGTCCGGTCGATCAGCACGCCGACGGAAGAGTTGCCGTCGGTAACGAGCTGCACTTTTGCCATGTCCTTCGTCGTCAGCACCACGCGGCCGATCAGACCGTTCGCATTGACGACTGCGTCGTTGACTTCGATGCCGCTGTTGGATCCGCGATCGAGGATCATCGACTTGAACCGGCTCGATGTATCGAGCATGACCGGCTCAGCCATCGTGGTCGGCATCGTGAACTGTTCGGAGTAACCCATCAGACTGCGCAGCCTTCGCAAATCACCCTCGGATTGACGCAGGCGAAGATTTTCGGTCGTGAGCTGATCGAGCTGACGATGCAGTTGCAGGTTCTCGGCGACGGAGCGCCGCATGTCCAGATAGCCGTGGTAGGCGTCAGAAACCTGCTGGCCCACCCAGTTCACGGTCTTCGGCACCGGCGCGAAAAGAATCATCACGCTGCGCTCGAACATCGTGCGGGTCTCGCCGATGTAGCGCGTCCTCGTGCTGAGGCTCATGAGGATAAACAGCAGCCCGAGAACGACGATGAACAGCAGCGTCGGGCGCCGTGGAATTACATCAGCGGGAGCGGCCATGATTCGCGTGCGTACTCAGCAGGTTTTGCGCCATGGGGTGTGGGGTGTTGGGTGTGGGGGGTGGAGTTGGTTTTTTCCACTCCCTACTCCCTACTTCCCACTCCCTATTCAATCGAGATTTTTCTCAGCAGATTGAAATCCGTCAGCATCTGCCCGGTTCCGAGCGCGACGCAGGCTAGCGGATCCTCGGCCAGCGTTACCGGCAGGCCGGTTTCTTCGCGCAGGCGTTTGTCGAGGTTCTTCAGCATCGATCCGCCGCCGGCGATGATGATGCCTTTGTCCATGATGTCGGCGGAGAGCTCGGGCGGCGTCCGTTCGAGGGCGACGCGGACGGCTTCGACGATCGTGGCAACGGTTTCCGAAAGCGCCTCGCGGATTTCCTCATCGCTGACCACAAGCGTTTTCGGAACGCCTTCGACGAGATCGCGGCCTTTGATCTCCATCGTCATCTCTTCGTCGAGCGGGAAGGCGGAGCCGATCTCCATCTTGATCTGTTCGGCCGTGCGCTCGCCGATGAGCAGGTTG
>JAXDIO010000064.1:0-2723 GCA_034663965.1 Thermoanaerobaculia bacterium | reverse complement strand
TCAACGCCGGGCCTCCTGTCGAATCGTCGTTTTGCTAGAACGGACTGACTCTACAGCGCCCGGCGTTTCTGCTCGATCGCAAAACCTAATTTGGACAAGTGTGGGCACAGACACTCTTGTCTGTGCTGGTGAGGCTTGGGACCATTGAGCTACTGCCGCACTTTCTTCAGCGCTTCCATCTCCAGTGCGACGACTTCCTTCGGCAGCGGCGCGTAGCCGAGTTGCGGAGCGAACTGCTGGCCGTCGGTGAGAGCCCAGCGCATGAAGTCGACCATGGTCTTGGAGCGGACAACGTCCTTCGACGACTCCTGCAGGAGCAGCCAGGTGAACGACGAGATCGGGTAGACGTTGTGGCCGGGCGCGTTCGTGATCGAAACGCGAAAATCCTTTGGCATCGCTTTCGCGGCGGCCGAGGCGGCGTTGGAGACGGTTTCAGTCGAGGCGCGCACCCATTCGCCGGCCAAGTTCTGCACTGCGCCGTACGAGATCTTGTTCTGCAGCGCGTAGATCAACTCGACGTAGCCGATCGAGCCGGGCGTCTGTTTGACGAAGCCTGCCACGCCTTCATTGCCCTTCGCCCCGATGCCGCCGGCCGGCCAGTTGGGCGCAGTCCCCACGCCAACCGTCTTGCGATACTCCGGCGAAACTTTCGACAGGTAATCGCACCAGATGTAGCTCGTGCCGGAGCCGTCGGAGCGATGCACGACGGTGATCTCGGCGTTCGGCAGGTTCACGCCGGGATTCGTGGCACGGATGGCGGCATCATTCCACTTGGTGATCTTGCCGAGGAAGATGTCCGCGAGGACGGGACCGGTGAACTTCAGCTCCGCGCTGATTTCCGGGACGTTGTAGACCGGAACGACGCCGCCGAGGACCGTCGGCAGGTGGATGATGCGGAAGCCGGCGGCGGTGATCTGATCGTTCGTCATCGGGCCGTCCGAGGCGCCGAAGAAAACAGTGCCGGCCGAGAGCTGGCGGATGCCGCCGCCGGACCCGATCGACTGGTAGTTGATCTCAACGTTCGAGTGCATGTTGTGGTACTGGTCGAACCACTTCGTATAGATCGGATTGGGGAACGTGGCGCCGGCGCCGTTGATCTTCAGAGTTTGTGCGGATAGAGCAGTCGCGAGCAGCGCGATGGCCGCGAAGAACAGCTTCTTCATTTGTTGTCTCCGGTTAGAGGTTGGGCTAGAAGTTAATCAGCATCTTCACTTCGTAGTTGGTGGTGTTCGGAGCCGCGGGCGTGAGGCCGGTGCGTTTCAGTGAATCGCGGTCGAAGAGAATTGCCGCCGTCTTGCCGTTCAGGTTCGGAACCCAGTAGGCGATGCCGTCGATGTCGCGCTGCTGCTTCTGCGAGTGGACGGCGTCGTTCGGCAGGTAATCGTCGTGGCGAATCAGCGCCTCCCACCCTTTCGTGCCGAGCTTCGGCGTCACCCAGAGCGACCACCCCTTCCCGCTGATCTGCGGTTTCGTGGCCGAGGTGCGGTCCTTTGCGTGCAGGAGATCGAAGCAGGCGTTGAATAGTGGATGCTCGTATGTGACTTCGCCGAGAACACGCTCGCGTTTCGCATTTTCGACGTAGTGATCCTCGTCGATGAATGCAGTCAGGCGCAGGCCTTTCAACATCGTGCCGCCGAGCGGGAACGGGCGCACGGTGCCGCGCACCATGAACGCCTTCTCGTTATTCGCCTCGGCTTTCGAATACCCCTCGCCGTTGTAGAAGCCGGCGTGGACGTCGCCGTAGTTGCCGTTGAAGTTGTAGTGCGCCGAGAGACCGGCGTCGGCGGAGGCCAGGCCGGTGGTGCGCTCGGCGAAGATCGTTCCCTGGAAGCGATAGCGGTAGATGGCTTCCGTGAAGTCGGTGTATGGATTCTGCTGAAGGCCAGCGCGGACCCACGAACCCTTCGTCGTCCAGTCGTCGAGGTTCAACTGCGCGTAGGCGAACTTGATGCGGAGAAGCTGGCTACCGCTCAGAGACGATGTGGTGCTCGTCTCCCGCGCGACGTCCGGCGTGATGCGGAAGGCGATCAGGTGATTGAGGTTGCCCGTGACGTTGATGTACGCGCGCGTCACGTTGAACGAGCTGTTGTTGATGGTGTTGCCGTCCGTATCTTTCGACGTCGGCGATTCGGCGTAGGTGTAGTCGGCGAAAATCACCGCGTTGACGTTGATCTTCGGCGTGTCGTCGGGCGGCGTGTAGCCGGCGGCGGGCGTGACCTGGGCCAGTGCGCCCGTGGCGATCATCATCGCGCCGATGAAACTGGCTGCCGAGTTGCGAATCCTCATTTCGTGCAAGCCTCCTTGTGTTGGCGCGGATAGTAGGCCGAGGCGGTTCCGTTTGCTTGCCGCAAGGGTAAATTCGGAGTGAATGAGCGGTACGATTTGCGCATTCGAGTGGGAGACCTGAATGTTCCGACGAATCGCTAACCTCTTCCGCGGCTTCCTGAGCCTCTTCATCGGCGGGATCGAGCGCCAGAATCCCGAGGCGCTGCTCGAGGTGGAGAAGCAGAACATCCGCAAGCAGATTGCGAACTACAACCAGGGGCTGGCCGCGCACGCCGGACTCTGCGAACGGCTGATGACGCAGGTCAAACGGCTGGAGCAGGAAGAGCGTGAGCTGCGCGCGAAGACTGCCGCAAACTTGCGCGCGGGCAATCGCGAACTGGCCAGCCAGCAGGCGTTGCGCCTGCAGACCGTTCAGCGCGAACTGGTCGAGAACCGGA
>JAXDIO010000053.1:0-4226 GCA_034663965.1 Thermoanaerobaculia bacterium | reverse complement strand
TCAATTGGGACAGCATCTGAGGGGTGGATCTCCACTTCTCATCAAAAATGACTCGTACACTCAGCAGAACCGAAGTCTTCTCAACCTAATTTGGACAGCTGTGGGCACAGACACTCTTGTCTGTGCTGGTGAGGCTCGGGACCATTGAGAAAATCAACGCCGCCTTCGTGGCCTCTCCACCTAATGTAGAAAGCTTGCAATTCATCGCGCACCGAGGGAGCCTCGGCGTTCATGGAAGGTGACGTCATGAATGCAACGCTTATTGAAGTTCTGGCGCGGCACTGGGGATTTGCATCGTTCCGGCCGCTGCAAGCCGAGGCGATGGAGGCGGCGCTTGGCGGGCGGGACACGCTCGTGGTCATGCCGACCGGCGGCGGGAAGTCGCTGTGCTACCAGGCGCCGGCCATCGTCAACGGCTCGTTGACGGTAGTCGTGTCGCCGTTGATTTCGTTGATGAAAGATCAGGTCGACGGCCTGGTCGCATGCGGCGTCGCGGCAGCGCAACTCAACAGTTCGCAATCGAGCGCCGAGCAGCGCAACGTCGAACGCGCGCTGAACGAACGCAAACTGCGATTGCTCTTCGTCTCGCCCGAACGTCTGGCGATGTCGAACTTCCGCCAGCTCATCGGCCGCTCCGGAGTGAGCGCGTTCGCGATCGATGAAGCGCATTGCATCAGCCAATGGGGCCACGACTTCCGTCCCGAATATCGCCAGCTTCGCGAGCTGCGGCAGCTCTTTCCGAAAGCCTCGCTGCACGCGTTTACGGCCACGGCCACCGAGCGCGTGCGGCGCGACATCGCCGAACAACTCGAACTTCGCAATCACGTCGAACTGGTCGGCAACTTCGACCGGCCCAACCTCACTTACCGCATCATTCCGCGGCGCGATGAAGTGGCGCAGGTCGAGGAGGTGCTCCGCCGTCATCGCCGCGAAGCGGGCATCATCTACTGCATCCGGCGGCGCGACGTTGACACGCTGGCCGCCATCCTCGAACGCCGCGGCTATCGAGTCGCCGCGTATCACGCCGGACTTTCCCCCGATCAGCGGCGCGCCGCGCAGGAGGCATTCTCGAAAGAAGAGTGCGACATCATCGTCGCGACGGTCGCTTTCGGCATGGGCATCGACCGATCCAATGTCCGCTTCGTGCTGCACACCGGGATGCCGAAGTCGGTCGAGCACTACCAGCAGGAGACCGGGCGCGCCGGCCGCGACGGCCTCGAAGCCGAATGCGCGATGCTCTACGCGCCGAAGGACGCCGCGGCCTGGAACGCGATCCTCGCCGGCACCGCCGACACAACAGCGATCGAAAACCTCGATCGGATGCAGCAGTACGCGACGTCGCTCGTCTGCCGCCACAAGGCGCTCGTCGAATACTTCGGCCAGACGTACGAGAACGCGAACTGCGGCGCATGCGACGTCTGCCTCGACGCGCACGAGGCAGTGCCGGATTCGCTGGTGGTCGCGCAGAAGATCGTCTCGTGCGTCGTCCGCGCGGGCGAGACCTTCGGCGTCTCGCACATCGTGGCCATCCTGCGAGGATCGAGCAACGAGAAGATCCGCGAGCGCCGCCACGACAAGCTCTCCACCTACGGCATCCTCGGCAACCATTCGAAGGAGGAGCTGAGCGACTGGATCGCGCAACTGATCGCGCAGGGCTTCCTGAAACGCGAGGGGACGCAGTATCCGGTTCTGCGCCTGACTCCAACCTCACGCGCGATGCTCCGCGGCGCACTCGAAGTTCGCCTCGTGCGCGCCAGCGTGCGCGAGGCCGATGACGTTGGCGGCCGCGATCTCTCCTGGACCGGCGTCGATCACGCACTCTTCGAAGAGCTGCGCGAATGGCGCAAACGCGAAGCGGACTCCCGCGCCGTCCCGCCCTTCACGATCCTCGGCGACGGCGCGCTTCGGATGCTGGCGGCGGTCCGACCATCATCGCTGGAGAAGATGAAGCACATCTCCGGCATCGGCGAGACACGTCACGCCGATTTCGGCCCCGCGTTGTTGAAAGTGATCGTCAACTACTGCGCGAAGTCCGGCGTCGCATTCGACTGTCCCGCGCCGCCTCCCGCGCCGCGACGCGAACCATCCCCAACGCCCAGCCGCACGCAGGCCTACGACGCCTTCCGCCGCGGCGCATCGATCGAAGACGTCATGGTGATGACCGACCGCGCCCGCAGCACGATCGCCGGCTACCTGGCCGATTTCATCATCACCGAACGTCCCGCAACGATCGACGCCTGGCTCGACCGCGAGCAATACGACACGATCGTCCCCGCCGTCGAACGTCTCGGCACCGAACGCCTCAAACCAATCTACGAAGAATTCGAAGGCCGCATCAGCTACGACGACATCCGCCTCGTCGTCGCGCACCGCGTGGCCCGGGTGTCGTCGCCATTCACGCCGCGATCGTTAGCGCCGTCGCCACAAGCCAGCGCGTAACCGGTATTCTTCTGACCATGAACGACAAAGCCTTTCGCGAACACATTCTCAATCTCCTCAACAGCGGCGACGCGCATCAGGACTTTGATTCCGAGGTGAACGACATGCCGGCAGAGATACGCGGGAAGCGTCCCGCGGGCGGGGATCATTCGCCGTGGGAGCTGCTGGAGCACATGCGCATCGCGCAGTCGGACATCCTCCGTTACTCGCGCGGCGACGCAGATTACGTTGCGGTCGACTTCCCGAAGGGCTACTGGCCGGCGTCGCCGGAGCCGCCGAGCGAGACCGCGTGGGATGAAAGCGTTGCGAAGTTTCGCGCGGACCGCGACGCGTTCGCGGCAATCGTGAACGACGAATCGATCGATCTCTTCGCGAAGATCCCGCACGGAAAAGCGACGTGGCTCGCGCAGATTCTCCTGGCCGCCGACCACAACACGTATCACCTCGGACAGCTCGTTCTGGTTCGCAAAATCCTGACGTCTAACTAGGAACGAACGCCGGAACGCTTCTGCTGGCGGCCTCAAGCGCCACCATCACATCTTTCCCTATCTCAACACGGCATCAGAACCGCATCTCCCGAATATAAGCATCGGTAACGCCGTTATCGAAGACGTCAACCTCACCCCACCAAAACCCGCAGCCGTAATCATTTTCCATCCGACTGCCCGCGCCTTGCGATCGCGTCCGGTTGAAGCAACCAGGAGGCGATTCATGAACGGAACGGTTTTCGAGCCAGCACTCCACGAGACCAAAACGCGCGCGGCCGTGCAGCCGTTGGTCGCCGACATCCAGAACTTCGCGCAGGACGTGTTCGACACCGTCCGCGAGCCGCTGCTCGTGCTCGATGCCGGCCTGCGCGTCCGGTCGGCGAACAGCGCTTTCTGCCAGACCTTTCACGTCTCAGCGGCGGAGACGGAGAACCAGCTTATCTACGAGCTCGGCAACGGGCAGTGGGACATCGCCGCGCTGCGCACGCTGCTCGAAGACATCGTGCCCGAGAGTACCGTCTTCAACGACTATGAGCTCGAGCACGACTTTCCGCACATCGGACGCCGGGTCATGCTGCTCAACGCCCGCAAGCTGCACGACGAGCTCGTGCTGCTGGCGATGGAAGACGTCACGGAGAAGCGGCGCGCGCAGCATCTGCTGGAACAGATCGAAGCGTATGCGCAGGACGTCGTCGACACCGTCCGCGAGCCGTTGCTGATTCTCGACAGCAGCCTGCGCGTCCACTCCGCGAACGGCGCGTTTTACCAGACCTTCCACGTTTCCGCCGAGGAGACCGAGAACCAGCTGATTTACGAACTGGGCAACGGGCAGTGGGACATCCCCGATCTGCGCACGCTGCTCGAAGACATCGTCCCCACCAGCTCGGTCTTCAACGACTTCGAGCTCGAGCACGACTTCCCCGTCATCGGACGCCGCGTGATGTTGCTGAACGCGCGCAAACTTCGTCAGGGCAGTCACGCCGAGCTGCTCGTGCTGGCGATGGAAGACGTCACCGAACGGCGTCGCGCCGAGGCCGAGGTCGCGACGGCGAAGGAAGCGGCAGAGACGGCGAATCGCACCAAGAGTCTCTTCCTCGCCAACATGAGCCACGAGTTGCGCACACCGCTCAACGCCATCCTCGGATTTTCGGAGATGCTGCAAGAGGAAGCGATCGAGCGCGATCTGCAGGACTTCAGCGCCGACCTCCAGAAAATCTCCACGGCCGGAAAGCATCTCCTCGGACTCATCAACGACATCCTCGACCTTTCGAAGATCGAGGCCGGCAAGATGGAGCTTCA
>JAXDIO010000034.1:0-18199 GCA_034663965.1 Thermoanaerobaculia bacterium | reverse complement strand
TCGGTGATGTAGCGGTTCGATTGGTAGACGGCGCTGCGGATGGCCGTGTCCGAGTACTTGACCTTGTGGAAGTTCTCGTAGCGCTCTTTCACGCCTTCGAGAATCTGCAGCGTCTCGAGCTCGTTCGGCGGCGCGACGTTGATGGCCTGGAAGCGGCGCAGCAGCGAGCGGTCCTTTTCGATGTAGCGGCGGTATTCGCGGATCGTCGTCGCGCCGACGCAGGAGATCTCGCCGCGCGACAACGCCGGCTTGAGGATGTTGGCGGCGTCGAGCGAGCCTTCCGCCGATCCGGCGCCGATCAGCGAATGAATCTCATCGATGAAGATGATGATGTCGGTGTTTTCCTTCAGCTCTTTGATGATGCCTTTGAGCCGCTCCTCGAACTGGCCGCGATACTTGGTGCCGGCCACGATGAGCGAGAGGTCGAGCGAGAGAATGCGTTTGTTGGCGATGAAGAGCGGCACGTTGCCGTCGACGATCCGCTGCGCCAGCCCTTCTACGATGGCGGTCTTGCCGACGCCCGGCTCGCCGAGGAGGATCGGATTGTTCTTCGTGCGGCGGGAAAGGATCTGGATGATGCGTTCGACTTCCTTTTCGCGTCCGATCAGCGGATCGAACTGCGCGGAGTGCGCCATCGCGGTCAGATCGCGCGCGTACTCGGCCAGGAACGGCAGCTCTTTCTTCTGCTTGTCGGCCTCGCGCTCTTTGAGAATCGAGATCGTCTCCTCGCGCACGCCGTAGACGTTGAGACCTTTGGCGGTGAGGATGCGCGCGGCGGCGGATGACTCGACGCGCAGGATGCCGATCAGCAGATGTTCAGTGCCGACGTACTGATGGAGCATCGACTCCGCTTCGTGCGCAGCGTACGCGAGGATCTTTTTCGACTCCTCGGAAAGCGGCAGTTCGGCCGATGACGAGATGCGGTCGACGAAGAGCCGGTCGCCTTCGACTTCGCGGCGGATCTGCTCCGGCTTGACATTAAATCTGGAGAAAATCTCCTTGATGATTTCCTCCCCCTCGCGCAGGACGCCGAGGAGGATGTGCTCGGACTCGATGACGCGGGAGCCGAGCTTTGAGGCTTCATATCGGGCGAAGAAAAGAGCGCGTCGTGCTTTCTCGTTGTATTTTTCGAACATGGGCGTTGGCGGTAGTTTAACCCCGGCTGCCAATACTCATCTCGAAGACGCGGTCGCAGCGAGCAGCCAGATCACGATTGTGTGTGACGATTACCGACGTCAGACCGCGCTTGGCGTGACATTCCCGCATCAGATCGAAGACCCGCTCACTCGTTTCGAGATCGAGATTGCCGGTCGGTTCGTCGGCGAGAAACAAGATCGGATCCGCCAGCAACGCGCGCGCGATAGCCACGCGCTGCTGCTCGCCGCCGGATAGTTGATTCGGAAAGTGACGCGCTCGCTGTTCCAATCCCAGCTCGCTCAGAAGCGCCGCCGCCCGCGTTAACGCTTCGTCCTGGTCCAACTTTCCAATCCATCCCGGCATGGCCACGTTTTCAATCGCTGAGAACTCCGGCAGCAGATGGTGAAACTGAAAGACAAACCCGACGTTGCGATTGCGAAACCGCGCCAGTTCGTCATTCGACATCGACGAGACCTCGGCGTCGCCAACGCGAATCGTGCCGCGATCCGGCCGATCGAGTCCGCCAAGAAGATGCAGCAACGTCGACTTGCCGATGCCCGAGGGACCAACGATGGCCAGCATCTCGCCGCGTTCGACGGTGAGCTCGAGGTCGTTGAGCACCGGCACGGGAACTTCAGCGTTGCGATACGTCTTTGAAAGCGACCGCGCCTCGAGAAAGGGCATGAGCGCGCGATTATGCCTTGCGGCGGTTCGTTGGCGCGCGTCCTGAAATGCTCGGCGCCATGAAAAGAATCGCCATTTCTACTCTGCTCGCTCTGACACTCTCTCTATCGCTTCAGGCCGCGGTAAAAACGTATCAGGTCACTGGCCCCGTGCTGGAACTTCGCGCAGACGCGATCGTCGTGCAGAAGGGCAGTGACCGTTGGGAAATCGCACGCGACGGCGCGACCAAGATCACCGGTGATCTCAAGGTCGGCTCGAAGGTCACGATCGAATATCGGATGACCGCCGCGATCATCACCGTCAAGACGGAGCCGGCGAAGAAGAAATAGCGGCTACCGCGTCGTCGACGTCGATTGCAACGCCGGTGCGGGAGTCGCCCCGACGCCGACCGTCCCCGTCACCGCGAACACCGGCATCTTCTGCTGCAGGCCTTTCAGCGCGAACTCGCCGAGCGATTCGGTTTCGAAGCTGCCCATGATGCGGTCCATCGTGTTCTTCGAGATCACGACCTGGCCCGGCTTGGCCACGCCACTTTCGAGGCGCGAGGCGATGTTGACCGACGATCCGAGCACCGTGTAATCGACGCGCTTCTCGGTGCCGACGTTGCCGACCACCGCGAGGCCGCTGTTGATGCCGACACGCACCATCACCGGCGGCAGATTCGTCTTGGCGCGCTCGACGTTCCACTCGTTGACCATTCGCTGGAGCATCAGGCCGGTCAGCACGGCCCGGTCGGCGTGATCGTCCTGCGGTAGCGGCGCGCCGAAGAAGGCCATCACCGCGTCGCCGATGAATTTGTCGAGCGTGCCGCCGTACGCGAAGATCGACTCCACCGCGCACGAGAAAAAGTGCGAGAGAAACTCCGCCACTTCCTCCGGCTTCTTCGTCTCCGACATCGGCGTGAAACCGCTGATGTCCGCGAAGAGGATCGAGATATCGATGCTGCGCACTTCCGATTCCGTCGAGATCAAGCCCTTCACGATCTCGTCGACGACAGCGGGCGAGTGATAGCGCTCCATGCGCGAGCGGATCTTTTTTTCTTCCTCGATCTTCTCGGCGAGTTGCGCGCGCTCGATGGCCACGGCCGCGAAATTCGCCAGCGCCGTGAGCAGATCGAGATCCTCTTCCGTGAAGCTGCCGATGTGGATCGGCGAGTCGACCTGCACCGCGCCGATGACGCGCTGCCGGTTCCACAGCGGCACGCACATCGCCGAACGGATTCCATGAATCGCAATCGATTTCCCGCCGAGGAGCCGCGCGTCTTCGAGCGCGTTGGACGTCATCAGCGCGACTTGCTGCTGCGCGACCATCTTCAAAATCGTGCGCGAGATGGGGATGTCCTGTTGCTCGGCGCCGTCGATGAACTTGGTCAGCTTCGGAACCGGGTTGCCTTCTTCGTCGAACAGGATGATCAATCCGCGCTCGACCGGCAGGTAGCGGAAGATGATGTCCATCACCGTCGTCAGGACGACCTGCAGCTCTTCCGACGCGAGGAGCGCCTTCGCCACCTGCACGAGAACCTGGAAAATCTTCTCGCGCGACACCGCCGGCTCGCGAAGTCCCGGCTGCGACGGCGGCCGCGTAACCGGCGCTTTGCTGTCGAGGACTTCGTTGAGGTCGAGACCGAACTCCGAATTGAAATCGGAGATGCGCCGGATGACCGTACCCGAGGGGTTGTCGAACATCGAGTCGGCGTTGAAGTCGACCGACGGCATGGCCCGCGCGTCCATCAGCACCGACCCCACCGACAATTTGTCCCCCGCCGATACCTGCGCCTCGGTGACGAGATTGCCGTTCAGCTTCACACCGTTCGTCGATTTGAGGTCGATGATCCACCAGTTGTCGCCGCGCAGCTCGAACCGCGCATGCTTCCGCGACACCGACGGATGGTTGAGGATCAGATCATTCCCCTCGGTGCGCCCCACCGACAGCTCATGCTTGAGGTCCATGACCCGCGGCACGCCCAGATCAACGTAGTGAAGTTGGAGCTGCTCCATCGAAGGAGAGGATTATAGCGGTTGCCAGCGACGCCCTACGGCGATGTCTGACGCGATTCGTCGGCAATCGACAGCTCGAACAATTCAACCGTGCAGACGGTGCGGTGGCACATTTGGCTTGCCGCATTTGCGAGAGTGACCATCATCCGTCTCGTCGGCTCCATCTCGCCGCGACGCAGCCGGAGTAAGTGCTGGCGGCTCACTCCAGCGCGGGCCGCGAGCCTCGACGGCTTCACACCCGCCTGTTTGAGGAACACTTCCAGTCGCGTCACACCAATAGCATGTCACACTCATAGCAGGCTAGGCAACGGTTGGAACGCCACACACTCATAGCGTGGCTGTCCGTCCGATCGAAAGGTTCGCGGCGCGCCTTCGCGAACTGCGAGAGGCGCACGGACTTTCGCAAACCCGTCTCGCGGAGCTGGCGGGCCTCAATCGCAACTACGTAGGCGATGTAGAGCGAAGCCGCCGCAATCCGTGCCTCGACAACATCATCAAGCTCGCCGAGGCGCTGAACGTCTCGCCGTCGGAACTCTTTCGGCCGTTCGATAAACGAAGATAGTGAAGGACGGCAGGGCGAAGGCGATGTCTCGGAAGTATGTGTTTGCGGATGAATGCGGCAATTTCGATTTCTCCTCCAAGCCTGGGGCAAGCCGATACTTCATTCTCGTTACGGTGACGGTTGACACGTGCTCGGTCGGGCAGCAACTGCTTGACCTTCGTCGAGACCTGGCCCTTCAAGGGTTCGGTCTCGATCGAGAGTTTCATGCTGCACACGATCCCCGGCCGATGCGGGAAAAGGTGTTTGCTGCAATCGTTACCTCGCCAATGCGGATCGATGCGGTCATTCTCGAGAAGTCAAAGGCATACCCGTCCGTGCGCGCAAGCGATGAACGTTTTTACAAGACGGCTTGGTACCAACACATGAAGTACGTTGCTCCGAAGATTGCCGCTTCGACGGACGATCTCCTCGTTGTTAGTGCATCCATTGGATCGAATGCGAAGAGGAAGGCTTTCCATGCGGCGGTAACGGACGTCATCAGACAAGTATCTCCGACTGCCAAGGCCAGAGTGGCAAGTTGGAGCGCTGCGAGTGATCCGTGCTTGCAGGTAGCGGACTACTGCGCTTGGGCGATTCAGCGAAAGTGGGAAGCAGGAGATCGGCAGGGCTACGACTTGATCAAAGGCTTCGTCCAAACCGAATTCGATCTGTTCGCTTCAGGAACTCAAAAGTTCTACTAAAAATCGAGACCGGCTACCCGTGTTGCCACGGGAGAGGCCGAAGGGCCTCTTGTCACCGGTCTCTCTACTAACTTTTGACCTCAGCGAAGTGTAACCGAACTCTCGATCAAGTTCTGCCCGCGAAGGCAAGATTGCTCTGTTACCCGACCGCCATCCCCTCGATGTCCAACTCGTGGATCGGCATACCGAGGGTGCCGAGGGGTTCGCGGATTTGCGAGGCGTTGCCGACGATCACGATGATGACTTTGTCGGGATCGATGTACTTCTCCGCCACGTGCTCGACGTCGTGTTTCGAGATCGCGCCGATGTTTTCGCGGTAGCGGTCGAAATAGTTCGTCGGAAGGTCGTAGAGCTCCATGTCCACGAGGCGGCCGGCGATGTCGCTGGCGGTTTGGACGGTCGAGGGGAAGGAGCCCATCAGGTAATTCTTCGTGTCTTCGAGCTCCTGCGTTTCGACGTCGCCGGTGCGGATGCGCCGCAGCTCGGCCAACACCTCGGTGACCGACTCGCGCGTGACTTCGTTGCGCACAGGCGCGCTGACGACGAACGGGCCGGCCTGGCGGCGGAATGCGAACGTCGATCGCGCGCCGTAGGTGTAGCCGTGTTTTTCGCGGAGGTTGAGATTGATGCGCGAATTGAAAACGCCGCCGAGGAGCGCGTTCATCACGGAAAGGGCGAAGTAGTCCTCGGTGCTGCGGGCGATGCCGAGGTGGCCGATGCGGATTTCGGATTGCACGGCGGTGGGGCGGTCGATCAGGTAGATGCGGCTGGAGTCGAACGTTTTCGGCGTGATCTGCGGGCGCGTCGGAAGCTCAGCGGCGGGCCAGTCGGCGAAGAGGCGCGAAGCCGCATCAAGGGCACGGTCAGCATCGACATCGCCGGCGATCACGATTGTGCCGTTGTTGGGGACGTAGTGTTCAGCGTAGTAGCGGCGGACGTCGTCGATGCTGATGCGCGCGATCGATTCGGGATTGCCGATGACCGTGTTGCCGTACGCGCCGCTGCCGTAGATGAGATTCGAGAAACGTTTGCCGGCGATCGCGCCAGCCTCATCGCGTTGCTGGAGCAGTTCCATCAGCCGCTCGGCGCGGACGCGTTCCAACGACGACTCGGGAAGCGTTGGACGGCGATTCACATCCGCGAAGATCGCGAAGGCCTCGGCGAATGTGCGCGAGAGCGTGTCGACGGAAATGTACGACGCATCCCAGTCGGCGCCGCTGCCGAGCGATGCGCCGAGGAGGCCGAGGTCCTCGGCGAGGCGGACAGCGTCGCGGGTACCGGCGCCTTCGTCGAGCAACTCGCCGGTGAGCGAAGCCAGGCCGGCAAGTTCGGGCGTGTCGTAGTCGGCGCCGGAACGGATCAGCGTGCGGACGGAGACGAGCGGCGCGTTGTGATTTTCGGCGACGAGCACGCGCAGGCCGTTATCGAGCGTGCGCCGCGAGACTTGCGGGAAGTGATACGGCCGCGGCGATCCCGGCTGGGGGGCGACGTTGCGATCGATGCTCATGCGTTCTCCGGGACGAACGTGCTGGTCACGCGATTTTCGGCGACGAGGTACTGCCGCGCCACGCGCTGCAGATTGTCGGCGGTCGCGAAGCGGTACGGATCGAGCCACGTGTGCACGAGGCTCGGATTGTTGAAGTAGGTCGACATCATTCCGATGAGATCCGCGCGCGAATCGTAGTTTTCGATCTGGTGCGCATACTCGACTTCAGCGCGATTCTTCGCGCGCGTCAGCTCGTCCGCGGTGACGCCGTCGCTGGCGACGCGCGCGATCTCGGCGTCGATGGCTCTTTCGACATCCTCGATCGACACGCCCTCATTTGCCGTCGCCTGCATCATGAAAATGCCGGTGGCCTCGGTCGGCAGGACGTACGCGGCGACGTCGGTCGCGATCTGCTGTTCGAGCACGAGCGCCTTCTCCAACCGGCTGGCTTTATCGCCGCTGAGCACGGAGCTGAGCAGATCGGCGGCGATCCAGTCGGGATGTCCCATCTCCGGAAAGTGATAGAGCCGATACACGCGCGGAAGCTGGACGGGCGAGGGGAAGACTTCGCGGCGCTCGCCATTCAGCGGACGCCGTTCGAGGTCGAAGTGAGGAAACGAACCGCCGGCTGAAATCGGCGAAAAGTATTGATCGACCAGCCGCTTCGCTTCGTCCGGCACGAAATCGCCGATGAGCGTCAGCGTGGCGTTGTCGGGGCGATACCAGGTGGAGAAGAACTCGCGGATGTCGTCGAGCGAGGCCGCGCCGAGATCTTCCATCGAGCCGATGGTGGGCCAGTGGTAGGAGTAGTCGGGATCGTAGGCAAGATTGAGCAGCCGCTCGAAGGCGGTGCCGTAGGGAACATTGTCGTATCGCTGGCGGCGCTCTTCCTTCACCACTTCGCGCTGGATGTCGAGCTTGTCCTGAGTGAGCGCCGGGAGGAAGTAGCCCATGCGATCGGATTCGAGCCAGAGCCCGAGCGCGAGATAGTTCGACGGCAGCGTCTCGAAGTAATTCGTCCGATCGAAAAACGTCGTCCCGTTCAGAACACCGCCGACCGACTGCACGTGGCGAAAGTGCTCGTTGTTGCCGACGTGCTCCGAGCCGGAGAAGAGCATGTGCTCGAAGAGATGCGCGAATCCGGTGCGGCCGGGGCGCTCGTTCTTCGAACCGACGTGGTACCAGAGGTTGACGGCGACGAGGGGAGCAGAGTGGTCTTCGTTGAGTACGACGCGGAGTCCATTATCCAAACGATAGTCTTCGAGGGCGAGCATGGGGGCGGGTACATATCACAAGGGTGAAGAGTGAAGGGTGAAGAGTGAAAGACGAGAGAACTTCGCTCTTACCTTTCACTCTTCACCCTTCACTCTTCACCCTTCACTCTTCACCCTTCAGTTATCCTTCCCACCGTGCCGCCGCTGCCGTTCCGTCATATCGCCGTCGAAGGGCCGATCGGCGTCGGAAAAACATCGCTGGTGAACCTGCTGGCGAAGCGGTTCCGCGGGACGAAGGTTCTCGAAGACGTCGACAATCCGTTCCTCGCCGAGTTCTACAAAGACAAGCGCGGCGCGGCCTTCCGGTGCCAGCTCTTCTTCCTGCTCTCGCGCTACGACCAGCAGCGGACGATCGGGCAGCGCGACCTCTTCACCGAGCTGATCCTGGCCGACTACTCGTTTCCGAAGGACAAGATCTTCGCGTACATGACGCTCGAAGATTCGGAGCTGATGATCTACAACCGGCTCTACGAGATGCTGCGCGAGAGCGTGCCGAAGCCGGACCTGGTCATCTACCTGCAGGCCTCGCTTGATACACTGACCAAACGCGTGAAGAGGCGCGGACGGGCGTACGAGAAGTCAATCGCGCCACAATATTTGCAAGAGCTCAGCGAGGCGTACTCGCACTACTTTTACCGGTACGACGAGACGCCATTGCTGGTGGTGAACACGAACGAGATTGATTTCGTCAATACGCCCGAGCATTTCGATCAGCTCATCGAGCAGATCGCAAATGCGAAGAAGGGAACGCAGTACTACGTACCGCTTGGATCCTGAGTAGACGGACCGAGACGGGGTAGATGAAAGAGTGAAGTGTGAAGAGTGAAGGGTGAAAGGTGAGTCGTTCCACTTTTCACTCTTCACCCTTCACTCTTCACACTTCGCTCCTCCTCCCGGTCCACTGGAGGAGAGATGGACAAACGAATCACCGTGCCCGCCGTGCGCGCCATGAAGGGCGCGAAGCGCATCGGGATGATCACCGCGTACGACTACCCGAGCGCGAAGGTGGCCGACGCCGCTGGCTCCGACATCATCCTGGTCGGCGATTCCCTCGGCATGGTGGTTCTCGGTTATCCCGACACGCTCAGCGTGACGGTGGACGACATGCTTCACCACACGCGCGCTGCCGTTCGCGGCACATCGCACGCGCTTGTCGTCGGCGACATGCCGTACCTCTCGTACCACGTGTCCGCCGAGGAGTCGGTCCGCAACGCGGGCCGTTTCATTCAGGCCGGCGCGCACGCGGTGAAGGTCGAAGGCGGCAAGCCATCGCGCATCCGCGTGATCGAGGCGATTCTCGATGCGGAGATCCCGGTGATGGGCCACATCGGACTCACCCCACAGTCGGTCAACGCGTTGGGGGGATTCAAACTGCAGGGAAAGAATCTCGATGACGCTCACCGTCTCGTCGACGAAGCGCAGGCGCTCGATAACGCCGGCTGCTTCGCGATCGTGCTGGAGTGCGTGCCGTCCGAGCTCGCGGCGATGATCACCGAACGTGTGTCCGTCCCGACCATCGGCATCGGTGCGGGACCCGCCTGCGACGGACAGGTCCTCGTCTTCCACGATCTCCTCGGCCTCTACGACGGCCACACTCCGAAATTCGTCCGCCGCTACGCCAACCTCGCCGACGAGATGCGCACAGCGATCGAGCACTACCTGGCGGATGTACGCGACGGTTCGTTCCCGGATGACGCGAAGGAGTCATTCCACGCCGCCAGCGCGGACGAGTTGCGCGCGCTGTACGGCGAAGGCGTCGTCATCGAGATGCCGAAGGCGCAATGAGTGTGATCGACGTAGCGCCGCCGGCTCGGCGGCTGGACCGCCAGCGGCTCGCTGGCGTTTGCGCGAACGGACTGCCGCCGAGCCGGCGGCGGTCCAGCCGGCGAGCCGCCGGCGCTACGAATGAGGACGCGCGATGATCGTCGCCACGACGATCGACGAAGTCCGCGCAGCGCGGCCTTTCGGCGCGCACATCGGCTTTATCCCGACCATGGGCTTTCTCCACGAAGGCCATCTCTCGTTGATCGACGCCGCGCGCGAGGGCGGCGCGAACTTCATCGTCGTCTCGATCTTCGTGAACCCGAAGCAGTTCGGGCCGAATGAAGACCTCGCAAGCTATCCACGCGATGAAGCGCGCGACATAGCGCTGCTCGAATCGAAGAACGTCGATCTGCTTTTTCTGCCGAGCGCCGACGTCATGTATCCGCCCGGCGCGCAGACGACCGTGTCGGTCGGCGCGGTTGCGAAGCCGCTCGAAGGGGAACGCCGGCCGGGGCATTTCGAGGGTGTGTCCACGGTCGTCCTGAAATTGTTCAACATCGTCCAGCCCGATCTCGCCGTCTTCGGTCGAAAGGATGCGCAACAGTGTGCCGTCATCGATCGCATGGTTCGCGATCTCGACGTGCCGGTGAAACTCGTCTTCGCCGAAACCGCGCGAGAGCACGACGGACTGGCGCGGTCGTCGCGCAACAGCTATCTGTCAGCCGAGGAGAGGAGACTCGCGCCGGCGCTGCATCGCGCGTTGCGTGCGGGCGAGGAAGCGATCACGCATGGCGTTCACGACGTCGATGCCGTCGAAACCGTGATGCCGCGGATGATTGCTGAAACGCCGGGCATCGACGTTGACTACCTCGCCGTCGTCGATCCGGAGACGTTTCTGCCGCCGATCGATTTTCGTCGGGACATTCTCGTCGCCGGCGCGGTGCGGATCGGGCGGACGCGGTTGATTGATAACGTACGCATCTGCCACCGGAGATCCTGAGGCCTCGCTTCGCGACGCGCAGGATAGACTTTTAAAGCACATGCGGACGCTTCTCCATGCCGTCATCCAGAACGCCGTCGTCACCAGCGCGGCCACGCTTTGGCCGGTCGCGTTGCGCGTCGATGCCTTCGTTCTGCGGGCGGCCGAGGTGCTGCCGTTCGAGGAAGTGAACGTGATCAATGTGGCGACCGGCGAACGGTTCTGGACGTGGATTGAGCCGGCGGCGGAGGGGAGCGGCGAGGTGGCGGTGCACTCCGGTACGCGTTCGCCCGTGCGCGTCGGCGACACCATCAGCATCATGGTCTTTGCCACGTTTCACGAGGGGCAGACGCTGGCGCACACGCCGCGCATCGTCACGCTCGGCGCGAACAATCAGGTGATCTCGGTCGGCGAAGGATGAGCGGCCGCTGGTTGACGCGCATCGCCGGCGCGCTGCTGTTTTTGTCGCTCGCCGCATCGACGGTGCCGCGGCTCATCGCCATCGTGAACAACGCGCGGACGCTACTGCCGCTGACGTATGAAGCGCGGCGCGAGCGGCAGATGGGTCCGTGGTACGCGTCGATCGAAAGACTTCGCCACGAGTTGCCGAAGAAAGAGCAGATCGCTCTGATCGCGCCTCCTCGCGATCTCGACGCAGCAATCTTCGCGAACTACTACCTCTACCCGATCCGCACGCGGCTGTTCGCCGGACGCAACGCGTATCGCAACGCGGCGCCCGATCCGACGCGACCGAACGTCATCGTCGCCGTGAACGCCGCACACGCAGAGCGGACGGAGTACGACATCCTGCGCGACCGCGACCTTCGCGCGGGGCATCGCGTCGTGACGACGCCGCAGCTGAGTGAGCCGCGGACCAGTTTCCTGTTGCCGATCGCGGCATCGCAGGACGGTCCGTCGCCGGACACCTTTCTTATCGAAGCGACGCTCGCGAATCCCAACGCCACGGCCGCCGAGGTACACGTGACGTTCTGGCCGAAAGGAGCGGTGCGGACGATCACGATTCCGGCGCACACGACCGCCGCGTACTACGACTTCGTCTACCAACTTTTCGGGATCATGAACAGTGGCTGGATGCGCGTGGAGTCGTCGCAGCCGTTGCGGGGCGCGTTCTACTTTGCGAACCGCGGACGCGGCGACGCGACGCTGCTGCCGAACGCTTCGGAAGCGACTGCGATCGCGCCCGGCACCCTCTATCGCGATACGAAAGTGTTCATCATCAATCCGAAAGACACCCGTGCCACCGCGATCCTGAACGGCGAATCGATTTCTTTCGATCCGCATGCATTCATGTCGAAGCCGATCGCGTCACTGCCGGTCGTCAGCGGCGACGTCTACGCGTTCGTCACCACGCGCGAGCTGAACGGCCGCACCGATTTTCTGTGGCCGCAATGATCGGATTCATCGTCACGGTCGTGCTCTTCCCGCTCGTCGGCTGGACTTTCGGCCGGCGAAACCTCGGCGAAGCATTCCTGTTCGGGCTCGGCATCACAGGGGCGGTGCTCTTCATTGCCGGCGTTATTCACGTGCCGTTGGTTTTTGCGATGTTGGTGCTCGGGGTGTGGGGAGTGGGGCGTGGGATGTGGGAGATTAAACATCGAAACACTCCGCCACTCCCCACTCCCCACTCCCCACTCCCGACGATCCTCATGTGCATCCCGCTCGTCGCGCTCACATTCGCCGCCGCGATCACGCCGCTGAACGATTTCGACGGCCGCGCGTTCTGGGTGCTCAAAGCGAAAGGGATCGCGCACGAGCGCACCATCGACGGCCCGTTTTTTCACGGCGGCACGCTCGATCCGCGCAATCAGTATCCGATCCTGATTCCGCTCGACGGCGCGGTCATCCTCAGCCTCGCCCACAGCCTCGATGACCGCAATCTCCGCTGGCTCTACCTCGGCATCCTCGCCGCCCTGGCGCTGCTCGTGCGCGAGCGAATCGGCCGGCTGGTATCGCCGGCTGCCGGCGCGTGGTGCGCGGCGATCCTCGTCTGGATTCCGCAGTTCGCCGTAGAGCCGGAAGGCGGCGCGCTGTCGGCGTACAACGACCTCGCCATCGCCGCATTCGCCGCCGGCGCGTTTTTCGAACTGCTCGACGCCGAAGCGCAAAAAAACGAGCTCCGCTTCGGTCTCTGGCTCGCGTTCCTCGTGCTCACGAAAAGGGAAGGGCTGCCGTTCGCGCTCGTCTTCCTCGCCATCGGCGCATTCGTCTATCGCAAACGGATCACGATGCCGGCGATCATCACGTCCGTCGTGGCCGTGGCACTCCTGGTCTGGCGATGGCGCATCCCGGTCGGCGACCAGGAAGATGTTGTACGAGTGCTCCTGACCATTCCCGATAGGCTGCACCGCTTTGGCCTCGCCGCCTTCCCGCGCCACATGCTGCTGACGCCGCGCTGGGGCATCTTCTGGATCGCCGTGATCATCGCGGCGATCATCGCGGGACGAGTTCGTGCAGCCCGCGTCGCAATCGCCGTAATCGTCTCGATGCTGGCGGTGTACACCGTCGTCTACGTGACGACCGCGTGGGTGCCATCGGAATTGATCGCCGTCACCGCCGACCGGCTGCTCATGCACGTCATCGCGCCGTCGCTGTTCCTTCTCGCGCGCGCCGCTACCGCACGAAGTCGATAAACCCGCGCTCCACGTTCACGTCGATCAGCTTCACATTTACCTTGTCGCCGACGTCGACGCCGTGGGCGCCGTGCACCACTTTGCCTTCGACGGGCGGATGGAAGACGCGGACCCACGTTCCCTTTTCCGAGGCGCCGGTGACGATGCCGTCGAAGCGCTGGCCGATGCGCGGTTCGAGGATACATGCCGCCGCCGACTTCCGCACTTGGCGCTCCACCTTGTTCGCCGAATCCTCGGCCTCGGTGCAATGCGTCGCCAGCGCGGTCAGCTCGTCGTTCGTGTAGGGCGTCTTTGCGCCGGCGAGAGCGGCTTTGATCAGGCGATGCGTGATGAGATCGGGGAAGCGGCGGTTCGGCGCCGTCGAATGCGTGTAGTCCTTGACGGCCAGTCCGAAGTGTCCGATCGACGTCTGGCCCGGCTGCTCGACGACGTATTCGCCGGCGCCCATCGCTTTGACGATGGCGAGTGAGAGATCAGGAAAGCGGAGCGGATCGGCTTTGCGGCGGCGGACGAGAAACTCCTCCAGCGCCTGCGAGTCGGGATCGGACGGCAGCCTCTCGCCGAACTTTTCCGCGATCGCTTCGATGCGGTCCCAGCGCTCCGGCGAGCGGACTACGCGGCGCAAACTGGCGAAACCTTTCCCCGCCAGGAAGCGCGCGCTGACGCCGTTCGCGGCGATCATGAAGTCCTCGATCAGGTTCTTGGCGTTGTTGCGCGCCTCGGTCTGAAGATCGACGACGTGTCCATCCTTCATCACCGCGCGCGCTTCGATCGTTTCGAGATCGAGTGCGCCGTGCTCGTGACGGAGTTCGCGCATCTTGTCGGCCACGCCGTCCTGAATTTTCAGATTCTCGGCGAGACCCGGGACCGCCTTGATCTTCGCCGGCATCTCCCCTTTGCCCTCGAGCCACATGCCGACGGCGTTGTACGCAAGCTGCGCCTTGTTGTGGACGCGCGCGCGGTACACGTCGCCCTTCGTGACGGAACCGTCGGACGCGATAACCATGTCCATGACCACCGCGATGCGTTCCTCATGCTCGTTCAGTGATGTCAGACCGGTGGACAACTTCTCCGGCAGCATCGGGAAAATCTGCGCCGCCGTGTAGACCGAGGTCGTGTTCTGGCGCGCGTGATCGTCGATGGGCGTGCCTTTCTTGACGAGCGCGTCGACGTCCGCCACCGCCACCATCGCGCGGACGTTGCCTCCGCCGAGGTCTTCGGCGACAGTGAGCTGATCGAGATCGCGCGAATCGTCGTTGTCGATCGAGCACCAGATCAGATCGCGCAAGTCCTTGATCGACGCGTCGGTGTCCGTCGCGGCGCCGGAAATCGACTCCGCCTGTTTCTGCGCCTCGGCGGAAAAATCGGGCTGCAGACCACGATCGATCATGGCTTGATGCGCGATGTCTTTGAGGATCGAGCTGTGATTGCAGCTTGCGGTGTGAGCGTGCTGGTCGGTCATGGTGGGGCGGCACGTTACCATCAGCTGATATGGAGCCGAAAGTAACGCGTGCGGGCGATCGAGGGCTATTGGCCGAGTTCGCCGCCGATGTTGCCGCGGCCGAATTGCACGCGCGCGCGGAGTCATTGCGTGTGCGAACAAACGTCGTTGCCTGCATCGTTGGGCAGCAGTCGTTGTACGTCGTTTTCGACGGTGAACCATCGATCGATTTCGATGATGTGCCGCCGTCCGCGTTCGAGCCGCGAACGCATGTCATGGATGTCGATTTCTCCGGCCCCGATCTCGACGAGTTCCTAGCGCATGTTCACATCACACGCGATGCGTTCCTGCAAACCGTTCCGTCGCTGCGCCTCACCGCGCGCTACCTCGGATTTCGCGCCGGCTTCGCGTATCTCGAAGGGTGGCCGGAGGCGTGGCGGATGCCGCGGCGGACGCGTTCACGCAACGTCGTTCCGCGCGGAAGTTTTGCGATCGGAGGAGCGATGGCCGGCTTCTATCCGATCGATTCGCCCGGCGGCTGGAACCTCCTCGGGCGTACGAATGCGACGCTCTGGAATCCCGACGCCGACCCGCCGAATCGTTTCGCGCCGGGCGATGTGATCGAGATTCGTCCGGCGTCGATCGCGCATTTCGACGAGCAGCCGGCGTCGCATTTCGAAGCGACCGGCGAAGTTCTGGCCGAGGTCATCGCACCGGGTCAACTCACCACGATCGTCGGCGCGCGCGATTGGAAGCGCGCCGATTACGGCGTCTCGCCTGGCGGGCCGTTCGACGCATCTGCCGCGGCGCTTGCGAATCGCGCCGTCGGCAATGTCGATGACGCGCCGCTGCTGGAGTGCGTGCTCGTCGCGCCGCTCCTGCGGTTTCTGACGTCGCGGCGCGCGGCTTTCGTAGACAGCGACGGCAACGTCCAGACATTCATGCTGCTGCCAGGCGAGGAGCTGAACCTCGGACGCTTTCACGGCGGATTGCGTGGCTACCTCGCCATCGAAGGCGGCATCGATGAGATGCGCTCGCGTTATGCCGAGGCGCCGACGATTGTGCGGGGCGGGATGTCGCTGCGTGTCGCCGCGGTTCGGGGCATCGCGAATCGAACGCACGTCGATGACCGCAGCGACCGAAACACAATCCGCATCATCGCCGGGCCGCACGATGCGCCGCCGCTACCCGAGGAGTGGGAAGTGACGGCGGAGTTGAATCGCGTCGGCATTCGCCTTCGCCGCGTCGGCGACACGCCAGCCGGCGAGCCACCGCCACGCGAGTTACCCTCATGCGGGATGCAGTTCGGGACGCTGCAATGGCATCCCGACGGAACGCTGGTAGCGATGGGCCCGGACCATCCCGTCACCGGCGGCTACCTGCAGCCGGCGACGGTGGTCTCCGAGGACTTGTGGAAACTCGCCCAACTATCGCCGGGCGAGAGGGTGAGGTTGAAGGCGTAGCCACGTAGCGCCAGCGGCCCGCTGGCTGGACCGCCGCCGGCTCGGCGGCGCGTTCCGCGCGAGACCTGCCAGCGAGCCGCTGGCGGTCCAGCCGGCGAGCCGCCGGCGCTACGCTCACTCCCCGTATGAATAGCCCGATCTTGCGCTGATCTTGAACTCCGGGTTGCGTAGCGCGACATTCACCTTCTGAAATCCGTGCTCGCCGGGGCGCTTCTTTGTGTAGTAGCTGATCAGGTAATAGCCTGCCGTCTTTTTTTCGATCTGCTGCAGCGGAGAGATGTAGCTCGTGTGCAAGCGGAAATACTGGCCGTTCGTGTCGCTGGCCATCGACGCCAGATTCTGGTGCACGAACTGCGGCACGTCGATGCCGTCCTGGAGCGAGATCGGATACAGCGTCACGTCGGCGCTGTTGAGCGACTCGATCATCGGATCGTAATAGCGGCTGCGGTTGAGGATGACACCGCCGCGGACATCCTCGTCCGGACCGACGATGCCGTTCGAGAAGAGGATCACGTCCTTGCGCGCGCGAATCGGGCGAAGCGCATCGCCGAGAAGATCGAGCGCCTCGTAGACGTAACCGGTCCGATTGATCATGCGGTCGATGTCCATGTTGCGCATCAGCGACGGACCGGTGCCCGCCGCGTTCTTCGTGATGCCGAGGCCGTACCTCGTGGCGTCGTTCATCGCGCGGCGAATCTGCGCTTTGTCGGACGTGAAATCGGTGTAGACCTTCAGCCTCACATCGTGACCGACAACCGCGACTTTATCCTCGGCGCGGAGATGATCGTCGAGGAAGCGCATGGCATCGCTGCGCGCGCGGATCAGCTCTGCCTGCGCTCTCGCCTCCGAGGTGATCTTGTCGAAGAAGAAGACCAGGTAGCGATCGTCATGTAAGCGTTCGACTTTGAACTTCGCGGCGGCCTCGGGTTCGGTGATCAGGCGGCGATTGGTGAAGTAATCGACGGTGTCGACGGTCTGCTGCTGGCCGTTCTCGCGGACGATGAAGTCGTCTTTGCCGAGGCCGAGCATCTGATTGCCGCGCGAGTCGGTCACGATCGCGTCGAGCTGTACGAGATTGACGTCGACTTTCTCGCCGAATGGTTGTGAATTCTGCTGCGGCTGCTGCGCGAGAAGCGGCGCCGCGGCAAGCATGAGTAACGTGATGAAACGCTTGGACATTGAAGTCCCCCTTCCCGGGTGCAAACGAGGCCGCGAGAGGCCCGGATTCCGTGCGGCGGACGCGGGCGCACGGTTCTTGCTCGGTTGTCACCGCTATGTACAAGCTGACGATCGCGTTTCTCACACTCCTCGTTGCCGCGCCGCTGGTGGCGCAACGAAGGATCGATTTCCTGATTGATGCCGAGGGCGCCCGGCGCACCGGACACAACGAAGCGTTCACGCCGGGTGTGCGATTCGATCCGCAGTTCGGAACGGGCGGCGGCGCCGGCGTTGGCCTTAACTTTTTTCTGAGCGATCGCGTGTCGGTCGAAATGAAGGCGGCGGCGCTGGAGTCGCGGCTGCGCGTGCGCATCGTCGGTACCGATTTCATCGCCACGTCTGACCTCGGACGCGCACAGCTTTTCCCGATTTCGGCGGTTCTGCAATGGCATCTCTCCGAGCACGGCACGATCCGCCCCTACCTCGGCGCGGGAGTCGCGCACGTGATCCTGCACGATGTGAATCACTCCGTCTCCGGCTCCGCGACGGGCATTCACTTCAAGGATCCGACCGGCCTCGTCGTCGATGGCGGGCTCGAATGCAACCTCTCGAAACGCTTCGGGATTTACGGTGACGCGCGCTACATCCCGGTGGAAACAAAGTCGACGGCGAGCTTCATCGGGACGGCGGCGGCGGTGAAGATGAACGTGCGGCCACTGATCGTTTCGGGTGGAATCGCCTGGCGGTTCTGACGGAATGAACATCGGGGAGTGCCGGTTTGACCCGGCTGCGCGGTTCCCCTAGAATCCGCGTCTCTTTTTGCGCCCTTCAGCGCATCCACTCCCCGGGGCATAGCTCAGCCTGGTTAGAGCGCACGGTTCGGGACCGTGAGGTCGGAGGTTCAAATCCTCTTGCCCCGACCA
>JAXDIO010000033.1:0-5271 GCA_034663965.1 Thermoanaerobaculia bacterium | reverse complement strand
AGAACGCGCCGGCCATGCGCGACGGGCGGCGCGCCAGCACGCTCGCGCCGAACAGCAGCATCAGCGCCGCGGTGACGAGCGTCGGCACCGCAAACGGCGAAAAACCGTAGCGCGTTGAATCGAGGATGTGGACCAACCGGACCTCGCGATCTCCCTGGGAAGCGACAGTTTGCAGGACACGCAGGCGTTTGTCGAACGCTCGCAGGAGATAATCTTCGCCTCCATGCCGTCAGTCGTCATCGTTGGAGCCGGTGTCATCGGCACGAGCATCGCGTATCACCTCGCGGCTCGCGGCGTGCGCAACGTGCTGGTGATCGATCGCGGCGATGAACCCGGCGCGGGCAGTACGCCCCGTGCGACCGGCGGGTTTCGCGCGCAATTCGCGACGGCTGCGGACATCGCGCTGTCGTTGCTGTCGCGCGAAAAGCTCATTCGTTTCAGCGACGAGATCGGCGTCGATTCCGGTTACCGGCCGTACGGCTATCTCTTCATCGCCCGCAGCGAGCCGGCGATGGCGCAACTGCGGATCGCGAATGAGTTGCAGCATGCGTGCGGCCTGCTCGAAGCGCGCGTCATCGATGCCGACGAAGTGCGAAGGATCAATCCGGCAGTCGTCGATGACGCGATCATCGGTGGCACCTTCTGCCCGACCGACGGTTTCATCCGCGCGATGAAAATCCTCGGCGGCTACTTCGCGGCGTCGCAGCGGCTCGGCGTCCGTTTCGACTTCGGCGTGACCGTGCGCGGCATGCGCATCGAAGGTGATCGGATCGCGGCGCTGGAAACCTCGCGTGGCGATATCCACGGGGACATTTTCATCAACGCCGCCGGCGCGTGGGCCGGTACGCTCGGCGTCGACATTCCGGTCGCGCCCCTGCGGCGGCAGGTGGCGGCAACGATCGAGACGGACGTTCTCCACGACACGATGCCGATGACGGTCTGGGCCGACGATGGCTTCCATTTCCGCGTCCGCGATCGTCGCGTGTTGTTGCTGTGGCCCGACTCACCGCCGTCGAATTTTGATACGACATTCGATGCTGCGTCGTGGCTGCCGCAAGTGCTCGCATTCACGAACGCACGCGTTCCATGTCTGCGCGACGTCCCGATCGATCCCGACGCCTGCTGGGCCGGGCTCTACGAAATGTCTCCCGACCACCACGCCATCCTCGGCCGCGCTCCGGCCATCGAAAATCTCTACCTCGCCAACGGCTGCTCCGGACACGGCGTCATGCACGCGCCTGCGATCGGGCAGGTTCTTTCCGAGCTGGTTCTCGATGGACGAACTTCGATCGACATCCACTCGCTGCGGGCCTCGCGGTTTGTAGAGGGTGAAGGGATCGACGTCTCTGCGCTGCTCTAAAAGCAAATCGCCACAAAGGCACAGAGAGCACAAAGGTTTTCTTTGTGTCCTTTGTGTCTCTGTGGTGAAAGGGTTTTCTTTCGCACATCACGCGCATCCAATGGCGCATGAAACGATTCGACCCGCGGCTCTATCAGATCGGCGCGCTGACGGTGCTCCTGCTCTACGGTATCTTCGCGCTGAACTTCGATGTGACGCTGTTCCGCTCGGTGCTGCTCGTCGGGACCGCGATTGCGACGCAGGCGATTGGCAGCAGGATCAAGCACGTCGCGTTCGATCCTCGCAGTGCCGCGATTTCGGGGCTCTCGTTATCGCTGCTGCTGCGCAGTGAGTCGATCGCGTTGCTGATCGCAGCGGCGGTTATCGCCGTCGGCAGCAAGTTCAGCATCAGAATTAAGAACAAACACATCTTCAACCCGACGAACGGCGCCATCGTCGCGATGATGCTGCTGTCGAACCGCGTCTGGGTTTCGCCCGGCCAGTGGGGAAACGTCGCCTTCTTCGGATTTCTGATCACGTGCATCGGCGGACTTGTGGTCAATCGCGCGGCGCGCAGCGACGTCACGTACGCCTTCATCATTTTCTGGAGCGCGCTCGTCATCGGACGGTCTCTGTATGTCGGTGAGCCGCTGGCGATTCCGTTTCACCGGCTGGAGAGCGGTGCGCTGCTGCTCTTCACCTTCTTCATGATTTCGGATCCGAAGACCACGCCGGACTCGCGCGCCGGTCGGATCCTCTTCGCCGCGCTCGTCGCGTTCGGCGGCTGGTACATCAACTACCGGCTCTTCCGAACGAACGGGATTCTATGGTCGCTCGCCGGCGCCGCGATTTTCGTCCCCGTCATCGACGCGCTCCTGCCGGCCGCGCGCTACGCGTGGCGCCGCGACGCCGCGCCAGCCGTTCCGCAACCTCACCAACTCGCAACTGCAGCTTAAGGAGGCACTCATGCCGAAACGCAGCTTCATCCTCATCCTCACGCTTTTCGCAGCGACGCACGCACACGCGTTCTGCGGCTTCTACGTAGCCAAGGGCGACACGAAGATCTTCAACCGCGCCTCGCAGGTGGTCATCGTTCGCGATCAGGACAAGACCGTCATGACGATGGCCAACGACTTCCAAGGGAGCGCGCGCGACTTCGCCGTCGTCATCCCCGTCCCGACGAAGATCGAGCGCGGACAGATTCACGTCGCCGAGAAAGCGCTCATCGATCATCTCGACGCCTACTCCTCGCCGCGGCTCGTCGAGTACTTCGATCCCGATCCGTGCGCGGTGCTGAAGCCGCAGATGGACATGCGCAACGCCGTCGCGGAGGCGATTACGGTAACCGCAAGTGCTCCGGCAATGCGCGCCAAGAGCCTCGGCGTCACCATCGAGGCGAAGTACACCGTCGGTGAGTACGACATCCTCATCCTCTCCGCCAAACAGAGCAGCGGACTGGAGACGTGGCTCACCGAGAACGGCTACAAACTGCCGAACGGTGCGGCGTACGTGCTCGGCAGCTACATCCGTCAGAACATGCACTTCTTCGTCGCGAAAGTGAACCTCGGCGAGCAGGCCCGGCTCGGCTTCAACTATCTCCGTCCGCTGCAGGTCGCGTACGAGTCGCCCAAATTCATGCTGCCGATCCGCCTCGGCACGGTGAACGCGAACGGCGCGCAGGAGCTGTTCGTTTACGCAATCACGACCAAAGGCCGCGTCGAGACGACGAACTACAAGACGGTGAAACTTCCGAGCGACGTCGACGTCCCGCTCTTCGTCCGCAAAGACTTCACACCGTTCTACAAAGCGCTCTTCACCGAGCAGGTCAAGAAAGAAGAGATGAGCGCCGTCTTTCTCGAGTACGCGTGGAACATGAGCTGGTGCGATCCGTGCGCATCCGAGCCGCTGTCGCAGGATGAACTGCGCAAGCTCGGCGTCTTCTGGCTCGATGCCGGCAGCAACGTCTTCCTGACACGGCTGCACGTCCGCTACGACCGCGAGCACTTCCCCGAGGATCTCGTCTTTCAGGAGACCGGCGATGAGCGTTCATTTCAGGCGCGGTATGTTCTTCACAATCCCGCAAAAACCGGCCAGTGCGACGCGGCGATCGCGTATCGGCGCCAGTTGCGTGAGCGTCAGGAAAAAGAAGCGGCGAACGTGGCCGAGCTGACTGGATGGAACGTCGAAGAGATGCGCCGGAAGATGCACCTCGACACGGCCAGCGTCACGCCGGCCGAAAAGAAATGGTGGGAAAAGATCTGGTGATGTTCACCAATCGCTCACGAACCCGCGGCGAGGCGGTGCGTACATTGGCGCATTCGAAAGGAGAAGCCAATGAAACACTTCCTCGCCGCAGCGGCCGTGGCCCTGACGGCCGCCGGCGCATTCGCACAAGGCAGCATCACACTTCCTCCCTCCGGTGGTAACCAACGAGCCAGCGTCACGCAGCAGGTCGGTCCCGTCACGATTTCGATCGACTACAGCAGTCCGCACGTTCACAGTCCGCAGGGTCAGGATCGCCGCGGAAAAATCTGGGGCGCGCTCGTGCCGTACGGCATGGCCAACCTCGGATTCGGAACGTGTAAAGAATGTCCGTGGCGCGTCGGCGCGAACGTCAACACCATCTTCACCACCTCCGCCGACATCCAGGTCAACGGCTCCACCCTTCCCGCCGGCACCTACGCACTCTTCGCCATCCCGCAGCAGGACGAATGGACCTGGATCTTCTCGAGGAACCACACCTCGTGGGGCAGCTTCTTCTATGACCCCGCCGAGGATGCGCTGCGTGTGAAGGCGAAACCGGAGAAGGCCGAGTATCGCGAAGTGCTCACCTTCGACTTCACCGAACGCAAAGACGATCGCGCCACCGTCGCCATGAAGTGGGAAGAGCTGGCGGTGCCGATCGACATCACCGTTCCGAATGCGTCCGATCTCTACGTCGCCGCCATCCGCAACGAACTGCGCAACTCGCCGGGCTTCAACGACACCGCGTGGCAGCAGGCCGCGCGCTACGCGCTCGACAATAAACATCCAGCGGATGCGATGGCTTGGGCGGAGGCGGCGGTCAGCGCTCCCGGCGGCATCGGCAGGAAGAACTTCACGAACCTCATGACGCTCGCAGACGCGCAGGACGCGAACGGCAAGTCCGCCGACGCCGCGAAATCGCGCGATGAGGCCATGAACGATCCGAGCACGACCGTCTTCGATCTGCACGGGTATGGCCGCCAGCTCATCGCCAAAGGGAAGGGCGCGGAAGCGCTGAAAGTGTTCCAGCTCAACGCGAAGCGGAACCCGGGCGTCTGGCCGACAAACGGCGGACTGGCGCGCGGCTACTCCGCGGTCGGCAACTATCCCGAAGCGTTGAAGTACGCGAAGCTGGCTTTGGCTCAAGCGCCGGATGAAGGTAACCGGAAGAATCTCGAGAACATGATCAAGAAGCTCGAGGCCGGCCAGGACGCGAACAAATAACATTAATTCTGAACGACAGTAAAGGCCCGCCGATCTCCGGCGGGCCTTTTTTTTGATCGCCAAATCCCATTTCTTGCCGAAGTAGGCGCGAAATCCGCATTCGCGGCACCCCAGCTTGGTAGCATCGCTACCAACTTCAGCGAATTTACGACGAACTGGAGAGTTGTTCATGCCGAATCGCGCGCGTGTAGCTGTCATCGCCCTGTTCATCTGCCTCGTTTCCTCGGCACTTTTGGCTCAAACCACCTACTACTTCAAAGGTGATCCTGCCGATCAAGCCAACAAAGTCGCCAATGACCTCGCCAGCAGCACGATCGGGACGGCCACGTTCGATACGTCGCCGCCGACGGGCACGGCGCCGGTCGTTCAAACGGGCAGCCAGTTCACGAACGAGGACTACGTCGGCAATCCACTCGGCATCTACTGGTCGGGTCCGTTCTCGGGCACGGTTTCCGGTGTGCTCG
>JAXDIO010000414.1:0-3062 GCA_034663965.1 Thermoanaerobaculia bacterium | reverse complement strand
TCCTCTTCTACGTCTTCTGGGAAATCATGCTCGTGCCGATGTACTTCATCATCGGCATCTGGGGCGGGCCGCGGAAGCTCTACGCCGCGATCAAGTTCTTCATCTACACGCTGTCGGGATCGGTGGTGATGCTGCTCTCGATCCTGGCGCTCTACTTCTTCAACGACGGCGGCATCCCATTCCTCAATATCAAGGGCCTTGGCAATCCGTCGACATTCTCCGTTTTGCAGTATCACAACATCGGACACCTGATCCCGCCGCAGCTGCAGTTCTGGATCTTCATCGGCTTCTTCCTCGGTTTCGCCATCAAGGTCCCGATGTTCCCGTTCCACACGTGGCTGCCCGACGCGCACGTCGAGGCGCCGACGGCGGGTTCGATCATCCTCGCCGCCGTCCTCCTGAAGATGGGCACTTACGGATTCGTGCGCTTCGCGCTGCCGATCCTGCCCGACGCAACGAAGCAGCTGATCATCCCCATCGTCGTCTTGTCGATCATCGGCATCATCTACGGCGCGCTCGTTTCGCTCGTGCAGAAGGACATGAAGAAGCTGGTCGCGTACTCCTCGGTCTCGCACCTCGGCTTCGTCATGCTGGGGATGTTCGCGCTGAATCCGATGGGCCTCAAAGGCTCCGTGCTGCAGATGATCAACCACGGCATCTCGACGGGCGCGCTCTTCCTTCTCGTCGGCATCATCTACGAGCGGCGGCACACGCGCTTGATCTCGGAGTACGGCGGCCTCGCGAAGCAGATGCCGATGTACGCGACGCTTTTTCTGATCGCCGCGCTCTCGTCGATGGGACTTCCCGCACTCAACGGATTCATCGGTGAGTTCACGATTCTGCTCGGCGCCGCCAACCGCTCCATCGTCTGGGCTTCGTTCGCCGCTGTCGGCATCGTCCTCGGCGCCGCGTATCTGCTGTGGCTTTACCAGCGTGTCTTCTGGGGTCCGCTCGACAACCCCGCGAACAAGACGCTGCTCGACGTCAACCGCCGCGAGCTCGGTCTGCTGCTCGCGCTGGTCGTGATCATGGTGTGGATGGGAATCAAGCCGGCCGTCTTCTTCGACATCATCGAGGAGCCGGTCAACTACGTCGTCCGCAAAGTCGATCCGACGTACTTTGACAAACGACCGATTGAATACCCGCCGGCCGCGCCCGTAGTGGTCAGCGCGGTCGAGACCACGCGATGACCTGGAACGACTTCATCTACCTGCTGCCGGAGATCGTGTTGACGATCGGCGCCTCGGCGCTGCTTCTCGCGCCGGTCATGGGCAGCCGCACGACGCTGCCGGCGAAGTGGATGATGCTCGTGCTCCTCGCGCTCACCGCCGTATCGCTGATCGCCTGTTCGCACGCCGTCGAAGTCATCGACCAATCGCGCCAACTGCAGGCGATGTTCGCGCTGGACGGCTTCGCGATCTTTTTCAAGCTCCTCTTCATCGCCGCGATCGGAATGCTCGTTTTGCTCTCCGACGACTTTCTGGCCGAGTCGCGTTACTCGCCGTGGGAGTACTACTCGCTCCTCGCCTTCGCGCTCTGCGGCATGATGTTCATGGCCTCGGGCGTCCACCTCATCACCATCTACATCGGCCTGGAGCTGCTCTCTCTGTCCAGCTACATCCTGGCCGGCTTCTACAAGAGCGAGTTGAAGTCCACCGAGGCCGCGATGAAGTACTTCATCCTCGGCGCGGTGAGTTCGGGGATTCTGCTTTACGGAATCTCGCTCATCTACGGCGTCTGCGGATCGCTCAACCTGCTCGACATCGCTGCGGCCATGTCGACGATCATCACCAACGACGCGCTGATGTTCGGGATCATGCTGCTCGGCGCGGGGCTCTGCTTCAAGATCGCCGCGGTTCCGTTCCACGTCTGGACGCCCGACGTTTACGAAGGCGCACCGACGCCGATCGCTGCGTTCCTCTCCACCGCCTCCAAAGCCGCAGCCTTCTCAATCTTCGCGCGCATCTTCTACGTCGGCCTGCACGACTTTCACCTCGAGTGGAACTACGTGCTCGCCACGATCTCCGCGCTTTCGATGATCCTCGGCAACTTCGCCGCGCTCACGCAGGACAACGTCAAGCGGATGCTGGCCTACTCGTCGATCGCGCACGCCGGCTACATTCTCCTTGGCGTCATCTCACTCAACGCGCTCGGGCTGCGCGGCATCCTGGTCTACTCGATCGTCTACGTTTTCGCGAACCTCGGCATCTGGGCCACGGTGCTGATGCTGCGCCGCAACCAGTACGCCGGCGAGCGCGTCGACGACTTCGAAGGTCTCAGCCGCCGCGCGCCGCTGTGGGCCTTCGCCATGGTCATCTTCCTGCTCTCCCTCGGCGGCATTCCTCCGACGGCGGGATTCATCGGCAAGTACTTTCTCTTCGCCGCCGCCGTGCAGGCCGGCTTCGGATGGCTCGCTATCATCGCCGTGCTGATGTCGGCCGTGTCGATGTTCTACTACCTCCGGCTCGTCGTCGCGATGTACCTGCGCGAAGGAGTGGAAGCGGAGTTCGCGATCACCACGCCGCTGAAGATTGTGGCCGGTGTCTGTCTCATCGTCACCCTTGCCCTCGGCATCCTTCCGGCGCCGATGATCGATCAGGTCATCATCTCGTCCAGCCACGTCGCCGCTCGCGCGGCGCTCACTCCCCATGCCGGACGATAACGACAACAAGAAACTCCGCCAGAACGAAACGCTGCTTGAGGCCTCGTCGATCGGATTGATGTTCCCAATCGCCATGGGCCTCGGCTACGCGTGGGGCTGGGGGATGGACAAACTCTTCCACACCAGTCCGTGGCTGACCTGGATCTTCACCGGCTTCGGCGTCATCGCCGCATTCATCAACCTTTTCCGGATCGGTTTGCGGAAAGAATGACGCACGATGGCGGCAGCTCAGGATGAAGCCGCGCCCGTCGTTTTGCGGCGCATCCGCCTCATCGCCGTGGCCGCCTGGATCGCGTTCGCGGTGCCTGTTGCGATGACCGGCGGATGGCGTGGATTGCTCGGATTGACTTGCAGTGGCCTCGTCACTATGATCAATTTCCTTTGGTTGGAGGAGATCGTT
>JAXDIO010000402.1:0-6346 GCA_034663965.1 Thermoanaerobaculia bacterium | reverse complement strand
CGGCCGCGATGCCGTAGAGGTTCTCGCTGAACGCCAGCGCGTACTTCGCGGGATAAAAGATGTTCGCCTGGAACAGCTTCCCCGGCTGATGAAACGTCGCATGCCAGTCCCAGTCGAGAATCCAGGTAGTGATGTACGGATCGCCCGGAAAGCAGACGGCACGATTGACGTTCGGCGTCAGCGGCCACGTCATGAAGACGGTGAGGACGGCGAAGAGGATGAACGCGGCGATGTGCTTCTTCGTCACGCGGCGATGATAGCGGCGGAAGAGAGCCTACGAACCGGAGTAGAGAACGAAGGGTGCCCAGTAGAACGGCTGCCGGAAAACGGATTTGTTGTGAACGAGCTTGAGTTTGGCGTTGCGAAGGGCGGTAGCGGGATCCTGTCCGGCTCGAATGCCGGCGTAGAGATCGTCCATGAGTTTCGGCGTAGCGTTGTCGTTCACTTCCCACAACGCGGCGATGACTTGGTGCGCGCCGGCGTGGAGGAAGGCCCATGCGAGCCCGACCAGGCCCTCACCGGTGTAGGCGCGTGTTCCCGCTCCGTGACAGCTGGAGATCGTCACGAGCCGCGCGTGGAGAGGATGCTTGAGAATGTCGCGCGCGTAGAGCTTGTACGAATCGCCGTTGCGGGCCAGGATGACGGCGGAGTCGAGCGGCCGTTGGCGCGTGGCGACCGCGTGAGCGACGAAATGGATGTAGCCATAACGGCCCGGAGTCGCTGTTTCGTAGGCGTTCGGAGTAGCCTCCCGCCCTTGGAGAATTCTGCAGGCAGCGGGGAAGTGACGTTGCAAGAGCTCGATTTCTTCAGCAGCCTTTTTCAAGGGTGGAAACGCGGGATCGGGCGACGGCGGATCGCCGACGAGGAGCATCGATGCCGACGTGACGTTCGTCTGCGGGCGATCCAGCAATTCCAGCGATGCAGCTGTTTCGATTGTGACGTTCTCGATCCAGTAGTGTCCCTTCGCGTCGATCAAAGTCTCCATGTTTAAGGCATGTAACCGGCCGTCGGGGATGACGATGACGCGGGCGTTGTGAGGAATGCGACTGGCGACCGGCAGAACAAGAAGCCGATACAACGAGGAACCGTCAACCCGCATCTGTTCTGAAGAACCGAGCCTCTGGAGCTCTTTACCGTACACCTCCGCTGCCTGCTCGATCGTTTTCATCGGCGGCATCTTGAACACCTCGACTGACGTACCGGTGATCGTCCACACGTACGACTGCTTTGGCGCGAGCCAATACGACAGAACGACAGCGTGGCGTTTCCGGGCCACGCGCTTCGGATCGACCCGATGAATCTTCGTTCGCGCGTCGAGCGCGTCCTCGAGGTTCTGTGCGCGGCCCAATTCGGCAACGCTGAGAGCCTCGTCGGCACGGCCGTTTGCGAGAAGGAGCGCGATGTAGTCGTCGTATGTCTCGCGGACGAGCGCACCAAACGGCAGCCGGAACTCTTCATCCTTGATCTGCCGCCGCGCCTGATCTGCCTTCTCGATCGCATTTCGGAAGTGCGTCTCCGCTTCGGCGGGGCGTCGTGCCATTTCGGAAAATTGAGCGATCCGGGCTTCCGCCTCCCACTTTTGCATCGTGTTCCTGGTCGCGCTCAGGACTTGACGCACCTTCCTGATAGCCGTCTCAAAGTCGCCTTCTGCGGCATCGATTCGTGCATCGACGATCGCTGCGCGAAGCTCCTGTTCTTCGTCCTTCTTCTCGCGATCAAGAGCGGTCGCGTCGTCAATGTTGCGACGAGCACTCTTCAAATCACCAGACTCCAGCTGGGCGACCGCAAGGCTGGCGACGTAGTCGCCGATATCTGGATGTTTCTGTTGTTTCGCCCGATCAACGGCACGGCGGTAATACTCGATCGCCGTCGCATACTCACCACGAAGCCGTGCCACATCGCCGACATGCATCAGCCAAGTCACCCTGTCCCGAGCCGCGCCGAGCGTTTCCGCGAGCTGCAACGCGGCGTCCGCGTAGAACTTGACGTTCTCATAATCGCCGAGGATGGAGTACACCCAAGCCAGGTTGCCTTCAGTCTTTTGGATCAGCCCGTCATTGCCCATGGCAGTCGCGAGCGCAAGAGCCGTCGTACCGGTTTGAATCGCCTGGTCATATCGCCCGAGCTTCGTAGAAAGTGCCGCGACGGTTGCAAGAAGCTCAGCTTCGATTTTACGGTGGTGATAGAGATGCGCAAGGCGCAGGGCATCACGAATGAATTTTTCGCCCTTTGTTGACTTGCCGGCCGTGAAGGCGAGGTTGGCTCGCCACCACATGACTTCATCGAGCAGTTCCGGATGGCGAGCGCGAGCCAGCCTCTCTGCACGATCAAGATCGGTTTTCGCCGCTGCGTCCTCTTGATTGCGCGCTAGTGCGATCGCTCGATCTCCCAGCCAACGTACAGCAAGAGCGCTCGATCGGAGCCGAGGTGGCAGGTCCGCTGAGAGCAACTTCACCGACTCGGGAACTTTGCCGCGCGCCCTCAACACCTGGCCATAGAGCTCGCGCATACCCCACGCCTCGTCTGAATCGCTCGCGTCGAGTTTCGACAAGGCTTCACGCAAGAAAGACTCGGCTTCCAGCCAATGACCGCGAGCGCACAGCTTTGAGGCGGCCGAATAGGCCGCCGCTTCTGAAGGCGCCGAAGGCGCTGTACTCGCCGTGCTGGTCAGCAGGACGAGTACAGCGGCATAGGCAAGGTTACGGCGGGATTTCCATTCCATTCGTCATCCCCGAGGAAGGATGTCCGTGCCATTAGTGGCCACACATAGACCGCTCCCGTCCCCTACAAACGGGCAACCGAATTGGAATCGCAGAAGGTTGAGCCTGCGCTCTCCCGGCTTGATGATCAGCTCACCGATCTTGATCGAGCCGAACTCTGCAACCGTGACGACATTGCCGTTGCGGTAGATGGGGTGCTTGCACCGCATATCCTTCCGGTATTTCAGGTAATCCTGATACTCCTGATACTTCGGGTCCTTCGGATTTTTCGGATCCGTCAGGGCCGTCGGTGCCTCAACCGGAGTTTCGTTGAAGACGGGGATGTCTCCTCCGATAGAACCAACCAGCGAGCCGTGAATCGAACCATCCCGTGCCTGCAACGCGATCGACTGTTTTGACTCGTCCCCATTTTCCAATGGCTGCGCCATCATTTTTGTCAGCTCTGCATGTGTCGGATAGAGCGAATAAAAGTCGTGATCGAGTTTGACCGTAACCTGCCTGCCTCCGATCCTGAGGTTCTCGATCGACGTGCCTTGGAATGTGATCTCCCCTTCGTCCTCTCCCATAACATGGCGTGAGCTGACGCGGCTTGAGAGAGATTCCGCATGGAAGAGATTCAACACGTTGAGGTTCTTGATGGTCACGGACGCAAGCGTGTTGCGGATGTTTCCATGCTCGCTGCCCGCGACATAGACCGAGGCCTCGTCGAAGGTGATGATTCCCTTGTAGTCAAAATTGCGGATGGTCTCGTAACCTTCGCCCCCGCTGGGGGCCAGGAACACTGACCCCTGGCTGGGAATGACGCTGCAACTGGGTTGCTGAATTCGCCCACCGAATGCGAGGGCGCTCGCGTTGAACGCGAATGAACTAGCTGCTGTGGATGACATGACTGCCTCCTCTCTTCTCTCTGCGGTTACCGAACCTCCACTGTGAAGGGGTACGCGGCGATCTCTCGTTCGCCACCTCGGATGACTAATTTGTAATCGCCGCTCGGAAGTGTGTGCGGCATGAGAACTCGCCTCACCTGCTCGTTCGCCTCCGCCCGTGTCACGGTGAATGACGCTCGTGTCTTGCCGGCGTCATCGTGAACTTCGCAGACGTACAGCGGTTGCGGCTCGTTGGTCTCAATAGGGAATGTGAGCGGAATCGCTTCGTCGCGCCGAACAATCCGGACGATCTTTTCGGCCGCGGCTCGTGACGCAGATTCGAGTGGAATCGCCTCGGCCAGCGGCGCGACCGTGATCACCTGCGCTTGGGCCGCCCTCAGGTGAGGCACCAACCAAAGTGACTGATAGGAGAACCCCACGGCAAATACCGACGCCGCGACAGCCCACCAGTTTGATCGCCTGGGCATCGGCACCACCGTTTGATCCAACTGCAGCTCACGCCGATCTACCGGGTCCCGCACGCCGGCGGCGACCTTCGCGGAGTCAACAACATCATCGGCGCAGATGGAGCACTCGAAAAAATGCTCCTCAAACGCGTCGCGCTCGGCCGGCTCCATTTCGTCGAGGGTGTAGCGCTCGGTAGCCATCGATTTCACTGCATCTTCATGGTTCATGTGTCTGTCTCTTTACCGTCTCTCAGTTTGGTAGTGACGGTTTGTCCGTATCCGTTTCATAGGGACTCCTGGGGTCGGGGTCCCTCAACCAGGCCTCGCGGAACTTCTGCTTGGCCCGGTACAGCAGCACCCGCAGATAGTTGCGATCGACGCCGAATTGTTCGCAGACCTCGTCCGGGGGGCGCTCGTTGAGAAAAATCTCACGGAGAATCGCGGCATCCCTTTCCGGCAGCTCGCTGATGACGAGGCGGACACGGGCGCGGTCTTCGGACCTGATCAGCTCCTCATCGAAGTCTTCCTGACCAATGAAGTCCAGGTCGCCAAGCGGTTCTTCGTTGCGGTTGTTCCTCCGCCAGAACTCCTGCAGCACGTTATCGCAGACCCTGTTGACGAACGCTCCCAGCTTGCTCGCGTCGCGAAGGCCGCCCGGCGATTTCAGTGTGCGAAAAACACGGAGGTACGTCTCCTGCCGTATGTCATCGATCTCCTCCATCGACCGGAGCCGCTTCCGAAGCTTGAGCAGCAGCAACCTTTGAAAATATGAGTAGAAGTGGTCCACGGTCTGGGAGTCGCCCTCGCGCAGACGCCGGACGTATTCGTCGTCGAACGTGAAGAAGTCCATATGTATTGGAGTGACTGAAACGTTACTTTAGCAGCTACTGCGGCCTTCCGGCAGTGCCGATTGTTCCGCCGCGCAGTCGCGCCGCCGCTTTGCGAAGCGCCGCATGGCCGGCGGCAATGTCCACGCTGCGCTGCAGCATCGGGATGTACTGCGCTGCGAACGCCTCCTCGGCCGTCGCGCCGAAAAGGCGATCGACGCGGCCTGAGATCGCGTCGATGTCCGACGGCTCAAAGTCGGTGCGCGCCATCTCGTCGATGTCGACGATGAGTGCCGTGAGCGGCTTCAGCCACGCGAAAAACGGATCGTCGTTCAGAAGTTGCAGCAGTTGCGACGGCTTCACCGGCGCGATGCCGAACGCGTAATCGTCTTTCGCGGCGTCGATCAGCGCGCGATGCAATGGGAGGAGCGCCTTCGAGACATCGCGTAACGCGCTGCGCAAACCAGCCCGCTCCGGCGAGTCGGGCGTGTGCATTGTTCGCGCGTAAAAGGAGTTTTTGTCGAGTGGCATGGCCCCGAAACATCGCGCCTCCACGGTTGGCTGGGGAAGGGTGGCTAGGCAGTGGCCAACCGTGGAAGCGCGAAAACGGTGCTGAGGGACGAAAGTCTACCGCAAGTAGAGTGGACCGCGTAAAGCAGTTTCTGCGGCTTGCCTCCTCGGTCAGCTGGACTTAGAATGCGCGCCCGCGCCGGATCGGAATGCGATTCCGGCAGGGGCGGTTAACGTCGCTTGCTCGCACCCATAGCTTAATTGGATAGAGCATCTGACTACGGATCAGAAGGTTGGAGGTTCGAGTCCTCCTGGGTGCACCAAATCAGGCAGCAATCCGACGGCGGGCAATGAGCCCGCCGTTGTAATCTTTGAACGAATGGACGAAGCGCACTGGATGACCGAGGCGCTCGCGCTTGCTGAAGAAGCGGGCGCGGCGGGCGAGATTCCAGTCGGCGCAGTCATCGTCGATCGCGACGGCGTCATCATCGGACGCGGACGCAATCGACGCGAATCCGGCGATCCCCTCGGGCACGCCGAACTGATCGCCATCGCCGAAGCGGCGAAGTCCATCGGCGACTGGCGCCTCGAAGGGACGACGATGGTGGTGACCCTCGAGCCGTGCGCGATGTGCGCCGGAGCGCTCGTCAACGCGCGCGTCGCGAAGCTGATCTTCGGAGCATCCGATCCGAAGGCGGGCTTTTGCGGCACGCTCGGAAATTTGGTCCAGGATGTTCGGCTCAATCACCGGCTGGAAGTGGTCAGCGGGGTTGCCGCCGAGGAGTCGAGAAAGCTTCTGCAGGAGTTCTTTCAAGGGTTGCGCAAGCGACAGGTCACGGAGAGGTGGCAGAGTGGTTGAACGCGGCGGTCTCGAAAACCGTTATACCTTCACGGGTATCGGGGGTTCGAATCCCCCCCTCTCCGCCAGGCCGGCACGGCCGGCGGCGTTGGTTGGC
>JAXDIO010000405.1:0-3468 GCA_034663965.1 Thermoanaerobaculia bacterium | reverse complement strand
TGGGGGAGACGTTGATGATCGCCGGGGGCGGGACGGGGGGACACATCTACCCGGCCATCGCCATCGCGCAGGAGTGGATGGCGCGCGACGCCACACGCCGCGTCATCTTCGTCGGCACCGAACGCGGTCTCGAAAAGACGATCGTTCCGAAAGCCGGCTTCCCGCTCGAATTCATCTCCGTCGGCGGCCTGAAAGGCAAAAGCCTCGGCGATACGATCAAAGGTCTCTTCCGACTGCCTGCCGGTTTCGTTCAGGCCTTCAAACTCGTTGGACGCCATCATCCAAACGTAGTCCTCGGCGTCGGCGGTTACTCCTCGGGGCCGGTGTTGCTTGCGGCCAAACTGCGCGGCGTCCCGACGCTCGTTCACGATTCGAATGCCTTTCCAGGCCTGACGAATCGGATACTGGCTCGCTTTTCCACCGCTGCCGCGATCGCATTCGAAGCGGCCGGTCCTCGGCTCAAACGCTCCGACGCGGTCCTCACCGGCAATCCGATCCGCAAAGAGTTCTTCGAAGCGATTGGCGAAAGGCCGGCCGGAGACAACCGCAAGCGACTGCTCATCTTCGGCGGCTCACAGGGTTCACGGACGATCAATGACGCGATGACTGGCGCCTTGCTCTTCATGGCTCCACTTCGCGAGAGCCTTCTCATCGTCCATCAAACCGGTCCGAAAGAACTGGAGCGCGTGCAGCAGGCGTATCGCGATTCCGCGTTTGCTGACGCGCGCGTGGTGCCGTATCTCGATCCGATCGTCGACGAAATCGCCGCGGCGGATGTCGTGGTCTGCCGTTCCGGCGCGATGACGGTGGGCGAACTCGCCGCGGTTGGACGTGCGGCGATTCTCATCCCGTTCGCTGCCGCGACGGACAACCATCAGGAGCTGAACGCGCGCGCCGTCGAGCACGCTGGCGGCGCGATCGTCATCACCGAAAAGGAGCTGACGCCCGAGCGGCTGGCGTTCGCGATCACCGAAATCGTCAACGATCCCGGTCGGACGTCGGCGATGGGAGCAGCTGCGAAGACGCTCGCATCGCCCGACGCCACAAAAAAGATCGTTGATTTACTCGAAAAAATTGAACGAAGCGAATAAAATCCTTTATTAGTAACTACCAATCCGAATGAATTTAAACAAGATTAAGAACATTCATTTCGTCGGCATCGGCGGAATCGGAATGAGTGGGATTGCAGAGATCCTGAAGGGGCGCGGAAAAACTGTCTCCGGATGCGATCTCAAACGCTCCTCGGCCACGTCTCTCCTGGCCGGCCGCGGAGTCAGCGTGCACATCGGACACGACGCGGCGCATCTCAAGGGCGTCGATGCCGTCGTCGTCACCGCCGCCGTCAAAGGCGCGAACGCCGAGGTTGATGCGGGGCGCGAGCAGGGGATCGAAATCATCCGGCGCAAGGATCTGCTGGCAGCGATCGTCAACGAGAAGCGCGGCGTCGGCGTCTCCGGCACGCACGGCAAGACCACCACCTCCGCGATGATCGCCACCGTCCTCGAAGATGCCGGCCTCGATCCGACCATCATCATCGGTGGCATCCTGCAGAACATCGCCTCGAACGCGAAGGACGGAAAGGGCGACGTCGTCGTCGTCGAAGCGGATGAGTACGATCGCACCTTCCACGAGCTGCGGCCGGAGATCGCCGTCATCACGAACATCGAGGCCGACCACCTCGAGTACTACGGCAGCTTCGAGAACATCGTCGAAGCGTTTCGCATCTTCACCGAGAACGTGCGGCCGGGCGGCGCGATCATCGGCTGCGTCGACGATCCCGCGGTCGCGGCGCTGCTCGATCGGCGCGGTCGCGGCAACGATCCGAAGATCATCCGCTACGGACTCGGCGCCGGCGCGGATGTCACGGCGCGCAACCTGAAGTTCCACGACCGCGGCGCGTCATTCGAAGTTGACGGCATCGGCTTCTTCAAACTCTTCGTACCCGGCGAACACAACGTGCGCAATGCGCTCGCCGCGATCGCAGTCGCGCGCGAGCTCGGCGTCAGCTCCGACGCGATTTCCGCCGGCATCGCCAAGTTTCTCGGCGTCGACCGCCGATTCCAGATTCTCGGCGACTACAACGGCGCGCTCGTCGTAGACGACTACGCGCATCATCCGACCGAGATCAAAGCCACGCTTGACGCCGCGCGCGGCGGGTACCCCGAGCGCCGGATCGTCGCCCTCTTTCAGCCGCATCTCTATTCGCGTACGCGCGATTTCGCGCCGGAGTTCGCCGAATCGTTGCGCGGCGCCGACATCGCTTTCGTCGCGCCGGTCTACGCCGCACGCGAGAAACCGATTGAAGGGATCTCGTCGCGGATGATCGCCGAGCGCTCGGAGCAAATTGAATTTCTCGACCGCAGCCACATCGAGATCATCAACGAACTGCGCCGCCGCCTGCAGCCGAACGATGTTTTCATTGCCATGGGCGCGGGCGACGTTCACGAAATCGCTGAGGCGCTCGTGCGCGGTGCGGACGAGGGGAGGGGCTGATGTCGGCCGGTTACGACAGCACCTCGCCGCGCTTCTTCCGTCCGACCGACGTGGCGCGTCTTCGCCGCAATCAGCGGCGCATTCAGCTTCAGCGAATCGCATCGATCGCGGGCAAGGTCGTCGTTGCCGGCGGCATCGTCATCGGATTGCTGCTCGCGTACCGCCACACGCAGGGCGACGCGCGTTTCGCGGTGAAGGCGATCGAGATCGCCGGCGCCACGCACACGCCGCGTGCGGCGATCGACGCGGTGACGAATCAGTACATCGGCGCGAACCTCTTTCGCATCGATATCGCGAGGCTGCAGGCCGATTTGCGGCGTCTCGGCTGGGTCAAACGGATCGAAGCGGAGAAGAAACTGCCAGACACGCTGCGCATCCGCATCGTCGAACGCGAGGCCGTGGCGCTCGCGGCCGCAGGCGATCGCATGACGTACGTTGACGAAGATGGCGTCGCATTCGCTGAGCTTTCGCCATCCGTCGGCGATAGCGATCTGCCGCTCATCACCAACGCCTCGGGCGCTGAACTCGCGCGCTGCGTTGCGCTCGTGCGCGCCCTGCGCGCCCGCGATCCGCAGATTTACTCGCGTATCTCCGAGGTCAAGCCGGTCGCGCCGAATGGCTTCGCGCTTTTCGATCGCGAGCTCGGCGCGTTCGTGTATGCCGAGGAGGGCAACCTCTCCGCGAAGTGGCGCGACCTCTACGCCGTCGCGCGCGCGGAGCATCTCGGCGCGCACGACATCGAATATGCCGACCTCCGTTTCGCCGGACGCATCGTCGTCAAACCGGTCCACATGGCAGCTCTCGCGCCCGTGGCACCGCAGCAACCGATTGCAACGCAGATCACGAATTAGTCAGGAGACAGCGAATGCCGAAGACCGAAGAGAAATACATCGTCGCGCTCGACATCGGAACTTCCAAAGTGTGCGTGCTGGTGGGGGAAGTGACCGACCGCGGACAGATCGAGATCATCGGCAA
>JAXDIO010000330.1:0-12999 GCA_034663965.1 Thermoanaerobaculia bacterium | reverse complement strand
CTTCGCATCATCAGATGGACCTGAATTACACGCAGAACGTGCCCATGAGCCGCGGTCTCAATCTTCAGTTCCAGGTAGCGGTCTTCAATGTCATGAATTCGCAGACCGGCTATGACTACGAGACCCGCATCTCGAATCCGAGCGCATTTATCAAGAGAGCGGATGCTTCAACGAGCTCGACGCCCGTGATCGACATCCCCAACTCGATTTCCGATGCCTCGCTACAGAAACTTCTGACGCCGGGCGCTACATTCGTGCGTTCGGATTGGGCGGTCAAAGCTCCACAGCCGAAGACGTTCTACGCGCCGCGCCGCTATCAGCTGACGGCGCGCATTCAGTTCTGATCTTTTGATTTTCTGTTCTTCGCGAAGGGCGGGCGAAACAGCCCGCCCTTCGCCTTTTTACCGGAACAAGCGCTCCCGCTCGATGAGCGCGCGCGTCATCCCGTCCGCGTGCGCGCGAGCGGCGGCGATGCGCGCTGGCGCGTCCGGCTCGTGCAGAAGAACGCTGACTTGCGCGCGTTTGAAGAGCGCCATCGCGTAGTTCGGATCTGACGGCGCCACGCGGTCGAGGGCTGTGCGTGCATCGTCGAAACGCTGCGACGCGAGGTAGAGGACTCCGAGCTCCGTATCGTGCTTGAACGATGCACCCGCGAGCGCGCGCGCTTTCTCGAACGACTCGATCGCCGGCGCGGTCTGGCCGAGGGCCATCTGCATTTCGCCGAGCCGCGAGAGTTCGGCGGCCGTGGGCGCACGGAGCGTGTAGACCTTCTGGCGCAGACGGACCGCGTCGTCGATCTGCCCCTGCCGTTCGCGCAGCAGCGCGAGCGCTTCGAGGGCAGGCACTTTGTCCGGAGTTTCGGCGACGATTCGCTCCAGCATCGGCACTGCTTTCGGCCATTCGGCCGTGCGCGCGTAGTGCAGCGCCATGTACGTCCGTACGTCCGCCGAATTCGGCGCGATGACCTCGGCGCGCCGATACGCGGCGAGCGCGGCCTGCTCGTGGCCGAGGGCGGAGTGGGCGGTGGCGAGGCGCAACGCGGAGTCGAGGTTGTGCGGATCTTTGGCGAGGATCTCTTCCAGCAGCGGAATCGCTTGCGCGTAGTGCTCGCCGACGAAGAGCCGCGCCGCTTCGTCGAGGATCGGAAACATCGGCGCCATATCGGCCGGCCGCGGCGCATCGGCGCGGACGACCGGCTTGGCGACCGAGCTGACATAGCCGAGTGCCGCCAGCTTGCGCTGTTCCTCGGCGGAAAGATTCGACGCGCTCTGCTGCGCATCCATCGACGGGATCGGATACTCCTGCAGCGCCGCGCGTGCATTGCGCGAGAGGTTCGCGTTCGCGGCGAGATCGTGTGTTTCGCCGGGATCGGCGGCGACGTCGTAGACCTCCAGTTTGCCGGCCAGGATCGCCTTGCGATTTCCGTCGACCGCCATCACCTGCGGCTGCCAGCCGAAATCGAGAAACGGTTTCATCGCCTCGCCAGCCACGACCTCGGCGTCGGCCTTCAGCAGGCTGTTCGCCGCGTCGATGCCGGCCCAATCGAGGATGGTGTGGAAGATGCGGCGCGTACTCACCGCGACGTCGCTGATGCCCGCGGGCACGCGCGGTCCGATCAGCACGAGCGGAACATGCATCGTGGCCTGATACAGAAGATCGCCATGTTGTTGTTCGCCGTGCTCGCCAAGTCCTTCGCCATGATCGCCGGCGAGCACGATCGCAATCGGTCCTTTGACCTGCTGCTGAAACGCGGCGGCAAGGCGTCCCAACTGAGCATCCATCGACGCAACCTCACCGTAGTACGGCTGTTTCGGATACTGGCTGCGGAACGGCTCCGGTGGCGTGTAGGGGAAATGCGGGTCGTAGTAATGGACCCAGAGAAACAGCGGCTGATTCTTTCGGGTGTCGGGGGTCGGGGGTCGGGTGTCGGAGGGGGTCGGTTTCTCCGGCTCCCCACTCCCGACTCCCGACTCCCGAAGAAACTCGATGACGCGATCGGTCGTCTCCTGCGCTGTCCGTTCGGGACGCCCGCCGGGAAACTCGTCGTCGTAAATGTCGAAGCCGCGCGCTAATCCGAACCGCTTTGCCAGCGCGAACGACGATACGAACGCCGCGGTGCGATATCCGGCCGTATGCAAACGCTCGCTGACAAGAACCTGCGTGTCGGCAACGTGCCGCGCGTTTTCGTGAACGCCGTGTCCGGCAGGGTAGAGGCCGGTCAGCATGGAAGTGTGCGACGGAAGCGTCTGCGGCACGGCCGCGTAGGCCCAGCGGAAACGCCGCCCGCGCGCTGCCAATGCATTGAACGACGGCGTCGTCACGCCGACCGCGTCCGGACCGGCAGCATCGGCGCGCGTCGTGTCGAGCGTGATGAAGAGAATCGACGGCCGCTCCACGATCGGCGGCGCGGGTGTTTCCCTGCGGCACGCGGCCGCGATCAACGCGATGACGATGATGGATCTCCGCTTCATCGCACTGTTCTAACACGACGTATGCGAACGCTGAGATGTAATCAGCGAGAATCTCCCAAGCCCATGCGCCCGCCGGTTCGTCGGCTACGGTAGTCCGCGAAGCGACACGGCCGCGCCAGCTACAATCGCGGCATGCTCAACTACATCTGGTTCGGTCTGATGGCGATCGCGCTCATCGTGGCGATCTTCACCGGCAACGCCGCCGCGCTGACGAAAGCCTCCGTCGATTCCGCGAAGACCGCCGTCGAAATCTCGCTTGGCCTGGTCGGCATCATGACGCTCTGGCTCGGCATCATGCGCGTGGCCGAGCAGGCCGGGCTGATCGCGATGCTGAGCAAAATCCTGCGCCCGATCAGCCGGATTCTTTTCCCCGAGGTGCCGCCCGAGCATCCTGCGATCGGGGCGATGGTGATGAGTCTCTCCGCCAACATGCTCGGCCTCAACAACGCCGCCACGCCCCTCGGCATCAAGGCGATGGAGGAATTGCAGACGCTGAATCCGGACAAAGAAACGGCGTCGAATCCGATGGTGACGTTCATGGTCCTGAACACAGCCGGCGTGCAGTTCATCCCCACCACGATCATTGGCGTGCTCGCCGCTAGTGGCGCGCTCGCACCGACATCGATCATCCCGACAACACTGATCGCGACGCTTTGCGGTGCGGTCGCGGCGGTGACGACCGCGAAACTCCTGCAGCGATTCTTCCCCACAAAAACCCCGACACCCGACACCCGACAGCCGACACCCGAGGTCGCGCCGTGATCCGCGAAATCCTGCAAGGCATCTCGCTCTGGGCCATCCCGGTCATCCTCGTCGGCATCCCGCTGATCGGACTTATTCGCGGCGTGAAGGTCTACGACGTTTTCATCGAAGGAGCGAAAGAAGGTTTCCAGGTCGCGGTGCGCATCATCCCGTTCCTGGTCGGCATCCTCGTCGCCATCGGCATGTTCCGCGCCTCGGGAGCGATGGACCTGCTCACGAACGCGCTCCGTCCGCTGCTCAGCCGGACGATTTTTCCGCCGGAGCTTTTTCCGCTGGCGATTCTGCGCACGCTCAGCGGCAGCGGCTCGCTCGCGCTGACAACCGACGTCATCAAACGCTACGGCCCTGACTCGGTGCTCTCGCGCATGGCCGCCACGCTCTACGGCAGCAGCGAAACGCTCTTCTACGTGCTCGCCGTCTACTTCGGCGCGATCGGAGTCAAGAAAACGCGCCACGCCATCCCGGCCGCGCTGGTCGGTGACACGGTCGCCGCAATCGTCGCCGCGGCGGTGTGCATCTGGATGTTCCGCTGACGTCTACGCGACGTTGCTGACGTCGTCGCGCTGCCAGCGGCGCTGCACTTTCTTGACCTCGTACGTTCCAAGCCCGGTGATGATCAATCCTGCGCCGAGGAGAACGAGGAGGTGGATCGCTTTGCCGGCCACTTTCATCGCCAGCGCGGTGATCCAGCCGCCGATGAAGAGTCCGCCGAGGGTGAGCAGGGCGGCGCGGACGACAAGGCCGTTGGCAGTATCGCGAAGGGTGAGGGAGTTGTCGTTGTCCATGCCTACGATGGAGCAACATGTGCGCCCGATCGCGACACGGCGTAGATGAGGGCGCCGACGATGATGGCGATCGCGGCGGCGAGGAAGTTGAAGCGATTCATCGTGAAGAACAGCACGAGCGAGATCACCGTGCCGAGGATGGGGATGATCAGTCCCGGCGTCCGGAAACCCTCATTCAACTTGCGCAGAAACGGGACGGCCGCGCAGGTGAAGAGATAGGTCGTCAGACGCGCTACAGCGGACAGCATCGCTAACTTCGCGAATGATCCGGCGCACGCGAGGACCGCGGCGAAGAGGACGTGAATCAGGATCGCAACGGTTGGCGTGCGGAAGCGCGGGTGGACGTAGCTGACGGCGCGCAGGCGCGGACGCCCGAGCGAAATCGCGTAGAGCATGCGCGAGCCTTCGAGGACGGTGCCGGAGTTCGTTCCGGCCATCGATAGCAGCGCGCCGAGAGTGACGATGATCGCTCCGAGCGGCCCGATCAGCGCGGCCGCGGCGTCGGCGATCGGCGTGGCGGTCTTCGACAGATCGGGGAGGGCTGACATCGCGCCGAGCTGCGCGAAGACGTAGATCGCGGCGATAGCCAGCGTCCCGACGAGCAGCGCGCGCGGCAACTCCTTGCGCGGATTGCGGAACTCGCCGGCGGGCACGCCCATGTTCTCGAAGCCGGCGTACGCGAACAACATAAACAGAGCTGCTCCGCTCCAGTCGGTGCCGGCACCGGGAAGGTGCATCGACGCCGGAATGGGATTGTGCTTCCACGCGATCAGCGCGACGACGATGAAGCCGACCAGCGGAATCAGCTTGCCCAGAGTGAAGACGTAGATCGAGGCCGCGCCGTACTTCACGCCGAGGTAGTGGATCGCCGTAAGGATGCCGATCGAGATCAGAATGACGGCGATGCGTGCGGATGCAGTTCCCAATGACGGGAAGATGCGCGCGAGCGATACGACGAATCCGTTCGACAGAGCCGCCAGCGACGTCACGCGCGCCAGCCAGTTCATCCATCCGGTCTCGAATCCGATGAAGTCGCCGAACGCGGTCTTCGCATACAAGTACGCGCCGCCCGGCTCGCTGAAATGACTCGCAGCCTCGGCGAAACAGAGCACGAGGATGAACACCGGCAGCGCGAAAATCAGCGGCGCCCAGAGCGAGAAGGGACCGAGCAGTTTGTACGACTCGGTGGGGAGGAGGAAGACGCCGCTGCCGACGACGGCATTGATGCACATCGCCACCAAGCCCCAGAAGCCGACGGCCCGGACCAGTTTCTCAGTCGAATTGTCTTGCATGAATGGACGAACGCGGCATTGTGCCACAGGGATGCGAACGGAGCGCTGGCGTCCTCGCCGGCTGGACTGGCTGCGTCTCGCTGCCAGCCCGCCAATGTCGAAAAATCTCGCTGATAACGAAGCGGTGTTTCCTACGCCGCTTGGTTATCAGGCGAATGTCGCGATTATGCCGGTTCGGCAGCGAGACGCAGCCGAGCCAGCCGGCGAGGACGCCAGCGCTCCATCAGTTACGGCTTGTATCCTCGTCCACGCAGAACTCGACCTGGCAGCGCGTTCGTCATCGCTCCATCGCGAAGGACCGGCGAACCGTTGACGATCACGTCGAGGATGCCTTCGCTGAAATGGTGCGGATCTTCGTACGTCGATACATCGCGGATCTTTGCCGCATCGAAGACCACGACGTCTGCCTTCATGCCGGGACGAAGGACGCCGCGGTTGGTGAGGTTCGTGCGGTCGGCGGCTTGCGACGTCGCTTTGCGCACCGCTTCCTCGAGTGTGAAGAGATGTTCGTCGCGGACGTAGTGGCCGAGGACGCGCGGGAAGGTGCCGTAGGCTCGGGGGTGGACGGCCTGGCCGGCGGCGCGCGAGGCGGGAGTCGGCGAGCCGGAATCGGAGCCGATCGAGACGAACGATTGCCGTAGCGCGGTCTGCACGTCAGTCTCGTTCATCGAGAAAAAGATCACGCTCGGGGAGCTGGTCGTATTCGCGAAGAGTTGCATCATCGCCTCGTCGGGCGCGACGTTCATCATCGTCGCGATCTCTTCGACGAAATGTTTTTCGTATTGCACGAACGACGGATTGCCGATGCGCGTGATGTAGATGCCTTTCGGTCCGCGCTTCGTGAATTGCTTCTGTAGCGCGTCGGCGATGCGCGCGCGATCGGCGGGGTCGGCGAGACGTTTCTTGAAATCGTTGTAGCCGCCTTCCAGCGACCAGTCGGGAGCGAGCGTCGAGAGCGACGTCGACGACGCCGCGTACGGATACACATTCGCCGCCACGTCGAGCCCCTCGGCGCGCGCGGCGTTGATGCGCTCGATCACGTGCGGCATACGGCCCCAGTTCGGGGCGCCGCCGACTTTGAGGTGCCAGATGTTGACGGGGATCTTCGCCTCGCGGCCGATGCGGAAGGCTTCATCGAGAGCAGTGTCGATGTGGTCGCCTTCGTCGCGAATGTGACTGAAGTACACGCCGCCGTGCTTCGACGCCACGCGCGCGAGATTCACGATCTCGTCGGTCGTCGAATACATGGCCGGCAGGTAGATCAGCGACGTCGACAGGCCGATCGCCCCTTCGCGCATGGCCTGATCGACGATCGCCTCCATCTCGCGCATCTCATCGGCGGTCGGAGGACGATTGACGTCGCCGATGACCATCTCGCGCGGGTTGTCGGCACCGACGAAGAGCGCGAAGTTGATGGCGCTGCGGTTTTTCTCGAGCAGCGAAAACCATTCGCCGAGGGTGTGCCACTTCGGCCGGTTGGTTGGGTTGGCGGCGTCGATCTGCTTCTGACTCAGCGGTCCGGGCGAACTTCCTTCGCCAGTCACTTCGGTGGTGATGCCCTGACGAACCTTCGCTTCGAGGTGCGGATCCTGAAACACCGCGTATTGCGATTGCCCGAGGAGATCGATGAAGCCGGGAGAGACGACATTGTCGTGCGCGTCGATCGTGTTTGTCGCCGTAGCATTCGAGAGATCGCCGATCGAAACGATCGTGTCGCCGCGCACGCCGACGTCGCCGCGATACCACGGCGCGCCGGTGCCGTCGATGATGCGTCCGTTGATGATTTTCAAATCGAGCATGGCGGGTTTGGGTTGCGTCGCACAGCCGGCTGCGAGGAGGCAGAAGGCAGAAAGCAGAAGGCAGAAGGAAAATCGCGCGCTGCCGGTCGCCGACACACTTCTGCCCTCTGCCTTCAGCCTTCTGACTTTCATTTCATTCCTCTCACGAGATCATCGAACGTCTGCCGGTCGCGGATCAGCCGTCCATCGTCGCCGTCGATCATCACCTCGGCCGGAAGCAGCCGCGCGTTGTAGAGCGACGCCATCGAGAAGCCGTACGCACCGGCGTCGCAGAAGGCGAGCAGATCGCCGACGTTCGTCCGATCGATCTTGCGCGTGATCGCGTGGCCGGATGGGTCGCGCGTGAAGACGTCGCCGGACTCGCACAGGTTGCCGGCCACGACGACGTCTTCGCTCATTTGTTCGAGGTCAAACGTCTCGCGCAACGAGGCTGACGACCCATTCGTCGCATTCACGATGTGGTGATACGCGCCGTACTTTGACGGCCGCACGAGGTGATTGAATCCTGTATCGACGCCGATCCACCACTGTCCGCCGCTGATGCGCCGCGACGTCACGCGCGACAGCAGCGTTCCCGACTCCGCGACGAGATAGCGACCCGGCTCGAGGATGGCGTCGAGGTCACGCGCGCGAAGGAGGCGGTCGGCGATGCGCATCAGCTCCGCGCCGTAGTCGTCGATCGGAAACTCGGCCGCGCCCGGTTCGTATGGCACCGAGATCCCGCCTCCGAAGTTGATCCAGCGAAGGTTGGGAAAATCGGTGGAGAGATCGAGCAGCCGCCGCGCGGATTCGATCAACGGCGCGATGCTGTCGATGCCCGAGCCGATGTGCGCGTGGAGGCCGACAACCTTCCGCCCGCTATCCTCGACCACCATCCGCGCCGCATCAACCTCGGCCAGATCGATCCCGAACTTCACGCCGCCGCCGGCCGTCACGACATCGACATGATGTCCCGCGCCGATGTCGGTGTTGACGCGCAGCGCGATCGGATTCCGCAGGTCGAGCGCGAGAATGCGATCGATCTCTGACATCGAATTCACGTTGATCACGATCCGCTCGTCGCCGATGCCGCGCAGATCTTCGTCGGAAACGTTCGAGCAGGTGAACCAGATGTTGTCGGGCGTGAAGCCAGCCTGCCGCGCGATGAAAATTTCACCCGGCGACACCGAATCGCATCCGAATCCAGCGCCGCGTACGAGATCGAGAATGGCCAGCGCGCCGTTCGCCTTCATCGCGTAAAACGGCCGGAAGGGGAGCGCCGAAAACGCGCGCCGCACGCGCTCGATCTGCCGCCGGATCACCTCCGCGTCGTAGACGTAGAGCGGCGAGCCGTAGCGTTCGATGAGATCGGGTGCGGAGACGTTGCCGATGTGCAGAGTGCGGTTGATGACGTGGAGCATGCGAGGCGCGCGATTATAGGTCTTGGGCGGCCAACGCTACCGGCCGTGCCGGTTAGAATGGCGCATGCAGCAATACCTCGACCTCGTCCGCGACATCCTCGACCACGGCACACCGAAATCCGACCGCACCGGCACCGGCACGCTCAGCCTTTTCGGACGCCAGCTCCGCTTCGACCTCGGCGCCGGATTTCCGCTCGTGACGACGAAGAAAGTGCATTTGCGCTCGATCATCGTCGAGCTGCTATGGTTCCTGCGCGGCGAGACGAACGTCCGCTACCTCAACGAGAACAAGGTCACCATCTGGGACGAATGGGCGGATCCGAACGGCGAGCTCGGTCCGGTCTACGGATACCAGTGGCGCTCCTGGCCCGCGCCGAATGGTCAGCACATTGACCAGATTTCGCAAGTCATCGAGCAGATCAAAACGAATCCCGACTCCCGCCGCCACATCGTCAGCGCCTGGAACGTCGCCGACATCGACCGCATGGCCCTCGCTCCGTGTCATGCGCTCTTCCAGTTCTACGTCGCGAACGGCAAGCTCTCCTGCCAGCTCTACCAACGCAGCGCCGACGTCTTCCTCGGCGTCCCCTTCAACATCGCCTCGTACGCGCTGCTGACGATGATAGTGGCGCAGGTCTGCGACCTCGCGCCCGGCGATTTCATCCACACCTTCGGCGACGTCCACCTCTACAGCAATCACCTCGATCAGGCCCGCGAGCAACTCACGCGCGACCCGCGTCGGCTGCCGGCGATGATGCTGAATCCGTCCGTGACGTCGATCTTCGACTTCCAGTTCTCCGATTTCACGCTCGCGAACTACGACCCGCATCCGAGCATCAAAGCGCCGATCGCGGTGTAGGTTCGCACAGTCGGCATATCATCCGCGCCGCATGCGCATCTCCTTCCTGGTCGCGGTCGCGACGAACGGCGTCATCGGGCGCGACGGCAAATTGCCGTGGCATCTGTCCGGCGATCTGAAGCGGCTGAAGGCGCTGTCGATGGGGCATCACATCGTCATGGGACGGAAGACGTTCGATGAGATCGGACGCAAGCCGCTGCCGGGACGGACCAACGTCGTCATCAGCCGGTCGCCAATCGAAGCGCAGGAGAACGTCGTTCCGGTGGCGACGATCGATGAAGCATTCGCCGCGATTCCGGCGACGGAAGACGAAGTCTTCATCCTCGGCGGCGCGGAAATCTTTCGTCAGACCATGCATCGCGCCACGCGCATGTACGTCACGCAGGTTCACGCCGACGTGCGCGGAGATACGTACTTTCCCGAGTTCGACGACGTCAACGAATGGCGCCTCACCGATCGCGAGGATTTTGAATCCGACGCGAAGAACGACTATCCGTATTCGTTTCTGACGTACGACCGCGTCGCGCCGGCGATCCATCCCATCGCAGAGGAGGGGTAGCATGCGCGCCGCATGTGGCGCCTGCTGCGGACCAATCGCGATTTCCGGCTGCTCTACTTCGGGTCGCTGATCTCGCTCGGCGGCGACTGGTTCCTGACCGTCGCGCTGCTCGACCTCGTGTTGCAGCTCACCGGCTCGGCGACGCTCGCGTCGCTGATGTTGCTCTGTCAGACGCTGCCGATTTTTCTGGTGACGCCGATTGCCGGCCGCGCGGTCGACCGACTCGATCGACGCAAGTTGATGATCGTCGTCGATCTGCTGCGGGCGGGCGCATGCCTGCTGCCGCTCTTCGCACGAACGCCGGCGCTGTTGCCATTTGCGTACGCGGGTGTGATCGCGATCTCCATCGGCTCCGCGTACTTCGAACCGGCGTCGCAGGCGGCGTTGCCGAACATCGTCGCCACCGACGAGTTGCACGTCGCGAACGTGTTGATGGGATCGACGTGGGGAACGATGCTCGCCGTCGGCGCGGGCATCGGCGGCGCGGTGACGATGCGATTCGGACGCGACGTCTCCTTCGTCGTCGACGCGCTCAGCTTCCTCGCCTCGGCGGCGATCCTCTGGTGCATGCGCGCGCAATTTGCGGAGGAGCGGCATCAGGAACATCCGCCGCTGATGGAGTCGGTGCGCGAGACGCTGCGCTACACGAAATCGCATCCGCGCGTGCTTGCGCTTTTGACGTCGAAAGGCGGCTATGGCCTCGGCGCGGGAGTCGTGGCGATGCTCAGCGTCTTCGGCAAGGAGATCTTCCGCGCCGGCGCATTCGGCATCGGACTGCTCTTCGCCGCGCGCGGACTCGGCGCTCTGCTCGGACCATTCCTCCTTCGCGCTCTCGGCTCGCGACGCGACGATTTGCAGTATCGGCTCATCGGTCCGGCCGTACTTCTCTTCGGCATCGGCTACATGTGCCTCGGCCTGTCGCATTCGTTGCTCATGGGAAGCATCGCCGTCTTCGCCGCGCACCTCGGCGGTGGCGCGCAATGGCAGACCTCGACGTACGGCCTGCAGCGCGAAACGCCGGACTGGATCCGCGGCCGCGTCTTCGGCGCCGACTGGGGATTCGTCACGCTGACGATGGCCATCTCCAGCCTCGGCGCCGGAATCGCGTCCGACCGCTTCGGCCCGACGGCCGCCACGATCGGCGTGGCCTCGATCGCGATTTTGTGGGGACTGATTTGGGGCGGATGGACGTGGCGCTTGTGGCGTTGAGAATCTAAGCCGCGAGCATCGCTTCCTCGTGTTTCCGCCGCTTCGCACCCATGACCCACGGCACGATCGTCTTCGGGATGGCGATGAAGAAGTAGATCAGTCCTGCCAGTCCAACGAAGCGCGTGTGCGCCAGCGCGATGGAGATGATCCCGAACACGCCCATGAAGAAATTGTCGTAGACACTTTCAAGCGTATCGATGACCTCCACCTCGTTCAGTTGCAGCTCGTCGCGCTTCTTCCACGCCTGGCGATACATCGCGGCCAGAATCCAGAACACCGACGTCAATCCGATGCCGTAGATCGTGAAGAGAAATGTCTGGCCGCCGGGCGGCACCTCGACGTGCTCGCCGAGGATGCCGGCGGTGAAGAGCGTGAAGACGTATTTCAACGGATAGACGTAGAAGAGGATCACGAAGAGCAGCAGCGTGTTCAGGAACATCGTCATTTTGTCGTGCAGCGCGTACCGCTTGTAGAAGTGGTGGTGCTCGAACCATATGTCGATGAAAAGCCAGAAGCAGATCGCGAACGGGAGGAAGCCGTGCAGCATCTCCAGCATCTGCTCGTACGTTTTCGGTGCTTCGAGCGAGACCACGAGCAGCGAGATGGCGAAGCCGAAGATGACGTCGCTGAAGGCCTCGATGCGCGACACTTCGTGCGCGCGGTTGCGGAACGGGATGGCGTGCGGCATGCGCAGATTGTAAGCGGGGAGTAGGGAGTCGGGAGTGGGGAGTGGAAACGTTGGAGTTGGAGATTGAGCTCTGATCGCGAGCCTTGCCACTCCCTACTCCCCACGCCCTACTCCCTGCTGATACAGTCCGCCGCCATGATTTCCCGGTCCTACGAAGGCAATTCGCCGCGCGTCGGCGACCGCGTTTTCGTCGCCGAAAATGCCACGCTGATTGGCGACGTGACCCTCGGCGACGATTGCTCGATCTGGTACGGCGCGGTGCTTCGCGGCGACGTTCATTCGATTCGCATCGGCCCGCGAACGAACATTCAGGACAACTGCGTTCTGCACGTGACGAACGGAACGCATCCGATCGAGATCGCCGAGGAAGTCACGATCGGGCATGGGGTAATCGCGCACGGATGCACGATCGCGCGCGGCGCGCTCATCGGCATGGGCTCGCGCGTGCTCGACGGCGCGAAAGTCGGCGAGCTGGCGCTGATCGGCGCCGGCGCGCTGGTAGGCGAGGGGATGGAAATCCCTCCGCGCACGCTGGCCGTTGGCGTTCCCGCGAAAGTGAAACGCGACCTGAGGATGGATGAGATCGCACGGCTGGAACAGTCGTGGCGGAACTACATGGAGTACAAGGAGAAGTACTTGTCAGCCGAACGGGTCCCATGAACAGAACTTACGCAGGCACACTCGACAAGTCCCACGCCGGAAGCACGACCACGATCGCCGGCTGGGTGCAGAAGCATCGCGACTTTGGGGAACTCGTCTTCATCGACGTCCGTGATCGCAGCGGGATCGTGCAGGTCGTCGTCGATCGTTCGAAAGGTGCGAGCGAGGAGCTGCTCGCGATCGCGAAAGAGCTTCGTTCCGAGTTTGTGGTGCGGATCGCCGGCGACGTTCGCGAGCGGTCCGAGTCGACGAAGAACTCGAAGATGGCGACCGGCGAGGTCGAAGTCGTCGCCACGTCGATAGAGCTTCTCAGCCGCGCGGAGACGCCGCCGTTTCCGATCGACGATGAAGTCGACGCTGCTGAAGACCTGCGGCTCAAGTATCGCTATCTCGATCTGCGCCGGCCGGCGTTGACACGAAACATGGTTCTTCGCGATCGCGTCGCGCACGGCGTCCGCGACTACATGCACCGGCAGGGCTTCCTCGAAATCGAAACGCCGATCCTGACGAAGTCG